>CAZKZQ010000297.1:0-4651 GCA_964557235.1 uncultured Nocardioidaceae bacterium
GCGACCGGCTCCTCGGGCATGGGCCGAGCGTATGCCGAGAAAGGGCCGCGACCCGGGCAACCGAACCGGTGCCGGCGGCGTCATCACAGGTGTCCGTCCCCCACACCGACCGCCCTCGGAGGTCTCCCGTGCAGCACCACGCCGTCTCCCGCCTTCGTCCCGCCTCCCGCGCCTGGCTCGTCGTCGCCGCGGCGACGCTGGCGGCCGTCTCGCCCACGGCCGTGCCCGCCGCCGTCGGGGCGGGTGCTCCGACCTGCTTCGGCAAGCGAGCGACCCTCACCGACGCCGACGCCCGGGGAGGCGTCATCCGCGGGACCGACCGCGCCGACGTGGTCGCGGTGCGCGACCCCCACGTCGCGGTGTTCGCCGGCGCCGGGGCCGACCGCGTGTGCGGTTCCTCCTGGGTCCAGGGCGGGACGGGCGACGACCGGATCCTGATCGGGCGCTGGACCGAGAACGTGCCGGACCTGAACGGCGAGGCCGGCCACGACCGCATCGTCGTGAGCAACGGGCTCATGGCCCACCTGCGCGGCGGCACCGGCCACGACGTGCTGCTGGCCACCACGGGTCGGCAGTTCCTCTCCGGCGGTCCCGGCGACGACGTGCTGTCCGGCGGTCGGGGCGACGACAACCTGTCCGGCGGCGACGGGGAGGACTCCCTCCGCGGCGGGTTGGGCGACGACACCCTGCTCGGCGGAGCGGCCCGCGACGTCCTCCAGGGGGAGGCCGGGGACGACGACGTGTACGGCGGTGCCGGACCGGACGAGGTCGCCGGCGGTGAGGGTGACGACCTGCTCCACGGCGGTGCGGGCAACGACTACGTCGGCGGCTGGGGCGGCACCGACGAGGGCTGGGGCGGCGACGGCTCCGACGAGTGCTCCGTCTCCACCGAGACGCGTCACGGCTGCGAGCTCGTCGACCCGACCACCTGACCCCGTCGGGTGGCCTGACGCCAGCGACCGGCTCCCCCCTCGACCCACCCCTCGCCCAGGAGCCGGTCGAGCGACTCACGCGCCGACCTGACCGAGACCCCGGCGGTGCGGGCGATCGAGGTCACCGACGCCGCGGAGCCGAGCGGCACCGCCTCGAGCACCCTGCGGTCCTCGTCGGCCAGCAGGTCGAACAGCGTCTCGGGAGCGCGGGGCCGCACCCAGGTGGCCTCGCCCACGGCCCCGACCAGGTCCTCGACGTGCTCGCCACGCGTGACCAGGCTGGCCGTGCCACCGTGGAGCAGCTCGTGCACGCCCTCCGACGGAGCGCTGAAGACCGGTCCCGGCACCCCCATGACGACGCGGTGCAGCAGCTCGGCCCAGCTGGCGGTGTTGAGGGCACCGCTGCGCACGGCCGCCTCCACCACGACGGTGCCGCGGGTCATGGCCGCGATCAGCCGGTTGCGGCCCAGGAAGCGGGACCGGCTCGGGGACCAGCCGGGCTGTGCCTCGGACACGACGAGCCCCTGCTCGAGGATCACGCGCAGCAGGTCGGCGTTGCCGGCCGGGTAGGCACGGTCCACCCCGCCTGCGAGGACGGCCACGGTCGGTCCGCGCGACCCGAGCGCGGCCCGGTGCGCCGCGGTGTCGATGCCGTAGGCCGCGCCAGAGACGACGGTGCGCCCGCCACGGGTCAGGTGGGCGGAGATGTCACCGGCGACCCGCTCGCCGTAGTCGGTGCTCGACCGCGAGCCGACGACGGCCACCGACCGCTCGGCGAGCCGGGCGAGGTGGCCGGGCCCCCGGACCCACAGGCCCAGGGGCGATCCGCCCATGCCGTTGAGCAGGTCGATGCGGTCGAGGTCGGCCAGCTGCGGGGGCCACTCGTCGTCACCCGGCACGACGAACCGGATGCCGCTCCTCCGCGCGCGGTCCAGCACCGCCGCGGGGTCGAGGGCCGCCAGCCTCTCCGAGGACCGCGAGCGCAGGTCCTGGAGCCCGGGGTCCGCGAGCAGCCGCTCATAGACCCCGACCGCCCCGAGCCGGGACACCAGCGGGGCGACCTTGGGGTCCGCGGGCTCGAAGAGGCCGTTGAGGGCCACCCGCGCCAGCCGGTCACGGCTGTCCGCGCCGCTCATCGGGCACCCGCCGCGAGCGCGCTGGACGGCAGGTCCTGGCCGAGCCGCAGGCGCAGGGCCACGTCGACCTCCTCGTGGCCCGGGGCCTCACCGGCGGGCAGGCCGCGCAGGTCGGCGACGGTCCAGGCGAGCCGGTGGGTGCGCACCGCGCCGCGCCGGGTCAGCGTGCCGTCGTAGAGGTGGCGCTCGACCAGCGCCTGGCCCGAGGCGGCCAGCGGCCACAGCTCGGCGAGCACCGGCCCGGGCACGTCGGCGTTGAGCCGCCACGGCGTGCCGGCGTAGCGCTCGACCTGGCGGGTCCGCGCCGCCTCGACCCGCGCCCGCACGACGGCCGTCGGCTCGGGACGGGCCAGCGGGTCGCCGATCTCGTGGGGTCGCACCGCCTGCACGTGGCGGCGGATGTCGATGCGGTCCTCGATCGGGCCGCTGACGCGGGAGCGGTACTGACGGCGGCGCACCTCGGTGCAGGAGCAGCGGCTCAGCCGGACGTCTGGATGGAAGTCGCCACAGGGACACGGGTTGGACGCGAGCACCACCAGCGACCGCGCCGGGAAGGTCGCGACCTCCTCGCCGCGGGCGATCGTCACCTCGCCGCTCTCGAGCGGCTGCCGCAGCGCGTCGATGATGTCGAGGTTGAACAGCGGGAACTCGTCGAGGAAGAGGACGCCGTGCAGCGCCCGCGAGATCTCCCCCGGCCGCACCCGCCCCGAGCCGCCGCCGAGCAGGCTGGCCTTGCTCGCCGTGTGGTGGGGCGCCCGGAACGGTGGGCGCACCAGGTGGCCCAGCGACGGCACGAGCTCGCCCGCCAGGGAGGCGACCGCGCAGAGCTCGAGCGACTCCTCCACCGAGAGATCGGGCAGCAGCCCGGGGAGCCGCTCGGCCAGCGTCGTCTTGCCGGAGCCCCGCGGCCCGGTCAGCAGCAGGTGGTGCCCGCCGGACGCCGCGACCTCGAGGGCGAACCGCGCGTCGGCCATGCCGTGCACGTCGACCAGGTCGAGCTCCTCGGCCCTCCCCTCGCCGCGCCACCGCAGCACCTGGCCGGGGACGCGCGGTGCGACCTCCGGCGCCTCGGGCACCTGGGCGTCGGTGAGCAGCGCGACCACCTGCTGCAGCGAGCGCACCCCGATCACGTCGATGCCCGGCACGAGCGCGGCCTCGTCGGCCTGCACGTCGGGCACCATCACCCGGCGCAGCCCGCGGTCACGACCGGCGAGCACCATCGGGAGCACGCCCGGGACGGCCCGCACGCTCCCGTCCAGACCGAGCTCGCCGAGGAACAGCCAGCCGTCGAGGTCGAGGCCCTTCACCTCCCCGGCCGCGGCGAGGATCGCGGTCGCGATGGCGACGTCGAAGTGCGGCCCGCTCTTGGGCAGGTCGGCCGGCGACAGCAGCACGGTGACGCGGCGGGTGGTGGGCCACGCCAGGCCGCTGTTGACGACGGCGGCACGGCAGCGGTCGCGCGCCTCGTTGATGGAGGCGTCCGGGCGCCCCACGAGCGTGGTGACGATCGCACCCTGCGTCACGTCGGCCTGGACGTCGATGAGGTGCCCGCTCATCCCCTGCAGGCACACGGTGCGTGCGGTCGCGACGGGCACTCAGCCCACCCCCCGCACGTGGTCGACGCGCTGCGCCACGGGCAGGCTGAGGTCGATGCCGACCAGGTCGAGCCGCAGGTCGCGGGTCGCCACGTCGTGCTCGCGCAGCCACCGGGCTCCCAGGCGTCGCAGCCGGCGGAGCTTGGCCGGCGTCACCGCCTCCAGGGGCGTGCCGAAGTCGGCGGTGCGCCGGGTCTTCACCTCGCACACCACGACGACCGGGCCGTCGCGCAGCACCAGGTCGAGCTCGCCCTCGGGGCACCTCCAGTTGCGGTCGAGGAGCACCATCCCCCCGGCGACCAGGTGGCGTGCGGCGAGGTCCTCGCCGTAGGCCCCCATCGCGTTGCGCTGTGCGGCTGTCGTCATGAGCGGAGCGTGCCGCGTCCCGCCGGCGTACGACGGCCGCGCGCCTCGCGCTGGGGAGGACGCCGGGGTGCCCGCGCCTGGGGACCGAACCCGGCTCCGCCGGGCACGTGCTCAGTAGTTCCCGGGGTTGTCGCAGGCCGGTGGGCTGTCGGGGACGTTCTCGACCTGGCGCCGCGCGGTCTCGTCGACCCGGCCGCCGCTGGGCATCGGCAGGAAGGGGAAGTGCAGGTCGAGGGAGTCGTAGGCGACCTGCACCTCGACGTAGTCGCCGCGCTGCACCGGGCGGGTCAGCGTGGTCCCGGCCGCGTCGGTCCAGCGATAGGTGGACACCACGGTCGACAGGGCCGCCTGCCCGGCGTGCTCGGCGATCTTGGGCTGCACGCACGCCACCCAGTCCTGCCCGACGGCGAGCTTGCGGGCGGCCTCGCGGGCGTTGGCGCTGGCCGTGGTGAGGGCCCAGAAGAGGTAGCCGTACTGCACCAGCCCGAAGACCAGGAGCAGCATCAGGGGCGCCACCAGCCCGAACTCCAGGGCGGTCGCGCCGCGCTCCTCACGCCGTCTCAGCATCATCGCCACGTCACTTCACCAGCTTGATGATGCGGGGACCGACGCCGAGGTAGTC
>CAZKZQ010000298.1:0-4602 GCA_964557235.1 uncultured Nocardioidaceae bacterium
CGCTCGACCTGGGGGTCGTCGAGCACGGCGGCGGGAGCCCCGCGCTCCGCGACGACGCCCTGGTCCATGAAGACGATCTCGTCGGCGACGTCGCGGGCGAACGCGAGCTCGTGGGTCACGATGACCATCGTCCAGCCCTCCTCGGAGAGCTCCTTGATCACGTCGAGCACGTCACCGACCAGCTCGGGGTCCAGGGCGGAGGTCGGCTCGTCGAAGAGGAGCACGTCGGGCCGCATCGCCAGGGCGCGCACGATGCCGACCCGCTGCTGCTGGCCGCCGGACAGCTCGAAGGGGTGCTGGTCGCGCTTGTCCGCCAACCCGACCCGCTGGAGCAGGCGGTCGGCCTCCGCGATCGCCTCGGCCCGAGGGCGCCGGTGCACCTGCACCGGTCCCTCGATGACGTTCTGCAGCACGGTGAGGTGCGGGAAGAGGTTGTAGTGCTGGAACACCATCGCGCTGCGGTCGCGCAGGGCACCGATCTCCCGGTCGGTCACGCGACCGGAGAAGTCCACACGCACCTCGGAGCCGACCTGGACGACCCCGGCCTCGGGCCGCTCGAGCCCGTTGAGGGAGCGCAGGACGGTGGTCTTGCCGGACCCGGAGGGCCCGATCAGGGCGACCACCTGGCCACGGTGCACGTCGAGGTCGATCGAGCGCAGCACGACGTTGTCCCCGAAGGACTTCTGGAGCCCCCTCACCTGCAGGAGCGGCTCAGTGGGCGACATAGCGGTCCAGCCTCCTCTCGAGCCGGGACTGGCCCGCGGACAGGACCAGGCAGAGCGCCCAGTAGACGACGGCGGCCTCGGTGTAGATCAGCATGTACTCCGAGCTGAAGGCCGCGATCTCCTGGGCCCGTCGGAACAGCTCGGTCACCAGGATCGTGGAGGCGAGTGAGGTGTCCTTCACCAGGCTGATGAACGTGTTGGACAGTGGCGGCACGGAGACCCGCGCGGCCTGCGGCAGGATGATCCGCTGCAGCGTCTGGCGCCGCGTCATCCCGATCATGTGCGCCGCCTCCCACTGGCCCTTGGGGACCGAGAGGATCGCCGCCCGGATCACCTCCGCGGCGTACCCCCCGACGTTGAGCGAGAACGCCAGGATCGCGCTCGGCCACGGGTCGATCTTGATGCCGATCGACCCGAGTCCGTAGAACACGATGTAGAGCTGCACCAGCAGCGGGGTGCCGCGGATCACCGAGACGTAGACCCGGGCGAGCGCCGACACGGCGCGCACGGGGCTCAGCCGCATCAGCGCGACGGCGAGGGCGAGCACGAGCCCGATCGCGAACGACGCGAGCGCGAGCGGCACGGTGCCGATCGCGGCGTACGTCGCGATCGGCCCGAACGAGCTCCGGACCAGGTCCCAGTCGATGTCCACGGCAGGGGTCAGCCGGAGACGTCCTCGCCGAAGTACTTCCGGGAGATCTCGGCGAGGGTGCCGTCCTCCCGGAGCTTGGCGAGGGCCTTGTCGACGGCCGCGACGAGGTCGTCGCTGCCCTGGCGGAACGCGATGGCGTTGCGCGCCTCGTCATCGGTCTGGGCGGCGATCTTGAGGGTGTCCTTGCCCTCGGTCTTCTGCCAGTCGAGGAAGGTGAGGGAGTCGTTGACGGTGGCGTCCACGCGTCCCTGCTCGAGCAGCGCCACGGCCTGGGCCCAGCCTTCGACGTTCTGGATCTTCGCGCCGCTGTCCTTGGCCAGCTCGTACCAGTTCGAGGTGAGCGACTGGGCGGTCGACCGGCCGGAGAGGTCGTCGAAGGAGGAGATCTCGTCGTTGTCCTTCGTGACCACCACGACGCCCGGGCTCACGGTGTAGGGCGTGGAGAACGCGTAGTCCTTCTCGCGCTCGGGGGTGATCGAGACCTGGTTGGCGATCGCGTCGAAGCGGCCGGCGTTGAGCCCGGCGAAGATCGCGTCCCACTGGGTCTCCTCGAACTTCACCTCGACCCCGAGCTCGTCGGCGACGGCCTCCATCACCTCGACGTCGTAGCCGGTCAGGTCGCCGGTGCCGTCCTGGTGGTAGGTGAACGGGCGGTAGGTGCCCTCGGTGCCGACGGTGATCACGCCGTCCTTCTCGATCTGGGCGAGGGAGGTTCCGCTCTTCTGGTCCTCGACGCCCGTGCCGGCCTTGTCCGGGCCGCCACCGCACCCGGCCAGGGCGAGCGTGGCGACAGCGAGCGTGGCCGCGAGGCCGCGGCGGGTCAGGATCCGAGTGGAGGAGGTCATGCATGCCTCAGCACGGTGGTGGGTGCGGGTATTTCGGCAGGGCATGCAACATTCGTCACATGTGCCCCGACCTCGTCGCAGGGGGCTCCGGGCAAAGCCCCGGTCGCGGGCTCCTAGTGCTTGTCCTCGAGGCCGACGGCCTCGCGCAGGTCCTCCAGGGCCTCCTGGAGCCTCGGGTCGTCCCCGGCGCGTGACTCCATCAGCGCGGCCAGTCCGGCCGCGAGGACGTTGAGCTTCTCCTGCGCCGCCTCCTCGCTGCGGCGCCCGGCGTTCTCCAGCAGCACGAGCAGCAGGATCGACAGCACGCTGCCGACGGTGTGGATGACGACCTGCCACGACTTCGCCGAGGAGAACAACGGATAGCTGGCCGCCCACAGCACGACGACGGTGAAGCAGACGATGAAGAACGGCGCGCGACTGACCTGCTTCTGCACCACCTCGACGAACCGTTCGAAGGGTGACAGCCCGCCGCCCTTCTTGCGGCTCTCGGCCGCCTCGTTGTGCTCCACAGCCCGAGGCTAGCGGTCCCGTCCGGTCGAGGGAGCGCTATGGCGCGGGCTCAACCGGACGAGGCGGTGAGGGCGTCGGCGATCGCCGCGACGTGCTCCAGGTCGGTGCCGCAGCAGCCGCCGACGACCCGCAGCTCGGGCAGCTGCTCACGCAGGCCGAGGTAGTCGCGCCCCAGCTCTCGCGGGTCGCCGCGGTCGAGCTCCTCGGCCTCGTCGAGCTCGGCGTGGCTGGCACGCGAGGCGTTGGCGCGCACGGACGCGATCCGGGACCGGGACGAGCCGTCGCCGAGCACGTCGGCGAAGTGGGTGGGGTGGGCGCAGTTGACCATGAAGTAGGCGACGGAGCCGCCGGTCGCCTCGTCGACGGCGGCGATCGCCTCGTGCAGGGGCACCTCCGAGGGGAGTCGTCCGTCCGTCTCCACGGTGAAGCCGATCGCGGCCGGCAGGCCGGCCCGCTCGGCCGCGCGGGCGACGCCGACGGCCTCGTCGACGTACGTCATCGTCATGGCGGTGACCAGGTCGACGCCCGCCGAGGCGAAGGACCCGATCTGCGTCGCGTGGTAGTCGGCCGCCTCGTCGGCGCTCATCGCCTCGCCCACGACGTAGCCGTCCCCGCGTGGCCCGATCACCCCGTTGAGGGCGGTGACCACGTCGGGGAAGTCGGCGGCCAGGTCCTGGGCGAACCGGGTCGCGTCCTGGTTGGCGCGGTCGAGCGCTGCAGCGTCGTACCCCAGGAGTGCAGCCCAGTCGGGGTTGGCCCGCCACGTGGCCGTGTCGAGGACGAAGCCGAGGCCGTGACGCCGCGCGAGCTCGAGGTACGCCGCGTAGTAGGCCCGCAGCGCCGCGCGGCCGTCGTCGGTGTCGAGCAGCGGGAACGCTGCGAACTCGGGCAGGTCGATGCCCTCATGGAAGATCAGCGTGGTCTCGAGGCCGCCGTCGCTCAGGAACAGGGGCCCACCGAGCTGGGGGAGCGTGCTCACCCTCGCACTCTGCCGCGTCCGGGTGCGCACGCGCCAGAGCGCGCGCGCAACCGGACGAGACGGTCAGGCCTTGGCCAGGACCCCGTCGGCGAGGACGGGGGAGCCGTTGCGGTCGGCGATGCTGCCCGCCACCTCGGCGCGGAACAGGATGCGCTCGCCCTCGTCCCACGCGAGCACGCGGATGGACTCGCCCGGGAAGACGATGCCGGCGAAGCGCGCGCCGAACGACGTCACCGCAGCGGCGTCGGAGTCGAGCATCCCCTGGGTGAGCTCGCGCAGCGCGATGCCGAACGAGCACAGACCGTGCAGGATCGGCGCGGGGAAGCCGGCCCGCTCGGCGAACTCGGGGTCGGAGTGCAGCGGGTTGCGGTCGCCGCACAGGCGGTAGAGCAGCGCCTGCTGCGGCGTCACGGCGTACGTCGAGTCGTGGTCGGGATCGCGGTCGGGCAGCTCGACGGCGGTGGACGGGCCGCGCTCGCCGCCCCAGCCGCCCTCGCCGCGCACGAAGATCGAGGAGCGCGTGGTGAACAGCGGCTCGCCGGCGTCGTCGACGGCCGTCCCCTCCTGCACGATGACGCTCGCCTTGCCCTTGTCCCACACCTCCGCGACGCGCGTGCGCACGGTGCCGGAGCCGGAGGACCGCAGCGGGCGGTGGAGCGTGATCTCCTGGCTGCCGTGGACGACCTGGGCGAGGTCGATCTCGATGCCGGGGAAGGACACCGACGGCGGGTCGGTGTCGTGGAAGGTCGGGACGACCACGCCGAAGGACGGCAGCACCGAGACGTCACCGGCGTCCTGGGTGAACCGGAGCGTGGCGGGGTCGGTGTTGTCGCCCTCGCGCGACCCGAAGCCGATGGCGAGGTGGTAGAGCAGCACGTCGCTCGTGGTCCA
>CAZKZQ010000299.1:0-4578 GCA_964557235.1 uncultured Nocardioidaceae bacterium
TGGGCGCTCGTCATGCGCCAGCCCATCCCGCGCAAGGCTCCGGAGAAGGTCAACTTCGCCACCCGCGCGGCCCGGGCCGACCTCTACGGCGACGCCTTCAACGAGGCGGTGCTGATGCGTCCGGGCAACACGATGGTCGAGTCGCTGCGCACCTTCGACGACAAGATCGTCGACGGTGTCGTCGACGGCACCGGCTCGTCGGCGCTCGGCATGTCCGGCACCTTCCGACGCATCCAGACCGGCTACGTCCGCTCCTACGCCCTGTCCCTGCTCCTCGGCGCGGTCCTCGTGCTCGGGGCCCTCCTGGCGGTGAACCTGACATGAGCTTCCCCTGGCTGACCGCAGCACTGCTGCTGCCGATCATCGGCGCGGTGGTGGTGGTTGCCCTGCCCAAGCAGGGCACCACCGGCCGCCTCGCCGCGCTGGGCTTCTCGATCGCGACGTTCGCCCTCTCGATCGCCGTCGCGCTCCAGTTCGACAGCGGCAAGGAGGGCTACCAGCTCACCGAGACCCACACGTGGATCGAGGGCTTCGGCGCCCACTACGCGCTGGGTGTCGACGGCACCGGCCTCGTGCTGGTGCTGCTCACCACGATCCTGGTGCCCGTCGTGATCATGGCGTCGTGGCGTGACGCCGACTACGGCCGCTGGTCGACCAACGCGTTCTTCGCGTGGGTGCTGGCGCTGGAGGGCCTGGCGATCGGCGTCTTCGCCGCGGTCGACGTGTTCCTCTTCTACGTCTTCTTCGAGGCGACGCTGATCCCGATCTACTTCCTGATCGGCGGCTACGGCGGCGCCAAGCGCACCTACGCCGCGGTGAAGTTCCTGATCTTCAGCCTCCTCGGCGGTCTGGTGATGCTGGCCTCGGTCGTGGGCGTCTACGTCCAGTCGGCCAAGCTCAACGACGGCACGCCGACGTACCTCCTCACCGAGCTGCAGCCGCTCATGCACGACGTGAGCACCTCGACGGGTCGCTGGCTGTTCCTCGGCTTCTTCATCGCCTTCGCGGTCAAGGCGCCGATGGTGCCGGTGCACACGTGGCTGCCCGACGCCGCCGACGAGGCGACCCCGGGCACGTCGGTCCTGCTGGTGAGCATCCTCGACAAGATCGGCACCTTCGGGATGATCCGGTTCTGCCTCGAGCTGTTCCCCGAGGCCTCGCGCTGGGCGACCCCGGTCGTCCTCACGCTGGCCGTCATCTCCGTGCTGTACGGCGGCCTGGTCGCGATCGCGCAGCGGTCCATCCCGCGCCTGATCGCCTACACCTCGGTGTCCCACTTCGGCTTCATCGTGCTGGGCATCTTCGTGATGAACAGCCAGGGCCAGGTCGGGTCGACGCTCTACATGTTCAACCACGGTCTCTCGACCGGCGTGCTGTTCCTCGTGACCGGCTACCTCATCAGCCGCCGCGGGTCGCGCGACATCTACGACTACGGCGGTGTCCAGAAGGTCGCCCCGGTCCTGGCCGGCGTCTTCCTGGTCGGCGGCCTGTCGTCGCTGTCGCTGCCCGGCCTGTCGCCGTTCGTCTCGGAGTTCCTGGTGATGACCGGCGCGTTCGTGCACAACTGGTGGTTCGCCGTGTTCGCGGTGCCCGGCATCGTCATCGCCGCGCTCTACATCCTGCTGATGTACCAGCGCACGATGACCGGTCCGGTCACGCCCGGGGTCTCCAACATCGTCGACCTCGATCGCCGTGAGGTGATCGCGCTCGCGCCGCTGCTGGCCCTGATCGTGTTCTTCGGCTTCTTCCCCAAGCCCCTGATCGACGTGATCACGCCGGCGGTGGAGACCACGCTGACCCAGGTCGGTGCCGACGACCCGTCGCCCGCGGTGAGCAAAGACGACGTCCCTGCTGCCGAGGAGGCGCACGAGTGAACGCGTTCGACACCCCGAAGCTGGAGTACCTCGAGCTCTCCCCGCTCCTGGTGGTCTTCGGCGTCGCGCTGGTCGGCGTGCTCGTCGAGGCGTTCGCGCCGCGCAGCCGCCGCTACCTCGTCCAGACCGTCGTCGCCGCCGCCGGCGTCATCGGCGCTCTGGCGATGACGATCAAGGTCGCCGACGGCCTCAAGGACCACGACGGCGCCCGCGGCCTGGTGGCGGCGATGGGCGCGATCTCGGTCGACGGTCCCGCGGTCTTCCTCTGGGGCCTGATCCTCGTGCTGTCGCTGCTGAGCGTGCTGCTCTTCGCCGAGCGCCGGCTCGACGGGGGAGTGACCGCGTTCGCCGGCCAGGCGGCCGCGCTGCCCGGCACCGAGGCCGAGCGCCAGGCGTCCTCGCAGGGCCTGGAGCACACCGAGGTCTTCCCGCTGCTGATGTTCTCGGTCGGCGGCATGATGCTCTTCGCCGCGTCCAACGACCTGGTGACGATGTTCGTCGCGCTCGAGGTCTTCTCGCTGCCGCTCTACCTCCTCTGCGGGCTGGCGCGCCGTCGCCGCCTGCTCAGCCAGGAGGCCGCGCTGAAGTACTTCATGCTCGGCGCGTTCAGCTCCGGCTTCTTCCTCTACGGCGTCGCGCTTATCTACGGCTACGCCGGTGACACCGACTTCGCCTCGATCTCCGTGGCGGTCTCCGGCCGCGTCGGCGGCGAGGGTCTGCTGCTCGGCGGCATCGCGCTGCTCGCGGTCGGCCTGCTGTTCAAGATCGGCGCCGTGCCGTTCCACTCGTGGACGCCCGACGTCTACCAGGGCGCCCCGACCGCGGTCACCGGCTTCATGGCCGCGTGCACCAAGATCGCGGCCTTCGGCGCGCTGCTGCGGCTGTTCTACGTCGGCTTCGGCGGTGCCCGCGAGGACTGGACCCCGATGATCTGGGCGGTCGCGATCGCCACGATGGCGGTGGGCTCGATCTTCGCCTTGGCGCAGACCGACATCAAGCGGATGCTGGCCTACTCCTCGATCGCCCACGCGGGCTTCCTGCTGGTCGGCTTCGTCGGGCTCTACGCCGGTGGCTCGGACTCGGCGCAGATCTCCTCGCTCCAGGCGGTGCTGTTCTACCTGGTCACCTACGGCTTCATGACGCTCGGCGCCTTCGGCGTCGTGACGATGGTGCGTGACGCCGGTGGCGAGGCCAACTCGCTGACCCGGTGGGCCGGCCTCGGCAAGGAGGCCCCGCTCGTCGCGGGCGTCATGTCGTTCTTCCTGCTCGGCATGGCCGGCATCCCGCTGACCAGCGGCTTCACCGGCAAGTGGGCGGTCTTCGCCTCCGCGGCCGAGGGCGGTGCGGTGCCCCTCGTGGTGGTCGCGGTGCTCCTCAGCGCGGTGGCGGCGTTCTTCTACCTGCGCGTCATCGTCCAGATGTACTTCGCCGAGCCGACCGGCGACGGCCCGACCGTGACGATGCCGTCGGTGCTGACCACCGTCGTGATCTCGGTCGGCTTCGCCGCCACGCTGCTGCTCGGCATCGTGCCGGGCCCGCTCCTGGACCTGGCCGGCAACGCCGGCTCGTTCATCCGATGAGGTCGTCCTGACCATGACACACACCCCGGACGCGGCCCAGGAGAGCAACCTGGCGCTCCCGGTGACCGACGAGGCACTCCGGGAACGACTGGTCCACGGCATGCTCACGGTCGAGGAGCACCTCGAGCGTGAGATCCGCTCGGAGGCCGACTTCATCACCGAGGCGTGCCGCCACCTGCTGCACGCGGGGGGCAAGCGCTTCCGGCCGATGCTGGTCCTGCTGGCCTCCGAGGCCGGCGAGGGGATCAACGACGACGTCCTCACCGCGGCCAGCGTCGTCGAGCTGACGCACCTGGCCTCGCTCTACCACGACGACGTCATGGACGAGGCCCAGATCCGACGGGGTGCCGACTCGGCCAACGTCCGCTGGGACAACCACGTGGCGATCCTGGCCGGCGACTGGCTGTTCTCGAAGTCCTCGGAGCTCACCGCACGGCTCGGTCCCGAGGCGGTCCGCATCCAGGCCGAGACGTTCAGCCGCCTGGTCGAGGGGCAGATCCTCGAGACCCGCGAGCCCCGTCCCGGTGAGGACCTGCTCGAGCACTACCTCCGCGTGGTCGGCGGCAAGACCGGCTCGCTGATCGCCACCTCGGCGCGCTACGGCGCGATGTTCTCCGGCTGCACGCCCGAGGTCACCGCCGCCCTGACGGGGTACGGCGAGCGCGTCGGCGTCGCCTTCCAGCTCTCCGACGACATCCTCGACCTCGGCAGCGACTCCGACGTGTCCGGCAAGACCCCGGGCACCGACCTGCGCGAGGGCGTCCCGACCCTCCCGACGCTCATGGCCCTGCGCTCGCAGGACCCGGCCGACGCCCGGCTCCAGGAGCTGTTGTCGGCACCGCTCACCGACGACGCCCTCCACGCCGAGGCGCTGCACCTGATGCGCGAGCACCCGTCGATGGGCGAGGCCCGGCGCTACGTCCTCCAGCTCGCCAACAGCGCGCTCGACCTGCTCACCGTCGTCCCCGAGGGCCCGGTCAAGCAGGCGCTCAACGACTTCGCCGGCCTGATCGCCACCCGCACCGCCTGACACCTGGCGATCCCGACGACGCCCGCCGGCAGCTGCTCCTGGCCGCGCCGTCCGGCTACTTCGCGTGGGAGGTCATCGACTTCCTCCGCAGTCG
>CAZKZQ010000300.1:0-4575 GCA_964557235.1 uncultured Nocardioidaceae bacterium
TTCTACAAGGACGCCCCGCTCTCGCGCTACTTCGGCCGCCGCCTCGTCGACTGACTCGCACGACCCTCCGGACCGGACGGGTTCGTTCCTCGGGCAAAACCGTGACTCTGTTCACATTCGTTCGTTGAGGCGGTGCAACACGTTCTAGTCGAGGAGCACACTCGTGCGAGTTCGCCGTTCCCGCTGGGCTGCCCCGATCGTCGTCGGGGTGGCCCTCTCGCTTGCTGCCTGTGGGTCCCAGCTGGACCCCGACACCGTGCGGGCCGCCAACGGCGGCGCCGGAGGGGTCGCCGCCGACGGCACCCTGACCGGCACCGACGGGGGCACCACCGGTGGGACCGGCGGCACGACCACCGACGGAGGGACCACGGCTGCGGGCGGGGCCACGGGCTCCGGCGGCGGAGCCACGGGAGGGACCACGGGGGGCGGGACGAGCGGTGGTGCAGCCACCGGGGAGGACCCGCCGCCGGTCGCGGCCAAGGGCGTCAGCTGCGACGGCTTCAAGAACGGCCCCGGGATCACCGACAAGACGATCACCCTGGCCAACGTCTCCGACCTGAGCGGGCCCGTGCCGGGCCTCTTCCAGCCGTCGTACGACGGGGCGAAGGCCTTCGTCACCTACTTCAACGCGACCTCCGACATCTGCGGACGCAAGCTCGAGCTCAAGAGCTACGACAGCCGCACCGACTCCGGCGGCGACCAGCAGGGCTACGCCAAGGCCTGCGAGGGCGCCTTTGCCACGGTCGGCTCGATGAGCGCCTTCGACTCCGGCGGCGCCAAGACCGCCGAGTCGTGCGGCATCCCCGACGTCCGGACCGCCTCGGTGACCTTCGCCCGCTCGGCCTGCCCGGTCTGCTTCGGCGCCTCGGCGGTCAACACCAACTTCTTCGAGAACGCCGTCCCCGACTACGTCCTGAAGAACTTCAAGGCGGCCAGCCAGAAGGCCGCGATGGTCTACCTCAACGCCGGCGCCGCGGCCGAGAACGGCAAGGGCCAGGTCAACGCGATGACCCGCCGCGGCATGAAGTTCGTCTACGTCCAGGGCGTCGACACCTCGGAGTTCAACTACGCGCCGTTCGTGCAGCAGCTGAAGTCCAAGGGGGCTCGCTACGTCCAGGCGCTCGGGTCCTACCAGCACGGCGTCAAGCTCGCCCAGGCCATGGAGCAGGCCGGCTTCAAGCCCGACGTCTTCATGATGGACGTCGTCGCCTACGACCCCGGCTTCGTGGAGTCCGGCGGCTCGGCCGTCGAGGGCACCACGGCCTTCATCAACTTCGTGCCGTTCGAGCAGGCCGGCTCCAACCAGGAGATGCAGCTCTACCTGAAGTACCTCCAGCAGGTCGCCCCCGGCGCGAAGCCCAACTGGTTCGGCGTCTTCGGCTGGTCCTCGGCCCGGCTCTTCGTCGAGGAGGCCGCCAAGCTCGGCGGCCGGCTCAGCCGCGACGCCCTCATCGCCAGGCTCAAGAACGTCGCCAACTGGACGGCCAACGGCATGCACGCCCCGCAGGACGTCGGCGCGCGGCAGACCGCGGACTGCTGGCGCTTCCTCCAGCTGCAGAAGGGCAAGTGGGTCCCCAAGACCAACGGCTACCTCTGCAACGGCGTCTCGTCGTCGAGGTGACCTGTCGATGGAGTCGCTGCTCGCCTACACCCTGACCGGGATCTTCACCGGCGCCGCCTACGCCATCGCGGCGTCCGGCCTGGTGCTGACCTACAGCACCACCCGCGTCTTCAACGTCGCGCACGGTGCCTTCGGCATGCTGCTGTCCTTCGTGTTCTGGGACTTCACCGTCCGCCAGGGGCTGCCGTCCTGGGCCGCTCTGCTGCTCGTGCTGTTCGTGGTCGCGCCGATCATCGGGTTCCTCGTCCAGCGCTTCCTCGCGCGGGGGCTCGGTGAGGCGCCGGTCGGCGTCGGCATCGTCGTCACGGTGGGCCTGCTGGTCTCGCTGATCGGCGTCGCCCAGCAGATCTGGCCGCCCGACGAGATCCGCCAGGTCTCGCAGTTCTTCGCCGGCAGCGGCGTGACGCTGATGGGCACCTACGTGACCGCCCACCAGCTGCTCACGATCGGCCTGTCCGGCGTGGTCGCGGTCCTGCTGTTCCTCCTGCTCAACCGCACGCGCATCGGTGCGGCGATGCGGGCCTCGGTCGACAACCCCGACCTGCTCCGGTTGTACGGCGGCCGCCCCGACACGGTGGCCGTGCTGGCCTGGGCGATCGGCATCTCGCTCGCCGCCCTGGGCGGCATCCTCCTCGCCCCCACGATCGGCCTGAACTACTACGACCTCACGCTGCTGGTGATCAACGCCTACGCCGCGGCGATGCTCGGCAAGCTCAAGAGCCTCCCGATGGCCTTCGCGGGCGCGATGGGGCTCGGGGTCGCGCAGGCCTACTTCGTCGGCTACCTCCCCAGCGACGCGGCCTTCGGCGGCCTGCGCGCCGTGGTGCCGACGCTGTTCCTCTTCGCGGTCATCGTGCTCATGCCGCAGGCGCCGCTGCGCATCGGACAGGTCAAGGGACTCAAGGCCGCGCCCGTCCCGACCGTGTCCCGCTCGACGGCGTCGGGCGGTGCGCTGCTGCTGGTCGTCGCGGTGCTCGCGCTGGTCTTCTCCGAGTCCAACCTGCTCCTGCTGGGCACGGCCATCACCTACGGCATCGTGATGCTGTCGCTGGTGCTGCTCACCGGCTACGGCGGCCACGTCTCGCTGGCCCAGTTCACCTTCGCCGGGGTGGGTGCGCTGGCCTACGCCAAGCTCGACTCGCCCACGCTGCTGGGCGTCCTGCTCGCGGCCCTCGTCGCCGCCGTGGTCGGCGCGCTGGTGGCCCTGCCCGTGCTGCGGCTCACCGGCCTCTACCTCGCCCTCTCCACGCTCGCCTTCGCGCAGCTGATGGACAAGCTGGTCTTCCAGTCCGAGTTCGCCTTCGGCTACAACGGCTCGCTCAACGCCGACCGCATGTCCCTGCTGGGCATCCGGATCAGCGACACCGGCGCCTACACCCTGCTCATGGCGCTGTTCTTCGTCGTCACCGCCGTCGGCGTCCTCGCGCTGCGGCGTGGCACGATCGGCCGGCTGCTCATCGCGATGCGCGACAGCCAGGCCGCGTGCGGCACGCTCGGCCTCAACATGCGCTGGTTCCGCGTGGGCCTCTTCGCCGGCTCGGCGGGCATCTCCGGGATGGCGGGAGCGCTGTTCGCCGGTCTGCGCGGCACCTTCGGAGCGGCCGACTTCCAGTTCTTCGCCAGCCTGCTCCTGCTGCTCATCGCGGTCGTGTGCGGCGTCACGTCGGTGACCGGTGCGGCGACGGGTGGCGTGCTCCTCATGCTGCTGCCCGTGGCGCAGTCGGCCAACCCGGCCCTCGGCGGCCTGGTCTTCGTCATCGTCGGCGGCGGCGCGGTCGTGCTCGGCCGCGACCCCAACGGCCTGGCCAACAGGCTCTTCGCGCTCGGCAGACGACTGGAACCACTGGTGGCGGCACGCACGCCCTCGCTCCTCGTGCCGAGCAGCCTGCTGCGGCGCGCCGACTCCACCGACCCGGCCCGGCAGGGGGTGTCCGACGATGTCGCTGTTGCAGGTTGAGCACGTGGTCGTCCAGTTCGGCGGCGTGACCGCGGTCGACGACGCGTCGTTCTCCGTCGACCCCGCCACGATCACCGGGCTGATCGGCCCCAACGGCGCCGGCAAGACGACGTGCTTCAACGTCATCTCCGGCCTCCAGCGGCCGACCAAGGGCAAGGTGCGGTTCCGCGACCACGACGTCACCTCGATGAGCGTCGACGGCCGCGCGCGGCGGGGGATGGGTCGCACCTTCCAACGCCTCGAGGCCTTCGGCTCGCTGTCGGTGCGCGAGAACGTCATGGTCGCCCTCGACATCAACCGGGGCGTGCGGGGGCTGTTCAAGAACGGCCGCACCGACGCCGACGCGCTGCTCGAGCGGGTCGGCATCTCGTCGTACGCCGACGACCGTGCCGACGCCGTGCCGACCGGCACCGCGCGGCTGCTCGAGCTCGCCCGGGCGCTCGCCTGCGAGCCGCGGCTGCTGCTCCTCGACGAGCCGTCCTCGGGCCTCGACGAGTCCGAGACCGACGACTTCGGCGCGCTGCTCCAGGACCTCGCCGCCTCGGGCGTCGCGATCCTCATGGTCGAGCACGACATGGACCTGGTGATGAACGTCTGCGAGACCATCCACGTCCTCGACTTCGGCAGCATCATCGCCTCGGGCACGCCGGCCGAGATCCGCGCGAACCGCCGGGTGCAGGAGGCCTACCTCGGCTACTCCGAGGAGGACCCGGCCGAGTCGCCGGCGGACCACACCACCGAGCTCCCCGCCGTCCAGTCGGAGGTCCTGGCATGATCCCCATCCTCGAGGTCGTCGACCTGCACGCGGCCTACGGCCGGATCGAGGTGCTGCGCGGCGTGAACCTCACCGTGCCCAAGGGTGCGGTCGTCGCGCTGCTCGGCCCCAACGGCGCGGGCAAGTCGACGCTGATCAAGGTGATCAGCGGCCAGATGAAGCAGACGTCCGGCGAGATCCACATGGCCGGCGTGCACGTGACCGGGGCGGGTCCCGACGAGC
>CAZKZQ010000301.1:0-4573 GCA_964557235.1 uncultured Nocardioidaceae bacterium
GCCGACGGAGCAGTCTCTTCGCAACGGGCCAACGGTGAGAGCACGCTCATGCCGCGATCAGTGCATGCGGGGGTCAGTCTCGGGGGTAGGTGCCGGTGGCGGTGACGAGGTAGGTGTAGCCGAGGGGTGAGGTCCAGAGGTAGGCGGCGGGTGGGCCTCCGGTGTCGGGATCTCGACTGGGCTCGATCACCGTGGACGAATCGTCGACCCAGGTGGGGGTGAAGGGGCCGGGCCAGGAGGGGTCGAGGTCGACGACCGATTCGACTCTCTTGTAGGTCCAGGTGGTGTGGGTCTTGGCTCGGTGGTGGTAGCGGCAGAGCTTGGCGAGGAGGCGGTTGCCGGTCTGGCCGGGTGGTCCGCCGTCGTCGGGGTCGACGTACTCGGTGGTGTGGTCGAGGTCGAACCGTCCGCGGTTGGTGCAGAACGGGAAGACGCAGGTGTGGTCGCGCTCGGTGACCTGGGCGCGGATGTGGTCGGGGGCTTCGTAGGCGTCGACGGCGTGGTTGCGGTTCAGGTCGACCACCGGGGTGACCTTCACGACCGCTCCGGGGGCGAGCTCGGCGATCCAGCGCTCGATCACGGCTCGGGAGATCGGGGAGGCGGTGTGCGGGAGCCCGGAGGCCTGGATGCGCGCGACGTCGGTGGAGGTGTGGAGGTGGATGTGGATCGGGCGCTCGATGCCGAGGGGGGTGCGGACCCGGTTCGGCCGGCGCCGAGGAGCTGTGTCCTCGCCGGTGGGCTCCTCGGCGAGCGCTGCCTCGGCGGAGGCGGAGAGGTCGAGGGCGTGCTGGGGGTCGGCGACGATGCCGAGGGCTTTGGCCATGCGGACCTGTTCGGAGGAGTCGTCGCCGAGGATCTCCAGCTCGCGGGCTTTGGTCTTCAGGGCGTCCTTGAGGGCGAGGAGGTCGAGGGTGTCGGCGACGGCTTCCATGCGGCTGGTGCCGTCAGGGCGGGTGCCGTCGGTGGGGAGGTCGCGGTCGTCGAAGTCGAACCACACGCCGCGGTTGTCGGCGGCCTCGGCTGCTTCGGCGGCGGCACGGTCGGGGTCGAAGCGCAGGACCGCGGCGTTGACGAGGTTCTTGATCCTCGTGGTGGTCAGGGTGGAGGCGAAGGGGGCGAGCTGGCGGTCGACGTAGTCGGCGGCCTCATCGGACAGCGAGAGGGTCTCGCGGGCGACCTCCCGTGCACGCCACGCGGGCAGGACACCGGTGTGGACCTTGACCCACAGACGAGGAAGACGCTCGCGAACCTCCAGCGACTGCTCGGTGCGGGCGCGAGCTGCGCCCTGGCTGATCCGAAGGGCGGTGGCGAGCTCGGCCAGGCAGAACTCGTCGACCGGGACGCCGGACATCATGATCGGCATCGAGTAGTCGTCGTGGCCGGGCAGGAGGGCGGAGTCTGCGAAGGACGCAACGACATCGGCTCGGTGGTCATCGGCCCAGCCGACGATGTCGAGCATGTCCGCTGCGTCGAGAGCATCGCGCTCCTTGCGGCGGGTCTTGATGCTGCTCAGCCGGGCACCGCGGTCCCACTCACGCCCCAGCGCATCCAGGTCGGTGACCTGGTCGGCGAGGGCGGAAGGGGAGCTCGACATGACCCCATCGCATCAGCGACCACCGACAGTTTCGAAGCGAGAACGGCTCTGTTGACAGGAGTTCTCGCCGAACTACTCCTGCGGAGGAAGTCGCACGTAGGTGCCCGACGAGTCGTCCCACACCCACTCGCTGCCGACCTCGCCGGAGTCGAAGATCGGCCGGAGCTCGGGCCAGCGGTCCGTCACGAAGCCGAGCGGCTGCAGGAGGATGCTGTCCGGGTCGTCGAGCTCGCTCGCGGTCTCGTCGCCGACGAGGAGCTGCCACCCGGAGTCCTCCGCGTTCATCGGGTCCTCCCGACAGAGGTAGCGCGGGCGGAGGTCCTCGACGTGCGAGCGCCGGCTGACGAACGCCTTCAGCTCGCCGAGCGGCCAGCTGTCCATGAGCGTGAGGATGTGCTCGGGCCCGAACTCGATCCGGCTCCCGGGTCCGATCGACCTGAGCACCGCGGGCTGGGCGTCGAGCCTGCCGACGTAGGCGCCGGCCTCGGACTCGACCACCTGCACCCACATGCGCTCGCCGGTCGGCCCACCCGGCGCGGGGTCGACGATCTCGAAGAGGAGCCGTGCCTGGTCCCCGGGCTGGACAGCCTCTCGCTCGGCGCGCGAGGGGATGAAGAAGGTGCGGGGGTTCTGCTGGTGGAGCAGCTCGGCGTCGCCGAGGCGGAAGTCCTGGCCCACCGGCTCACGCCGTCGGAAGATGCCCATGCCTGCCGACCCTGCCACACCTGCGCTCAGACCGCGGAGGCCTCGAGCACCAGCCGCGACTGCCGCCGGGAGCGGACGGTGTCGACGCTGAACACCACCAGTGCCGCCCAGATCACCGCGAAGCCGATCCAGCGCGACGCCGACATCGGCTCGTCGCCGACGGTGATGCCGAGCAGGAACTGCAGCGTCGGGGCGACGTACTGCAGGAGGCCCAGCGTCGTGAGCGGCACCCGCGTGGCGGCACCACCGAAGCAGAGCAGCGGCACGGCCGTGATGAGACCGGCCGTCATCAGCAGGACGAGGTGGCCCGGGCCCTCGGACAACGCGCGACCGTCGCCGGACGCCTCGAGCCAGACGATGTAGGCGATGGCGAGGGGAGCCAGGAGGAAGGTCTCGACGGTGAGGCCCTCGACCGCGCCGACGTCGGCCTTCTTGCGGAGCAGACCATAGGTGCCGAACGAGAAGGCCAGCGCCAGTGCGATGTACGGCGCGCGCCCCTCCGCGATCGTGAGGCCGAGCACCGCGACGCCGGCGATGGCGACGGCGGCCCACTGCAGTCGGCGCAGGCGCTCACCCAGGACGAGCACGCCCATGAGCACCGTGACGAGCGGGTTGATGAAGTAGCCGAGGCTGCTCTCGACGACGTGCTCGTGGGTGACCGACCAGATGTAGACGCCCCAGTTGACCGAGATGACGCAGGCCGCGGTCAGCAGCAGCGCGAGCACGCGCGGGGTGCGCAGGATCAGACGCAGCGCCTCCCGCTTGCGGAGCGCGAGGGCGAGGACCGCCATGACGACCGCCGACCACGCGACGCGGTGCGCCAGCAGCTCGATCGCCCCGGCCGGCTCGAGCAGCGGCCAGTAGAGCGGGAAAGCCCCCCACATCGCATAGGCCAGGAAGCCGAGCACGAAGCCGTCGCGGGCGCGGTTGCGTTCCGGCGCGGTCATGGTGGCGTCACGGTCCCCCAGCCTAGGAGAGGAACAAACGGGGACATTCGGCCGACCCCCAAGCCGGGCTCTTCGGGTTAGTCTCCGCGCATGCTTCGTACCTACGCGCGTCACAAGCGCGCCCTCATGACCTCACTGACCACCCTCGCGGTCGCCGCCGGCCTCGCTGTCGCTCCCGCGTCGAGCGCCCAGGCCGACCCGACCGAGCAGACCTCGATCGTCATCTCGATCAACCGCGACTTCGGCGTCTTCTACGACACGATCGGCCCCAACATCCCCGAGGACCGCGTGATCGTCAGCGGCACGCTCACCAGCGGTGGCAACGGCCTGGCCGACCAGCAGGTGACGCTCTACCGCCGGATGAAGACCGGGTCGACCTACAAGCCGATCACCAGCAAGCAGACCGCCTCCGACGGCTCCTTCAGCTTCAACCAGCCGGTCGCCGGCAGTGCGCTGTACGGCGTCGCCTACGAGGGCGACGGGGTGACCTACCTGCGCACCGACAGCAACGTGCAGCAGCTGCCGGCGATGCGCGACTTCAACGCCCGGACCCGCAAGAACAACGGCAAGCTCTACTTCCAGGGCGACATCAACCCGGGCTGGGGCAACCGACAGATCGCGCTCGTCCGCAAGAAGTGCGGCTCGTGCGGCTGGCAGACCTTCGCCACCAAGCAGACCGGCCCCGGTGGCGGCTGGTCGTTCCGCGTCTACTACCCGGCCAAGGTCGGTCCCGTGTGGACCTGGCAGGCCGTCGTGAAGGCCGAGGGCAACTTCATCCGCAGCTACAGCGCCACGCTGACCACGCGTCGGGTCTACGCCCGGGGTGGCTCGGGCCTGGTCTCCAGCCTGCGCTGAGACAGGCTCAGACGACCGACCAGGTGTCGCTGCCGTGCAGCAGCGCGTCGAGCGCCGCGTGCGGGTCCTCCAGGCTCTCCGAGGCCAGGCGGACCTGCTCGCGGGCGCCGTCGTCGTACGTCGGCCGGTCGACGGCGCGGAAGATCCCGATGGGTGCCTGGTGGAGGTAGCCGGAGTCGGTGAGGCGTGAGAGCGCGAACGCCGTGGTGGGGTCGTCGCTGTTGGCGTCGTGCACCAGGACGTCGGACTCGTTGTCCTTGGTGACCTCGACGACGCGGACGCCGCCGGTCGACGGGTCGCGCACGACGCCGCGGCCGCCCCGGCCGTCCTCGCCCGGAGTGCCGAAGCGGATCGGCTCGCCGTGGACCAGCGGGATGATCGCGTTGTCCGCGCCGGAGTCGGACTTGGCACCCTTGAAGGCGTCGAAGGCGCCGTCGTTGAAGATCGGGCAGTTCTGGTAGATCTCGACCAG
>CAZKZQ010000302.1:0-4561 GCA_964557235.1 uncultured Nocardioidaceae bacterium
TCTCGAGCAGGTGCCCGAGCTCGGCCTCGGGGTCGGTGGTCGTGCCCCCGTGGATCGGGCCCGGCTGCACCACCGTGCTGCGCGGGGCGCTGAGGAAGCCGAAGCGCTGGGTCATCGGTGCGGCGGCGACGTCGCCCGCCGCGTCGTCGCCGGCGCAGACGTGCTTGACCGTCTCGAGCGCGGAGCGCACCGCCGCGACGTCGAGGCCGGGGGCGAGGGTGCGCAGGCGCTCCTCGTCGACGTGGGAGGCGCAGCCGAGGAAGTCGGCCGCCTGGCTGTAGACGACGACCCCGATGTTGAGGAACTCCTCACGGTCCACGCGCGGCACGACCCGCAGGACGACGTACTGGAAGCCGATGCGCTTCATGCCGCACCCCCGGGGAGCCAGGGTCGCTCGCCGGCCACGCGGGCCAGCAGGAAGTCGACGTACGCCGCCCGGACGGCCTCGGCGTCCGCGCCCGGCACGGGCTCGATCCACTCGGCCGGGATCCGCCCGGACACCTCGGTGAGCAGCTCGCGGGTCACCCGCGGGGCGAGCTCGGCGTCGGCGGCCGCCACGCCGTCGACGTAGGCGCGGAGGACGTGCTGCGAGGCGTCGTACGCCTGGACCGCGAAGCGGTCGGGAGAGGTGAGCCCGCCGGACCACGAGTGGTGGAAGTAGAGCGAGGCGCCGTGGTCGATCGCCCAGAGGCGGCCGTGCCACATCAGCAGGTTGGGGTTGCGCCACGAGCGGTCGACGTTGGCGCACAGGGCGTCGAGCCACAGGATCCGCGCGGCCGTCGTCGGGTCGGGCTCGCAGCCGGCGTCGAAGCCGAACGACCCGGGCAGGAAGTCGATGCCGAGGTTGAGCCCGAGGCTGGCGGTGAGCAGGTCCTGGACCTCCTCGTCGGCCTCGTAGCGCGCGATCGGGTCCTCCAGCTCGAGCGCGACCAGCCGGGGCGTGTCGAGGCCGAGCTCTCGCGCGAGCTCGCCGACGACGACCTCCGCGACCAGCACACGCAGGCCCTGGCCGGCCCCGCGGAACTTGCAGACATAGGTGCCGAGGTCGTCGGCCTCGACGATCCCGGGCAGCGACCCGCCCTCGCGCAGGGGCGTGACGAACCGCGTCGCGGTCACGGTGGGGAGCTCGGGCACGGACCCGAGGCTAGTCGGACCGGCGACATAGGGTGGCGGTCCCTGACGCAACGACGCGAGACGAGGACCCCCATGAGCGAGCTGCACGTGGTCGCCACCATCCCTGGCAAGCCCGAGGCCGCCGAGGCCCTCGGCGCAGCACTCGGACGGCTGGCCACCGCGACCCGCGAGGAGGAGGGCTGCCTGGCCTACGACGTCTACGGGTCCGCCACGGTCCCCGGCACCTTCGTCACCGTCGAGCGCTGGCGCGACCAGGCCGCCCTCGACGAGCACCTGCAGGCGCCCCACGTCGCCGAGGCGTTCGCCGCCGCCGACGGTGCGCTCGTCGGCGAGGTGGCGATCCACCCGCTCACCCCCGTCGCCTGACCCTCCGCCCCAGCCGCAGCGGTTCGAGGTCGCGCGGCCGGTTGTCCTCGACCCAGCGGTCGATGTCCTCCCACCAGGAGAACAGCCAGTCGATCCGCTCGTCGCGGCCGGTCGGCACCTCGCTGCGCGGCACCCGCCACCACCGCATCAGGATCTCCTTGTCCATCGGCAGCTCGCGCCAGAGGTCGCGCACGGTCACGAGGTGCTCCAGGCCGGTGTGCGCCACGAGCATGACGTCGGCGTCCGGAGCGGCGTCGAGCGCCGCCAGCAGGCCGCCCGGCTGCGGCGCGAGGACGTGCTGCATGCCCTCGGCCCGCTCCGCCATGCCGTGGAGGCCCTTGTCCCGCAGGCGCGCGATCCGCTTGGTCCGGCGGTTCGGGGTGAAGTTGCCGCCCTCCGGGAAGATCACGAACGCGTCGTCCTCGTCGAGGTCGGCCGCCAGGGCGGCGATCTCCTCCTCCACGTCGGCGTCGCCCGCCGAGATGAAGCGGCTCGGCACGCGGTTGAGCAGCGTGTCGACCATCGGGTCCCAGGCCAGCGTCTCCTTGAGGACGACGCGGGGCTCACGGTCGTACCAGTGGAGCAGGGCATACATCAGCACGAACGAGTCGCCCGGACCCGCGTGCCGGCAGCACACCAGCAGCGGGTCGCCGGGCTGGGCGTCCGGTGTCGGTCCCTCGGTGCTGACCTTGAGGCGCAGGACCCGGCGGCACTCGCGGAAGAACACCACGAGGTACCACCGCGCCAGGACGTAGTGGGCCCGCTCGAAGCGCGGACCGTGCAGCTTCCACCCCAGCCCCGAGGCGACCCACAGGCCGAACAGCGCGACCAGCATCAGGCTCTCCAGCACCGCCTGGACGACCGCGATCCACAGCAGCCGCAGCGGGCGCCACTGCCCGGGCACGAACGGCGACAACGCGGCCGCGGCGAGGAGGGCGAGCGGCACGAACCCGAGCAGCAGGACGGTCAGGCCGACGACCAGGCTGCCCATCACGGCTCGGCGCACCCCCCGCAGCCACCAGCGGGGCGACCCGGGCGTGAGGTAGCGGCCGGTCACAGCGACCTCTCCAGGTAGTCCCGCGAGGCGGCGTACGCACGGTCGATGCGCTCGGCGACGCCGCCGAAGCGCCGGTAGGACAGCAGGGCGTCGTCGCGCGCGGATCCGCCGCCCGACGGCAGCACGTGGGCCACCACCCCCTCGGGCAGGTCGGCCAGCTCGCGGTGGAACCGGTGGCGACGGGCGATCTCGAAGGACACGCGCGCCACCTCCCACGGCCGCCGCGGCACGGTCAGCGGTCGCTCCACGCGGCCCACCTGCAGCACGAAGACAAGGTCCGCCCCCAACGTGACCGCCCGGCCCAGCGGGATGGAGTTCACGATGCCGCCGTCGAGGTAGTGCTCGCCGTCGACCTCGGCCGGCTCCAGCAGGCCGGGTACGGCGGCCGAGGCCATCACGGCGTCGACGACCCGGCCCTCGGTGAACCAGTGCTCGGCGGCCCGCTCGATCGAGGAGGCGCAGCACTGGAACGGGACCAGCAGGTCGCTGAAGCGCCGCTCGCCCAGCTCCGCCTCGATCCGCCGACGCAGCGGGGCGCTGGAGTGCAGATGGGTGCCGGTGCTCACCACGCGGCGTACCTGGCGCAGGACGCCGTCGGAGTAGATCTCGTCGCTCGTGGCGGTGCGCCACAGCTCGGTGAGCCGTCCGACCACCTCGTCGCCGGGGTACGCCGCGACGAGGGCGCCGTTGAGGGCGCCGACGCTCGTGCCGAGCACGAGGTCGGGCTGCACGCCGGCCTCGTGGAGCGCCTGCAGCATCCCCACCTCGGCCGCCCCGAGGACCCCTCCCCCGCCGAGCACGAAAGCCGTCGTCATGGGGCCACGCTAGGCGACGGCTTGGACTCGACGTGCGCACGCGGTATCCATGACGGGTGCAGGGACGCTGGCGGAACACCGTGGTCGGGCAGATGACCCGGCTGCGCCTGCGCGGTCGGTCCGGCACCCTGTGGTCGCTGCGGATCACCACGGCCGCGGTGGCGAGCTTCGTCGTGGCGCTCGCGCTCTTCCCCGGGTCCACCCCTCTGCTCTCGCCGCTGACCGCGATGCTCGTCGTGCAGGTCACGCCGTGGAGCCTGCTCGCCAGCGGGATCGACCGCGTCGTCTCCGTCGTGCTCGGGGTGTCCGTCGCCGTCGTGGTCTCCGCGCTCGTCCCGCTCACCTGGTGGAGCCTCGGGATCGTCATCCTCGTCTCGTTGCTGCTCGGCCAGACCCTGCGGCTGCGGCACAACCTGCTCGAGGTGCCGATCAGCGCGATGCTCGTGCTGGGCGTCGGGTCGCTGGCCACCGAGTCCGCAGCCAGCGACCGCGTGCTCGAGACGCTGGTCGGCGCGGGGGTCGGTGTGCTGGCCAACCTGGTGTGGCCGCCCAAGGTCGCCAGCGCCGACGCGGGCACCGCGATCGACGACATGGCCAACTCGCTGGCCGAGCTGCTCCGCGGCGCCGCGGACGACCTGGAGGGCTCCGACGGCTCCCCCGACGACCTGGTGCGCCTGACCGACCGGTTCCTGGGGCAGGCGCGGCAGGTGACCCACCGGATCCCCGACGCCGGGGCCGCGCTGCTGCGCGCCGAGCAGAGTCGCCGCCTCAACGTGCGAGCCGTGGGCAGGGCCGACCGCGGGCCCGGCCTGCGTCAGGGGCTGGAGGCTCTGGAGCACAGCGCGGTCTCGATCCGCGGCCTGCTGCGCTCCTTCGCCGACGCCGCCGGCGCGGTCGCCGCCGACGAGACCACCTCGACCGATCCGGGCCTGCGCGGCACCGGCGCCCGCGTCTGCCGGGTCATCGCGGACGCCGTCGACGCCTTCGGGCAGACCGTGGCCGACGACGCGATGGGGACCGCCGAGGACAGCTCCCGCAGCCTCACCGCGCTCCGCGCCCGGGTCACCGAGCTGCGCGACCTCCACCTGGAGCTCCAGGCCAGGCTGGAGACCACCACGGACCCGGCGATGGTCGAGCTGGTCGCCTACACCACGGCCACCGTGCGACGGCTGATCCGCGAGCTCGACCC
>CAZKZQ010000303.1:0-4552 GCA_964557235.1 uncultured Nocardioidaceae bacterium
GGGTCCTCGATGGAGACGATCGGGTAGGCCGCGACCAGCTCGGCGTAGTAGGCCTGCATCTCCTCGGCGGACCGGGCCTTGCCCTCGAACTGGTAGGCGCCGTCGGAGAAGAACTCGGTGGCGGCCACGTCGAGCGCGAGGACGACGTCGTCGCCCAGGCGCAGCCCCGTGGTCTCCACGGCCGTCGCGATCAGGTCGAGGGCCGCGCGGTTGCTGGCCAGGTCGGGGGCGAACCCGCCCTCGTCGCCCAGACCGGTCGCGAAGCCCTCCTTCTTGAGCACCGACTTGAGCGCGTGGTAGACCTCCGCGCCCTGGCGCAGCGCCTCGCTGAAGGTGGAGGCACCGACCGGCGCGACCATGAACTCCTGCACGTCGACGCCGGTGTCGGCGTGGGCACCGCCGTTGAGGATGTTCATCATCGGCACGGGCAGCAGGTGGGCGTTGGGGCCGCCGACGTAGCGGAAGAGCGGCAGGTCCGCGGAGTCCGCGGCGGCGCGGGCGACCGCCAGCGAGACGCCGAGGATCGCGTTGGCGCCGAGCTTGGCCTTGTTGTCGGTGCCGTCGAGGTCCAGGAGGGCCTGGTCCACCAGGCGCTGCTCGGAGGCCTCGAAGCCGACCAGCTCGGGGCCGATCACGTCGAGCACCGCAGTGACAGCCTTGGTGACGCCCTTGCCGGCGTAGCGGTCGCCACCGTCGCGCAGCTCCACGGCCTCGAAGGCACCGGTCGAGGCACCGGACGGGACCGCGGCCCGGCTGACGGTGCCGTCGTCGAGGGCGACCTCGACCTCGACGGTGGGGTTGCCTCGGGAGTCGAGGATCTCGCGGGCTCCAACTGCTTCGATCGCCGCCACGGTGATGCTCCTGCCCAGTCTGCTCAGTCGTCTCGGCCGTCTCGGGCCACTCGTCGCTCCTCAGCCTAGACCGCGGGAGGCCCGCTCCCGGGGGGCGACCCGCCCCGTGGGCCGACCTGTCCGACGCGATCCGGAGCACTCCCCCGAACCAACGGCCCGTTGGTCAGGCAGGGCTCAGCCGTCGAAGTGCTGGGTGTCCCCGAGGCCGTAGGTCCAGCGGAACCCGTGCGCGGCCATCGTGCGCACGACCGGGTGCGAGGACGAGCGCCACGCGATCCGCGGGTGGCTGTGGCTCTGCCACCACGAGTTCGGCACGAGCCCGCGCTTGGAGCGGTAGGGGTTCTCCCAGGTGTTGAGGTCGATCGAGCGGCCGTAGGAGTGCGGCGACGGCACGCTGGGGTTGCCCACGACGCCGCGGCAGTTGAAGCCCGAGGTGTTGCCCGCCCGCATCGACCGGTAGTCGTCGCCGCCGTGCAGGTAGGAGCTCCACCCGAAGCGGTCCACGCGGTACATCCGCCAGATCGGGAGCTGGCGGCGGTACATCTCGGCGAACATCGCCGCCCCGCGCCGGGCGACCGCATCGCGCAGCACGATCTCGCCGCGGTAGCGGTAGCCGTCGTAGCCCCAGTAGTTCACCCGCACGACGCGCAGCGAGCCGCGGCCGATCGGGCAGCCCGAGTGCCACGTGCGCCCCACCATCGAGCGCCACATCGCGTCGCCGATGCGGCTGACCGTCGGGTTGGCACCGGCCCCCGTCGCACGGGCGTTGGGGGGCAGCTTGATCGCGGGTCGCGGAGCGTCCTCGGGATAGACGACCGGGGTGCCGGGCGGCACGTTGTCGAGCAGCTTGACCGCGGACGTCGCCCCCTTCCACCAGCGTCCCTCGGCGCCGACCGCCTTCCACCGGCTGTCGAACCGCGGACGGACCCGCAGCGTCGCGACCCCGTCGGGGCCCAGCGGGAGGCTCGTGTGGCGCACCCACTCGCCGCCCGCGAGCCGGCGGTAGACCACGGCGGTGCCCGGCACCGGGGTGCCGTTGCCGGCCTTCCAGGTCACCGTCAGGGTCGCCACGGTCTCGTCGACCACGCGCCGGGGTCCCGTGACCGTCAGGAACGTCGCGCGCTTGAGCGGGGACACCGCGAGGGTGCTGCTGGTGGCCGCCGCGAGGTTGTCCGTCGCGTCCCCGCGGTCGAAGCGGCCGGCGTACACCGTGCGGAAGGTGGTGACCGACGGCTGCACCGTCACGGAGTACGTCGCCACGCCGGACCCGTCGGTGGTGGCGGTCTGCACGTCCTTCCAGGAGCCCGCGACACGGCGCTGGAGGCGGACCTGCTCGCCCGCGACCGGTGCCGAGGTGTCCTGGCGCGTCAGCGTGGTGGTGAGCCTGCGCGTGCTGTCGACGTACGCCGACGACGGGCCGGTCAGCGCGAGCGACGTGGTCGCGTCGTACGCCAGGACCGTGCGGTCGGGGGACGTCGCGGCGGCGTCGTCGCCCGTGCCTCCCCCGACCGCGTCGCGGACGGCGCGGTAGGTCGTGGTGGCGCCGAGCGTGGCGGTGAGGGTGACCGTGCCGTCGGCCGTGGTCTGGCCCGAGGTGACCGGCGTCCCGTCCGCGGTCTCCAGGCGCACGGTCGCGCCGGGCATCGCCGCGCCCGTGGTCGAGGTCAGCCGCGCGACGAGGGCGACCTGGGAGCCGCGGGCCGCGGAGGCGGGCCCGGTGAGGGTCAGGGTCGGACCGGTAGCCGCGGCGGCGGGGGCGGTCAGGGCGCCCAGCACGAGCGCCAGTCCGGGCAGGAGGACGGCGAGCAGGCGCCACGCGTGAGAGGAGGGGGTCCCGAGCATGGACCCATCCTCAGGTGTCACACGCGTTCCACCAGCCCCCGGACCGCAACTCTCAGCGCAGTCTCAGGATCGACGCCCTGGGCGCGGGCCTCGGCGACCAGCGACAGCAGCCGCGAGCCGACGTCGTCGCCCTCCGGCAGGGCGACGTCACCGCCGCGCTCGAGGCGTCCGAGCACCTTGTCGGCGTAGGCCAGCGCCGGCAACGAGGCGGGGATGCCCTCGGTCGGTCCGGTGCGCTGCTTCTCCCGCGCCTTGATCGCCTCCCAGTTGCGCTCGACCTCGGCGGCGTCGGCGACCTCGAGCCCGGCGAAGACGTGCGGGTGGCGACGGACGAGCTTGTCGGCGATGCCCTCGGCGACGTCGTCGATGTCGAAGCCGCCGTCCTCGCGCGGCGTCTCCTGCGCGATGCGGGCGTGGAAGTAGACCTGCATGAGCAGGTCGCCGAGCTCCTCGCGGAGGTGGTCGCGGTCGCCGGAGTCGATCGCCTCCAGGGTCTCGTGCGTCTCCTCCAGCAGGTAGCGGGCCAACGAGGCATGGGTCTGCTCGCGGTCCCACGGGCAGTCGGTGCGCAGCCGGTCCATCACCTCGACCAGCCGGACCAGGGCGTCACCGGACCCCATGACTCGGACGGCCTCGGCCTAGCTGCAGCGCTGGTTGGCCGGGTAGTCGGCCTGGCTGTTGGTGCCGAACGGGTCGTCGGTCGAGCCGCCCTCGAACTCGGTGGCGGTCGCGGAGACCGGCACCGACAGCGAGCCGTCCCCTGCGATCAGCTGACCGTTGTCGATCCGGCCGAAGCGGGTGGAGACCTCCACGCCGGCCTTGTCGAGGTAGTCGGTCTGCAGCTTGGCGGCCGCCGCAGCCAGGGCGTTCTGGTCCGTCGGGTCGCCCCCCGAGGCCTGGAGGGCCGCGGCCGCGGCCTGGTTCACGGCGAGCTGCGCGCGGGTGGAGTCGGCGACCACCTGGTCGAACAGCTCGCGGTCGTCCTCGTCGACGAGCTGACGGGCCTCGGCCGCGGCCTGGACGCTCTGCGACACGGCCTGCTGGTCCACGGAGTCGAGGTCGCCCACGCCCTCGCCGACCTCGATGCCGAGCAGCACGTTGAGCGCGAGGGCGCGGACGGCGGCGGTCGGGCTCGCCCCGGCCTCGGCGCCCTGGCCCTGCTGGGTCGCGCAGATGACGCGGGCGAGGTCGTCGACCTCGTTCACCGTGATCGTCTGGTCGTCGAGCTGCGCGGCCACGCCCGGGCCGACACCGTCGCCGCAGGCGGCGAGGGACACGGAGAGCAGGAGCGCGGTGCCGAGCGCGACGACGCGCCGGGGCTGGACCGGTGACAGCATGGGAGGAACTCTCCTTCGTCTCGGCGGTGCCTGCAAGCAGACACCCTCGACCTCATCGGTTCGTGGTCAGGTCGTCGTCGCGGCCACGGGACGGTCGAGCACCGTGTCGACCACCTCGCGGGCCCAGGTCAGCAGCTCGGCGTCGCGGATCGGCTCCCCGCCCACCGGCCTCGTCCTGGGCCGAGGCACCAAGATCGTACGGGTGCCGTCCTTGACGAGGGTGCGTGGGTAGAGCCGCTGCAGGCGCAGGCGACCCGACTCCGGCAGGTCGACCGGCGCGAAGCGCACGTGCTGGCCCTGCACGGTCACGTCGGTCAGCCCGGCCTGGCGGCACCGCGCGCGGAAGCGCGCGACGTCGAGGAGGCTGCCCACCGCCACCGGCGGGTCGCCGTAGCGGTCGCGCAGCTCCTCCAGGAGCAGGTCGACGTCGTCGTCGGAGCGGACCTCCGCCAGCCGCTTGTACATCTCCAGGCGCAGCCGCTCGCTCGGGACGTAGTCGTGCGGCAGGTGCGCGTCGACCGG
>CAZKZQ010000304.1:0-4533 GCA_964557235.1 uncultured Nocardioidaceae bacterium
CCTGCCGCGGAGGAGAAGGCTGCTCCGAAGCAGCCGGCACGCTCGTCCAAGGGCCGCGGCCGGGCCTCCGTGCCGAGCTGGGACGAGATCATGTTCGGGACGCCCAAGGACCAGTGAGAGGGCGGGTAACTGCGACACTATGTTACCCGTGAGTAACTTCACTCCCTCCTAGCCTTACCAGGCTGCTGGTCGAGGCCATAGGCTCTGACCTTCAGAACCGACCTGCACCCCGACCTCCTGCGAGGACACCCGCATGACCTACTTCGTCACCGGAGCCACCGGCTTCATCGGCCGCTACCTGGTCCAGGAGCTCCTGGACAACCGCGAGGGCGAGGTGTTCGTCCTGGTGCGCGAAGGGTCGAAGGGCCGCATGGAGCGCCTGGTCCGGCAGTGGGGACAGGCCAGCCGCGTCACCCTCGTCACCGGCGACCTCGGCGAGGCCGCCCTCGGCGTCGACCCCGCGTGGGTCAAGGAGCACGCCGGCAAGATCGACCACTTCTTCCACCTCGCCGCGATCTACGACATGACCGCCAGCGACGAGCAGAACGAGACGCTCAACGTCGGCGGCACCCGCAACGCGCTCGAGCTCGCGGCCGACCTCGACGCCGGCTGCTTCCACCAGGTCTCCTCGATCGCCGCCTCCGGCGACTACGAGGGCTTCTGGGACGAGACGATGTTCGACGTCGGGCAGCGCCTCCCCTCGCCGTACCACCGCACGAAGTACGAGTCGGAGAAGATCGTCCGCGAGGAGTCGGCGGTCCCGTTCCGCATCTATCGCCCCGCGATGGTCATCGGCCACTCCGAGACCGGCGCGATGGACAAGGTCGACGGTCCCTACTACTTCTTCCCGATCCTCAAGGCGCTGCGCGACGCGCTCCCCTCGTGGACCCCGCTCGTCGGGCTCGACCTCGGCGACACCAACGTCGTGCCGGTCGACTACGTCGCCAAGGCGATGGACCACCTCGCGCACCTCGAGGGTCGCGACGGCGAGGCCTTCCACCTGGTCAACCCCGAGCCGCAGCGCACGATCGACGTGATCAACCTGTTCGCCGAGGCGGCCAAGGCGCCCCACCTCGCGACCCCGATCGACCGCAACGTCACCGGTCGCGTGCCGACCAAGATGCTGCCGCGCGCCGTGCGCCCGGGCCAGCTGGTCAAGGCCGCGCTGCGCACCGCCCCCGCCCAGCTGGCGCTGCGCGAGACCATCGGCCGCCTCGGGCTGCCACCGGCGGTCGTCGAGCACGCCGGCTTCCCCACGGTCTACGGCGCTCGCCTGACCCAGCAGGCGCTGGCCGGCTCGGGCATCGCGGTGCCCGACCTGGAGAGCTACGCCCCGACGATCTGGAACTTCTGGGAGGAGCAGCTCGACCTGTCCCTCTCCCGTGACAAGAACGTCGTCGAGACCCTGACCGGCAAGACGGTCGTCATCACCGGGGCGTCGTCGGGCATCGGCATGGTGACCGCCTTCAAGGTCGCCCAGGCCGGCGGCATCCCCGTGCTCGTGGCGCGCGGCAAGGACAAGCTCGAGGCGACCAAGGACGCGATCGAGGCCCGCGGCGGCAAGGCCTACGTCTTCCCCTGCGACCTGTCCGACCTCGAGGCGATCGACGAGCTGGCGCAGCGGCTGTCCACCGAGCTCGACTCGGTCGACTACCTCGTCAACAACGCCGGCCGCTCGATCCGCCGCTCGGTCAAGCTCAGCCACAACCGGTTCCACGACTTCGAGCGCACGATGCAGCTGAACTACTTCGGCGCGATCCGCCTCATCATGGGCCTGCTGCCGACGATGACCCACCAGCACCGCGGTCACATCGTCAACATCAGCTCGATCGGCGTGCAGACCTCTCCCCCGCGCTTCAGCGCCTACGTCGCCTCCAAGGCCGCGCTGGACGCGTGGAGCAACGTCGTGAGCTCCGAGGTCGTCGGCCACGGGGTCAGCTTCACCAACATCCACATGCCGCTGGTGAAGACGCCGATGATCGCCCCGACCAAGATCTACGACAAGTTCCCGACGATCAGCCCGGCGCAGGCCGCGGACATGGTCATCCGGGGTCTCGTCGACCGGCCGCACGAGATCAACACGGCGCTCGGCACCGCCGGCGCGCTGGCCCACACGCTCGCGCCGCGCACGTCGTTCCGGATCCTCAACTTGGCTTACAAGGTCTTCCCGGACTCCGCTGCGGCTCGTGGTGACGCGGGGAAGACCGAGCCGGACGCGACCACGCAGCAGCAGCTGCTCCTGGCCCGTCTGACCAAGGGCGTTCACTGGTGACCCGCTGAGCCCTATCCTGGGACGCATGACCTTCCTGTGTTGTCGCTGTCGCTGAGTCCGACAGCCCGCTCTCGACACCCAGGAAACCCGTCATGCACCTCACCCCTGCGTGGTCCCGCTGGACCACCGACCTCGCCTCGCGCGGTCTCACCGTCCTGCCCCAGAGCCACCTCGTGCCCGTCGACGTGTGGCTGCACGCCGGCGGCGGCGAGCTGCTCCACCTGACCGGGCGCGGCACCACGCTGCGGCTGAGCAGGCACGCCGACACCGACCTGACCGGCCTGCTCCTCAGGGCCGAGTGCGACTGCCGCAGCCACCGCGAGGCCGGGGCCACCCCGCGCGTCGCCCTGCGCCCCGGGGCGGTCCCGCTCGCGTCGGTGACCTACGACGGCGCCGCCCTCCACGGCTGGACCGGCGTCCACGCCGCGCGGCTCAGTCCCGCCGAGCTGGCGCCCCTCCTCGACGAGCTGCTCGACTCCCTGGCCCTGCCCGTCCGGGCCGCCGCCGTCTGATGCCCCACCCGCCGGCCGACGTACCCGTGCCGGACGAGGCCTACGTGCGCAGGCTGCTGGCCGGCGTACCCGACCTCGACCTGGCCGGCCCAGTCTCCTTCGTCGCGCGCGGCTGGGACAACGCGGTGTGGCGGGTCGGCGCGTTCACCGCACGGATCCCGGTGCGGGCCCAGGCGGTCGAGCTGGTGGAGAACGAGGCGACGTGGGCCGGTGTCGTCGCGGCTCCCCTGGCCGGGCTCGGGGTCGCGGCGTCGCTGCCGGTGCGCCTGGTCCCGGCCGGCGTGCACCCCTATCCCTGGCTGCTCGCGACGTGGGTGCCCGGCGACATGGTCGAGGGCACGCCGGTCTCCGCCCGCTCGGGCCTGTGCGAGGCCCTCGCCGCCGCGCTGCCCGCCCTGCACCGGCCGGCACCCGCCGACGCTCCCCTCAACCCGTTCCGTGGCGTCGACCTGGTGGACGCCCCCCAGGTCCGGGGCGAGCAGCTGGACCGTGCGCGGGCCAGGCTCGGCGACGCGGCCTCCGGCCTGCTCGACGTCTATGCCGACGGCCGGGCCGCCCCGCGCTGGACCGGGCCGCGGGTGTGGTGCCACGGCGACCTGCATCCCCGCAACCTCGTGCTCCGACCTGCTGGCTCGTCGTCCCCGCTGGGGGTGCTCGACTTCGGCGACCTCACGTCCGGCGACCCCGCCGTCGACCTCAGCGTCCTGTGGCTCGGTTTCTCGGCGGCCGACCGGACCGCCGCGCTCGAGCGCCTCGCCCCGTCGTACGACGACGCGGTCGTCACCCGCGCCCGCGGCTGGGCCGCGAGGTTCGTCCTCGCGGTGACGGGCGTCTATCCCGAGCCGTTCGAGCAGACCCTCGCCCACGCCACGGCCGAGCTGCTCGCCTGACGCGCGTCGAACTTCGCGCACAAGAGCGCTCTTTGTCGGCACGCGCACGACTTCGCTCACGTGGACGGAGGTGGACCGTGTCGAGGAGTACGGCGGCTCAGTCGCCCGTCTCGACCGGCCGCTCGGGGTCGGAGGTCCAGCCGCTCCACGAGCCGGCGTACAACGCGGCCTCGATGCCCAACCCGTGCAGCACGAACGCGTCGTGCGCAGCCGTGACCCCCGAGCCGCACGAGACCCCGACCGTGCCGCCGTGCGCGGAGACCCGCAGCGCGTCGGCGTACACCTCGCGCAGCTCGTCCTCGGGCAGGAAGGCAGCGCCCGGACCCTCACCCAGGTTGGCCGCCGTCGGGACGTTGCGCGATCCCGGGACGTGCCCAGCGACCGGGTCGACGGGCTCGGTGTCGCCGCGGAAGCGTTCGGGGGCGCGCGCGTCGAGGAGCAGCCCCGACCGCGCGACCGCCTCGGCCGCGTCCGCGTCGAGCACCGGCAGACGGCCCGGGCCCGGCTCGAAGTCGCCGTTGACCACCGCGGCCTCGCCCTCCTCCACGGCGCCACCGGACGACACCCACGCGGTCCAGCCACCGTCGAGCAGGCGTACGTCGTCGTGGCCGTGGTGCCGCAGCAGCCACCACGCGCGGGCGGCCGCGATGCCCGAGGTGTCGTCGTAGACGACGACGGGGCGGGTGAAGCTCACCCCGGCGCGCCGCATCGCCTTGCCGAAGCGCTCGGGATCCGGCAGCGGGTGGCGCCCCCGCGAGTCGACCGGCGCGGAAGGCGAGTCCGCCAGGTCGCGTGCCAGGTCGACGAACGCCGCACCGGGGATGTGGCCCGCGGCGTACTGCTCGTGGCCGTCCGAGCG
>CAZKZQ010000305.1:0-2372 GCA_964557235.1 uncultured Nocardioidaceae bacterium
TCTCGTCGGAGTAGGCGTTGCCGATGCCGGCGATCGTGCCCTGGTGGCGCAGCACTCCCTTGATCTGGCTGCGGCCCTGGCCGCGCAGGATCTCGGCGAGCTCGTCGACGGTGAAGTCCTCGGTCATCGGGTCCGGCCCGAGCGAGGCGACACCGGGCACGTCCATCGGGTCGCGGACGACGTAGATCGCCAGCCGCTTGCGGGTCCCCGCCTCGGTGATGTCGAGCCCGGACCCGTTGTCGAGCACGATGCGGGCGGCGAGCGGGGACTTCGAGCTCGGCTTCGGCGGCAGCGCGGGCACCTCGTCGCGCCAGCGGATCCAGCCGGCGCGGGAGAGGTGGACGAGCAGGTGCAGCCCGGACGCCTCGAGGTCGAGGAACTTGCCGTGGCGCGAGACCGAGTCGACCATCGCGCCCGACAGTGCCGAGAGCGGAGGGTCGTAGGTCTTCAGCGCGCTGAACGCGGCCAGGTCGATGCGCGCGATGGCTCGCCCGTCGAGCCGCGTGCGCAGGTCGGCGGCGAGCGCGTGCACCTCCGGCAGCTCAGGCATGGCGCGATTCTAGGGAGCACGCCTCGAGCGCGGCGCGTGCGCGGGCGGTCCAGAACACGTTGCCCGCCCCCTCGAGCAGCTGCACCGCGACCGCGAGGTGGTGCTGCGCGGCCGGCAGGTCGCCGAGCGCGAGGCACACCTCGCCGAGCATCCCGTCGTAGGACCCGAACATGCCGGAGAGCTGTCCGGTGATGACGAGCCGCCCGGAGAGCTCCTCCAGCACGCGCCGGCAGTCCTCCAGCACGTCACGGTCCCCGACCTCCAGCGCGAGGACCGAGCGGGCCACGATCGCCGAGGCACGGGTGTAGTCGTGGCGGGGCAGCGGCAGGGTCAGCATCTCGGCGGCACGCTCGCGCTCGCCGACCTCGAGGTGCGCCAGGCCGCGGGCGTAGCCGAAGCCGGTGACCCCCAGCACCTGCAGGCCGTAGTCGATGGCGTCGGCGAGCTCGTGCAGCCGGCCCTGCTCCATGCGCAGGTGCGCCCGCTGCCCCCACTCGTCGATGGTGAAGAAGTCCGCCAGTGGCGTCGGCTCCGCGGCCGCCTCGTCGAGGCGCCGCCACGCCTCGTCGTACTCCCCGGCGTTGATCAGCAGCCCGATGCGCGCCGACAGCACCTGGCGGGCCAGGGTCGGGTCGCGCAGGTCCGCGGTGCGGCGCTCGAGGTCGGCCACCACCTGGCGCGCGTGCGCGACGTCGCCCTGCTCGGCGGCGTACGTCGCGGCCTGCAGGTCGGCGACCACCGCCAGGGCGGGGTGGTCGGCGGAGAGCTCGGCGAGCCACTGCGCCGCCAGCCCACGCTCCTCGGTCAGTCCGGGACCGCGGACCGCGACCACCGCGTGGTAGGCGATGCGTCGCGACAGGTCCGGCTCCAGCGTCGCGGACTCCGCGTGCAGCGCGCGCAGCTCCGCGGAGATCGCCGGCTCGTCGCCGATCGCGCCCCACAGCACCATGCGCACGCCCCGGCCGAGCGTCTGCAGGGGCGAGTCCGGGGCGAGCCGGGCCAGGGCGCTCTCGAGCCGGCCCACGAGCCGCTCGGCCTCCTGCACCTCCTGGAACGGGATCCACACGCCGTGCCCGACGAAGGCGTCGAGGGCGCGCACCACCTGCTCGGCGTCGTGACGCTCCTCGGCCAGCGCCAGCGCACGGTTCACCACCTCCTGGGCGTCGCCCAGCAGACCCGCCGCGTGGGCCGCGTCGGCCAGTCCGAGCAGCAGCTCGAAGGACGTGCCGGGGTCGCCACCGGCCACGGCGTCGGCGGCGACCGCCTCCTGCCACAGGGGTACGGCGGCCTCCGCGGCCCGGCGGTTCATCGCGGCCCGTGCCGCGCGGGCGCAGAACTCCGCCGCGGCGGCGGCCTGGGCTGGGCCGAGCTCGGCGGCCGCGACCCAGTGGCGGGCGATGGCGGCGTGGCGGTCGTCGCGGTCACCGAACACGCGGGTCAACGCGACCGCGCAGCGCTCGTGCGCCAGCGCCTGCCACGCGCTGCTGCGGCGGGCGAGGAGGGCGTCGACCAGGAGGCTGTGGGCGAACCGCACGGTCAGGGCGCCGGCACCCGAGCCGGAGGCGCGCACGAGACCGGCCCGCTCCGCGGCGTCGAGCACCTCGACGGCCTCGACCATCGGCACCCCGGCCACCTCGGCGACCACCCAGGCCTGGGCCTCGTCGCCGACGACCGCGGCGGCCTCGAGCACCGCGGTGGCCTGCTCGCCGAGCGAGGCGACCCGGTGCGCCACGACGTCGCGCACCGCCTGCGGCACCTCGGCGCCGGACAGGGCGACCTGCGTGACCAGGAACGGGTTGCCGCCGGTGCGGGCGAGCACGTC
>CAZKZQ010000305.1:2472-4516 GCA_964557235.1 uncultured Nocardioidaceae bacterium
GTCAGCAGGCGGCGCACGTCGTCGAGGCCGAGGCCGGCCAGCTCGACCCGGCGGGTGCCGAGGTGCGCCAGCCGCGACATCGTCGCCGACATCGCGGACGCCTCGTGGCTGCGGGCCGTGCCGACCAGGGCCAGGCCCGGCACCCGCGCGGCGACGGCGTGCTCGAGCAGCCGGAGCGTGGGGGCGTCCGCGGCGTGGAGGTCCTCCAGCACCACGACCAGCGGGCCCGCCCCGGCCAGGTGGCCCACCACCGCGTCGTAGAACCGGACCCGCGCACCGTCGCTCTCGCCCGCGGCGGGGGTCACCAGCGTTCCCCCGATCAGGTCGCCGACCTCGGCGGGCACCTCGACCTCGGGGCGCAGCGCGGCCAGGTCGCGGAGCACCTGCTCCCACGGCCACAGCGGCGGCACCGCGCCGTGGTCTGGGCTGCGGCCCCAGAGGACCGGCACCTCGCTGCGGGCCGCGAGCTCGTCGACCAGCGCCGACTTGCCGGCACCGGCGTCGCCGAGGACCAGCGCGCTCGGGGCGCCACCGGCCGCCGCCTCCGCGACCAGGTCGAGCAGGGCGGCCAGCTCGGTCTCGCGGCCGACCAGCGCGCGCTGCGGATCGGCCGGGCGTGCGAGAGGGCGTGCTGCCGGACGCGGGCCGGGCGCAGGAGCCTGCGCCGCGGCGGGCACGGCGAGCTCCTGCCGCAGGATGGCCTCCTCGAGCTCGCGCAGGGTGGGCCCGGGGTCGAGCCCGAGCTCGTCGGCGAGCACCTGCTTGGCCCGTCGCACCGCACCGAGCGCGTCGGCCTGCCGGGCAGAGGCGTGGTAGCCGCGGGCCAGCAGCTCCCACGCGCGTTCGCGCAGCGGGTCCTGCTCGACGAGCTCCTCCAGGGCGTGCACCGCCTCGGCGGGGCGTCCGAGCTGCAGCTGCATCGCGGCGCGCTCCTCCACCGCGCAGCGGCGGAGGTCCTCCAGCCGCTCGGCCGCCGCTCGGGCCCACTCGTGGTCGCGGACGTCGGCGAGGACCTCCCCGCGCCACAGGGCCAGCGCCGCGTCGTACGCCGCCAGCGCCTCGGCCGGGCGGTCCTCGCCGGCCAGCTGGCGACCCGTGGAGACCAGCTGCTCGGCCTCGCGCAGGTCGAGGTCGAGCTGCTCGGTCATGAGGGCGTAGCCGGTGTAGGAGCTGACCAGCACCTGGGGCGGCCCGTCCGCCGGCTCGAGCACGCGTCGCAGGTGGGAGACGTAGACCTGGATGCCGCCCTTGGCGGCCCGGGGCTGGTCCTCGCCCCACAGCCGGTCCGCGAGCGTGTCCACGGGCAGCACGCGGTCGGCGTGGAGGGCGAGGAGGGTCAGGAGCGCGCGTTCCTTGGGGCTGCCGATCGGCACGGGGCCGTCGGCGCGCAGGAGCTCAGCGGGTCCGAGCAGGTTGAGCCGCACGCGGCACATCCTAGGAAGCCACGACCTCCTGCGCCCCGGGCCGATGGTCACCCTCCTGGCCTCAGCGGGCACCGGCCAGGTTGGGCGGCAGCGGCAGTGCCGGCTCGGCGGTGCCGTAGAGCGCGACCATCCGCCGCTGGTGGGCGGGCCACCAGAACATCCGGTGCAGCACGCGTACGACGGCGGGGTGCGCCGCCAGCGCGGCCTCCCGCTCGGCCGGGGTCAGGCAGCTGTAGACCCAGCCGAACACGACGGGGGTGCGCCGCAGCCCGATCTCCTGCATCGCCTGGCGCCGGTCCTGCTCCATCATCTGGGGCGTCCAGTGCCTGAGGATCAGCGGCACCGCCGTGCGCTCCTCGTGGTCGAGGTGCGCGTTGAGGTGGGCGTGCAGCGCCGCGAGGTCGGCGGCCCGCTCGGGCAGCGGGAGGCTCCGGTCGCTCGCCCGGGCGATCAGCGGGTCGAGCACCGCGTGCTCGGCCTCCAGCGCCTCGAGGTCCTCGGCGGCCTCGGGGGCGGCCTGCAGGAGGAACGGCCAGACGTGGACGTCCTCGTGGGTGTGGTGGGCGTGGAGGATGTCGAGGACGAGGGTGACCTGGTCCTCGATCAGGGCGGCGTGCGCC
>CAZKZQ010000306.1:0-4507 GCA_964557235.1 uncultured Nocardioidaceae bacterium
GCCATCTGCGGGATGTCGGCGACGTTCCACGCCGAGACGATGTGGCGCCGGGAGTTCGGGTCGCGCCGGATCGCCTCGATCACCTGCGCGAGCTGGTCGATGTGCTCCCCCGACGGCGCCGGCCACGAGCGCCACTGGGCGCCGTACACCGGGCCGAGGTCGCCCTGCTCGTCGGCCCACTCGTCCCAGATCGTCACGCCGCGCTCCTGGAGCCAGCGGACGTTGGTGTCGCCGCGCAGGAACCACAGCAGCTCGGCGAAGACCGACCGGGTGTGGACCTTCTTGGTGGTCACGAGGGGGAAGCCCTCGGCGAGGTCGAAGCGCATCTGGTGGCCGAAGACCGACAGCGTGCCGGTGCCGGTGCGGTCCCCCTTCTCGACGCCCTCGTCGAGGATCCGGCGGAGGAGGTCGAGGTACTGCTGCATCGCAGCAAACTAGCACCGGGGAGGATGGCTCCCATGGCTGCACACACCGCTGGACAGACCGGTGACCAGGGTCCGACCGCGGACGTCTCGGTCCGGGTCGGCTGGGCCGACGACGCCGCCGCGATCGCGGCCGTCCAGGTCGCGACCTGGCAGGAGGAGTACGCCGGCGTGCTCCCGGCCGAGGTGCTCGCCGCGATGGACCCCGAGGCGTTCGCGGCCGCGTGGCACCAGGCCCTGCAGAAGCCGGCCGACGCGCGCAACCGGGTGCTCGTGGCGCTCGAGCGCAACGACGTCCGGGGCTTCGCGGTCACCCAGCCCTCCCCCGACCCCGACGCCGACCCGGTCGCCGACGGCGAGGTCGCCGAGCTGGTCGTCTCCCCCGCCCACCGCCGCGCCGGTCACGGCTCGCGGCTGCTGCACGCGGCCGTCGACACCCTGCGCGCCGACCGGTTCACGCGGGCGACCTGCTGGCTCAACGCCGACGACGACGCCCGTCGCCGCTTCCTGGTCGACGCCGGCTGGGCGACCGACGGGGCGCACCGCTCCCTCGACCTGCACGACGACGGGTCGGTCCTGGTGAAGCAGGTCAGGCTGCACACCGACGTGCGGGTGGACTGAACCAGTCTCGCTTGCCGTGCAACCTCGCGCGTGAGCCGCGCGTCCTGGTCATGCTGCCGCGCGCTCGGCACGGCAGCAGACCGACTCGGAAGGACGCGCCTGTGAAGACCCTCATGCGCAGGACCCTGACCCTCGCGGCGATGCCGCTGCTGGCCGCCACCTCCGCCGTACCGGCCTGGTCGCAGACCGCGCCGTCCACGGCGGCCCGTGCCGTCGTCACCCTGCCGGACGCGCGGGGCGACGTCTGGTTCCAGGAGGAGGACGGCTCGTGGAGCGAGCACGGCCCTCGCCGCAACGTGGACCTCGAGGCCACCCGCGTCCGGCATGCTCCGCGCAAGGTCGTCGCGACCGCGTGGTTCACCGACCTCGCCCGCACCACCGACCGGACCGTGACCGTGTTCTGGATCCACACCAGCGCGGACCGGAGCTTCCGGCTCCAGCAGGCGACCGGCCCGGGCATCCGCTCCGGCCAGGTCGTGCTCGTCGAGGTCGTCGACGGCCGCCTCGTCGACCGGTCCTGCGCGGGCCTCACCCAGACGGTGAGCTACGCCGACGACCTGATGCGGGTCACCCTGCCGCGGCCGTGCCTCGGCCGTCCGGCGTGGGTGCAGTACCACGGGTCGGCGACCGCGACGGAGGAAGGACCGGGGGCGACGTACACCGACGCGATGCGGAGCGCCGACCCGGTCAACGACCTGTACTCGCGACGCATCCCTCGCGGGTGACGACGGGTCGGACCCGACCTGCCCCGGGTGGGGGACGTGTCATCGATCTGGATGACGCGTCCCCCTACCAAAGAGGGCATTGCGGTCCCAGGACCTAGGGCCCACACTCCGTTTGAAGCGTGCTACGCCGGGTATCCCCCGGTCGAGGCACTCGGGCCTCACATTCGCAGGGGGTAGGCAGGATGCTCGGACACCTCCCGACTCGCTACCAGGTGGTCATCTGGCTGGTCGGTCTCGTCGCTACGGCAGGCACCGGCGCCTGGCTCGCCTACTCCACCGCGCTCCCCCTCGTGCCCGTGTCGGGTGCGGTCGTCGGAGCGCTGCTCGGCATCGCCGCGGTCGGCACCTTCATCCACGCCTTCGGCACGCCGAGCACCGAGACGCCCGCGCGCCGCTGAGCCTCGGGCTCTGCATGATGGTGCGGTGACCTCCGCACCCGTGACGCCGCGCGCCGTGGCGCGCGAGGGGCTGACCGTCGGGGTCGCCGTCGGGTTCTACGCCGTCTCGTTCGGGGCCGTCTCCGTCGCCGCGGGCCTCTCGGTCCTCCAGACGTGCGCGATGTCGCTGCTGATGTTCACCGGGGCGTCGCAGTTCGCGTTCGTCGGCGTCCTGTCCTCCGGTGGCACGCCGCTCTCGGCCACGGTCACCGCCGCCCTGCTCGGTGCGCGCAACGGGCTCTACGGCCTGCGGCTGGCCCCGATGCTCGGGTTCACCGGCTGGCGCCGCCCGGCCGCCGCGCACCTCGTGATCGACGAGTCGACGGCGATGTCGATCGCCCGTCCCACGCAGGAGACGGTCCGCGCCGGGTTCCTGTCGACCGGTCTCGGCGTCTTCGTCAGCTGGAACATCTTCACCCTCGTCGGCGCGCTGGCCGGCGACGCGATCGGCGACCCGCGCGACGTCGGGCTCGACGCCGCGATCGGGGCGGCGTTCCTCGCGATGCTGTGGCCGCGCCTGCACGGGACGGTCCACCGTGTGACCGCCGCGCTGGCCGTCGCCGTGGCGCTGGGGCTCGTGCCGCTCGCCGCCCCCGGGGTGCCCGTGCTCCTCGCCGGCCTGGTCGCGGTCGCCGTCGGCCTTCTCGCCCGACCGGGCGTCCTCGACCCACCCGGCGACGAGCCGTCGGAGGGGCTGGCGTGAGCGAGCGCAGCGGAGCGAACCAAGGATCACGCCTGGCTCCGCCGCCGAGCGGAGCGAAGGCGGTGGAAGCGTGAGCGGGCTGTGGCCGTGGCTGCTGGGTGCTGCCGCCGCCTGCTACGGGCTCAAGCTCGCCGGCATGAGCGTCCCCGACCGGGTGCTGCGCCACCCCCGGGTCTCGCTCGTCGCCGACCTCCTGCCGATCGCGCTGCTGTCGGCGCTGATCGCCGTCCAGGTGCTCGGCAGCGACCGGGCGGTGACCCTCGACGCGCGGCTGGTCGGGCTCGGCGCCGCCGTCGTCGCGCTCCTGCTCCGCGCGCCGTTCCTCGTCGTGGTCGTCGTGGCCGCGGCCTCGGCCGCCCTCGTGCGCCTCGTCTGAGGCCTCGTCCGGTTGCGGACGCGCCATGGCGCGTCCGCGACCGGACGGGGCGGGCTCAGACGGGCCATGGACGGGGGCGGGCCGCCGTCCTAGCGTGACGAGCATCCGCCCCGCTCGGAGGGAGCCCCCATGTCCCCAGTCCTCCGCCTCCGCATCGCCGGCCCTGCCGCCGCCCTCGCGCTCCTCGCCGCCGCCCTGCCGCTGGCCGCCCAGGCCGCGTCACCGGCGTACGTCGCGCTCGGCGACTCCTACTCCTCGGGCGTCGGCACCCGGACCTACATCAACGACGGCACGAGCTGCCAGCGGTCGGTCTACGCCTACCCCTCGCTGGTGGCGACGGCCCGCGGCTACGCGCTGAACTTCCGCGCCTGCTCGGGCGCCAAGGTCGCCGACGTGACGACCACGCAGCTGTCCGCGCTGTCGGCCACGACGGCGTACGTCTCGCTCTCGGTCGGCGGCAACGACGCCGGCTTCGCCTCCGTCCTGACGACGTGCGCGCAGCCGTCGTGGGCGAGCAACTGCTACGGCGCGATCGACAAGGCGCAGTCGTTCATCCGCACGACGCTGCCGGGCCGGCTGTCCACGCTGTACGACGCGATCCGCACCAGGGCGCCCGGCGCCAAGGTCGTGATCGTCGGCTACCCGCGGATCTTCAACGGCGAGGACTGCAACCTCTTCACGTGGTTCTCCCCGACCGAGGAGTCGCGGCTCAACGCCACCGCCGACCTGCTCAACTCGACGACGTCGACCGCAGCGACGGCCAAGGGCTTCACGTTCGCCAACCCGACCAGCCGCTTCGTCGGGCACGCGGTGTGCGACGACGTCGAGTGGATCAACGGCCTGTCCAACCCGATCAGCGAGTCCTACCACCCCAAGGTCGCCGGGCACCGTGACGGCTACACGCCGGTGGTCAGCCCGTTGCTGACCGGCTCGACCGTCGTCGTCAACGCGGCGCTGATGAGGGCTGCAGCGGGCTCGGCCGACCGGCTGGCCACGCAGCAGAGGGCGTACGCCGCTCGCGACGCCTCGATCCACCCCGAGTCGTTCCGCGCCCCCGACCTGCACAGCCCGCGGATGCTGCGCGCGGCGGCGAGGGCCGGCGTCGACGTCGACGACCGGGCCAGTGTGGCGGCGGCCGACCGGCGCTACGACCGGCTCGCCCTCGCCTCCCGCTGACGCGGGCCCCGCCTCGTCCGGGTGCGAACGCGCCATGGCGCGTTCGC
>CAZKZQ010000307.1:0-4493 GCA_964557235.1 uncultured Nocardioidaceae bacterium
GCCGAGTTCTGCATCGACAAGCTCTACAGCCCCGACTCCTCGCGCGGCCGGCTCGGGCTGCTGGAGCTGCGCGGGTTCGAGATGCCGCCGCACGCCGAGATGGCGCTGGTCCAGGCGCTGCTCGTCCGCGCGCTGGTCGCGCGGTTCGCCGCGTCGCCGTACCGCAAGCCGCTGATCCGCTGGGGCACCGAGCTGCACGAGCGGTTCATGCTGCCCTACGGCGCCGAGTCCGACATCGCGGAGGTGGTCGCCGACCTGCGGGCGCACGGCATCGCGATGGAGGAGGGGTGGTTCGCCCCGTTCACCGAGTTCCGCTTCCCGCGCATCGGCACCACCGTCATCGGCGGAGCCGGCGGGGTCGAGCTCGAGCTGCGCCAGGCGATCGAGCCGTGGCGCGTGCTCGGCGAGGAGGCCACGGGTGGCGGGACCGCGCGCTACGTCGACTCCTCGGTCGAGCGCGTCCAGGTCAAGGTCACCGGCGCCGTCGCGGGCCGGCACCTGGTCACCTGCAACGGCGTGCCCGTGCCGCTCGCGCCGAGCGGGCGCACCGGTGAGCTGGTCGCCGGGGTCCGCTTCCGCGCCTGGCAGCCGCACTCCGCGCTGCACCCCACGATCGGGGTGCACTCGCCGCTGCAGCTCGACGTGATCGACCTCGCCCAGGAGCGCTCCCTGGGAGGATGCACCTATCACGTCGTGCACCCCGGGGGACGGTCCTACGACGTGCCCCCGGTGAACGCCATGGAGGCCGAGGCGCGCCGGGCCACACGGTTCGAGGAGCGTGGCCACATGACCGGACGCGTCGACGTCGCGCGCCTGGAGGCCGAGGTGCGCCGCACGCGCAGCCCGGAGTACCCCCACACGCTCGACCTGCGCCGCCACGTCCCGCGGTCCTGGGGTGGCTGAGCAGCCCGACCATGTTCGACGCCTACCGGGCGCACCTGGCGCCCCACGGTTCCCCCACGGAGTACGACGAGCTCGTCGCCCCGGACGGCACCGCGCGCCCGGGGTGGGACGCGCTCGCACTCGACTCCTGGGACGCCGCGGGGCTGAGGTCGGTCCGGGGGCAGGCCGCGCGCCTGCTCGAGGACGACGGCGTCACCTACAACCCGCCCCCGTCCGGGGACGGTGAGCACCCGGCACGGGGAGCGCGCGGTGCGCGCGGCGGCAGCGGGTGGCGGCTCGACCCGCTCCCGACGGTCGTCCCCGCCGACGACTGGGCCGCGGTCTCGCGCGGAGTGGAGCAGCGCACCGAGCTGCTCGACCAGGTGCTCGAGGACCTCTACGGCCCGCGCCGGCTGCTCACCTCGGGGCTCGTGCCGCCGGAGCTGGTGTGGCGGCACGGTCTGTTCCAGCGCGCGGCGTGGGGCGCCCACCCGGCCGGGCGCCGGCGCATCGTGCTCTCCGCGGTCGACGTCGGTCGCGACGCCGACGGCTCCTGGCAGGTCACCTCCGACCGGGTCCAGGCTCCCTCGGGCCTGGGCTACGCGATGGAGAACCGTCGCGTCGTGTCACGGCTGCTGCCCGACGCCTACCGCCGCGCCGAGCTGCACCGGCTGACGCCGTTCTTCTCCCAGCTCCGCGAGGCGCTGGTCGACCTCGCCCCGGCCGGCGTCGAGGACCCGCGCGTCGTGGTCCTGACGCCCGGGTCGCTCAGCGAGACCGCGTTCGACCAGGCCTACATCGCCACCGTGCTGGGCCTCCCGCTCGTCACCGGCGCCGACCTCGTCATGCGCGACGGGCAGGTGTGGACCCGCGAGGCCGGGGACCCGCTGGACCGGCGCCCGGTCGACGTGATCCTCCGCCGGGTCGACACCACCTGGTGCGACCCGCTCGAGCTGCGCCCCGACAGCGAGCTCGGGGTGCCCGGCCTGCTCGAGGCCGCACGCCGCGGCCGGGTGGTCAGCGCCAACGCCTTCGGCGCCGGGCTGGTCGAGTCGCCGGCGTTCCACGTGCTCCTGCCGGCGCTGTGCCGGGCGCTCCTCGACGAGCCGCTGCTGCTGCAGTCGGCGCAGGCCTGGTGGTGCGGCGATCCCGACGGCCTCTCCCACGTGCTCGCCCACCTCGACCGGCTGGTCGTGCGGCCGGTCGACCCGCGCACCGGTCGCGGCATCCACGGGCCCGGGCTCAGCGGCGCCGAGCTCGACCGGCTCCGGGCCCGGATCGAGGCCGACCCGGGGGGCTGGGTCGGCCAGCGCATCCTGCCGCTGTCGACCACGCCGACCGTGGCCGGGTTCGGCCTCGACGCCCGACCGCTCACGCTGCGCGCGTTCGCCGTGGCCCACGGGTCGTCGTACGCCGTGATGCCGGGGGCGCTGGGCCGGGTCGTGCCGCACGCCTACAGCGCCGGCCGGCGCGAGCGCGTGCAGCTGAGCAAGGACGTGTGGGTGCTGCGCGGCGAGCCGTCGGCGGCGCCGACCGCACCCGAGCCGGAGACCGTGGTGGCCCGACCGATCACGGTGCCGATGGTGCCGCGGGCGCTGGAGAACCTCTACTGGATGGGGCGCTACACCGAGCGTGCCGAGGCCACGACCCGGTCGATCCTCGCGCTGCGCTGGCTCGCCGCGGACTTCCCGCTCCAGCGCCGCGACCCCGGGCGGGGGGCCGTCGACGTGCTGGCCCGCGCCCTCACCCACGCCAGCGGCACCTATCCCGGCTTCGCGACCGACGAGCAGCTCGCCGACGCCGCGATCGACGCCGAGCTCCGCGCGCTGTTCGTCGACGCGGAGCGGCAGGGGTCGGTCGCGCAGTCCCTCGCGGGCCTCACCGCCGCCGCGTCGTCGGTGCGCGACCAGCTGTCGACCGACGTCTTCACGGTGCTCGGCACGCTCGAGCGCTCGCGCGTCACGCTCGCCGGGCGCGGCAACGTCGACGACCCCACCGAGCAGACGCCCCTGCGCGACGACCTCTCCGTCGCCGTCCTCGAGACCGGCGCGCAGATGCTCTCCGGCACGCTCGCCCTGACCGGCATCACCGCGGAGAACATGGTCCGCGACATCGGCTGGACGCTCCTCGACCTCGGTCGCGGCCTCGAGCGCGCGCTGCAGACGGTCACCTCGGTGCGCTGGGTCGCCGGCGAGGTCCAGCCGCCCGCCGTGGAGCGGCACCTCGTCCTCGCGCTGCTCACCGCGGGCGAGTCCGTGGTCACCCACCGCCGCCGCTACGGCGCGCGCGAGGGCGTCGACTCGATGCTCGACCTGCTGCTGCTCGACCGCACCAACCCGAGGTCGGTCGCCTTCCAGCTCGCCCGGCTCCGCGCCCGCGCCGCCACCCTGCCCGGCACCGACGTGGTCGAGCAGCTGCGGCGCGTGCTCGACGACGCCGAGGCCGACCTCGCCGCGCGCAGCGCCGAGGCGCTGGCCGCGTCCTCGCCCCGGCTGCCCGAGGCCACCGAGCGCCACACCGGCGAGCTGTTCACCGAGCACCGCGAGGAGCTCGTCGCCCTCGCCGAGCGCACCCAGCGCCGGCTGCGCGAGCTCTCCGAGATCGTGGAGGTCGGGTTCTTCTCGCACCTGCTCGCGCCGCGGCCTCTCGGCCAGGTCTTCTCGGTGCCCCTGCTGGAGGGGATCGGATGAGGCGCTACCGCATCACGCACCACACGACGTACACCTATGACGACGACGTGACCGACTCCTACGGCATGGTCGTCGCCCGCCCCCGCGAGTCCACCGGCCAGCGCGTGGTCGAGCACGAGCTGTGGACCGAGCCCGGCCACGCCGACCTGCACACGCACCTCGACGGCGAGGGCAACGCCGCGACGTACTTCCACGTCACCGAGCCGCACCGCCGCCTGGTCGTCAGCGCGGTCAGCGTCGTCGAGTGCCGCACCCCCGCGACCGGCCGGTCCGTCGCCGAGACCTGCGCCGCCACCGCGTGGGAGGACGCGCGTCCCCTCGAGCGGCGCGACCTGCCCGAGGCGGCGCTCGTCGCGCAGTACGCCTTCGCCTCGCCGCTGGTCGACCTCGACCCGACCGTCCGCGACTACGCCGCGGTGTCGTTCACCCCGGGGCGGCCGCTCGTGGAGGCCGTCGTCGACCTGACCCACCGCATCCACGACGAGTTCGACTACCGCCCCGGCTCCACCAGCGTCGCCACCCGCGTGCCCGACGTCCTGGCCTCACGTCGCGGCGTCTGCCAGGACTTCGCGCACGTGATGATCGCGGGGCTGCGCAGCCTCGGGCTGTCCGCGCGCTACGTCAGCGGCTACCTCGCCACCGACCCTCCGCCGGGACGCGAGCGCGTCGTCGGGGCCGACGCCACCCACGCCTGGGTCGAGTGCTGGGTGCCGGGTCCGGACGGGACGTCCGGCTGGCTCTCGGTCGACCCGACCAACGACTGCGTCACCACCGACCGGCACGTGACGGTCGCCTGGGGCCGCGACTACGCCGACGTGCCCCCGGTCAAGGGCGTCATCTTCACCGAGGCGACCGAGTCCACCATGGAGGTCACGGTCGACGTCGCGCCGCTGTAGCGGTCCCGCCCACGCCCCGCCGTAC
>CAZKZQ010000308.1:0-4481 GCA_964557235.1 uncultured Nocardioidaceae bacterium
CTCATCGGTCGTGGCGACATCACGATCGAGGAGGCCGAGGAGGTCCTCAAGGACTACCAGCAGCAGCTGGAGCGGGTCTTCCGCGACGTCCGCGAGGGCGAGAAGCAGCCCGACGAGTGGCTGACCGTGCCGGACTACCCCGAGAAGCCGCAGGCCGAGAAGTCGACCGCGATCAGCCGCGAGGTGCTCAAGCGGGTCGCGGACTCCTACCTCAACGCCCCCGACGGCTTCACCGTCCACCCCAAGGTGCTCCCCCAGCTCCAGCGACGCGCGGCCGCCATCACGGCCGGGCCGATCGACTGGGGCACGGGCGAGATCGTGGCGTTCGCCTCGCTGCTGCTCGAGGGCCGTCCGGTCCGCCTGGCCGGCCAGGACTCCCGCCGCGGCACCTTCGCGCAGCGGTTCGCGGTCATCATCGACCGCGAGAACGCCGACGAGTGGACGCCCCTGTCCAACCTCGGCGAGGAGCAGGAGAAGTTCTACGTCTACGACTCGCTGCTCTCGGAGTACGCCGCGCTCGGGTTCGAGTACGGCTACTCCGTCGCGCGGCCCGAGGCGCTGGTGCTGTGGGAGGCGCAGTTCGGCGACTTCGTCAACGGCGCCCAGACGATCATCGACGAGTACATCACCGCCAGCGAGGCCAAGTGGGGCCAGCAGTCGGGCGTCGTCCTGCTGCTGCCGCACGGCTACGAGGGCCAGGGCCCCGACCACTCCTCGGCCCGCATCGAGCGGTTCCTCACCATGGCGGCCGAGGACGCCTTCGTGGTCGCCCAGCCGTCGACGCCGGCGAGCCACTTCCACCTGCTGCGCCAGCACTCGCTCGGGGAGAAGCACCGCCCGCTGGTGGTCTTCACGCCCAAGTCGATGCTCAAGCGCAAGGAGGCCGCGTCGCAGCCCGAGGACTTCACCGAGGGCACCTTCCGCCCGGTCATCGGCGACGACACCGTCGACCCGGACAAGGTGACCAAGGTGCTGATGTGCTCGGGCCGCATCACCTGGGACCTCGTGGTCGAGCGCAAGAAGCGCGAGGGCGACGAGCCGGTGACCCCGATCATCCGGCTCGAGCAGCTCTACCCGCGCCCGGAGAAGCAGATCAAGGCCGAGCTGGCGAAGTACCCCAACCTCACCGAGGTCCGCTGGGTGCAGGACGAGCCCGCCAACATGGGTCCGTGGCCGCACCTCGCGCTCAACCTGAGGCCGGTGCTCGACGTGGACTTCACCCGGGTCTCCCGGGCGGAGAGCACCTCGCCGTCGGTGGGCCAGCACAGCCGACACGTCGAGGAGCAGAAGACCCTGCTCCAGCAGGCGTTCGCGGACTGAGCCGTCCGGCGACCATCGTGTACTTCACCGACCGCGGCATCGAGGAGCTGACCAGCCGCCGGGGCCACGAGGAGGTCTCGGTGGCGTGGCTGGCCGAGCAGCTCCAGGCCTTCGTCGACCTGCACCCCGAGTTCGAGGTGCCGGTCGAGCGGCTGGCCACCTGGCTCGCCCGTCTCGACGACGACGACCTCGACGACGACTGACGCGGTGAGGGGGAACCGGCCGGTGTCGGCGTGCGTCTCAGCACCGTGACCCGAAGGCTCCAGCTGCTCCTCTGCCTGGTCGGACTGTCGGTCCTGCTGGGGTGCGCCGCAGGCGGCTCTGACGAGGTGCCGCCGTCGGTGCGCCGCTCGATGTCGGCGCAGGAGTGGACGCGGCTGCCGGACCTGCCCCTGTCCCCGAGGACCGCTCCCGTGGTCGCCGCCACCTCCGACGCCCTCCTGGTGGTGGGGGGCGACCTGGGACCTCCCTGCCCGCCGGGGGCCGACTGCGCGACCGGGCGCAGGGCCGCCGACGGGGCGGCGTACTCCTGGCGGGACGGGAGCTGGTCGCCGATCGCCGACGCTCCCCGGCCGCTGGTCGGCGGCGACGAGCTCGTGGTCGAGGGACGGCTGCACGTGCTCGACGAGCGCGGCCTGCTGACCTACGAGCCGGCACGGGACTCCTGGACGTCGGTGCGCGTGCCCGCGACGGACGTCGGGTGGTACGACCTGGCCGCCGCGGGGACGTCGGTGCTGCTCGTCTCCACCAGCGACGAGCTCGTGGACCAGCCCGACCTCCTCCTCGACCCGGTCACCGGGCGGTGGAGCCGCCTGCCCGAGGACCCACTGGGTCCGTCGTTCGACCGTCAGGTCGTCGACACCGACGCGGGCCTGGTGCTGCTCGCCCGTCGGATCCTGGACGACGGACAGCCGGCGGACCCGGCCGTGCTGCGCGCGGCGGTGCTGCCGGACGGTGCGCAGCGGTGGCGCCGGCTCCCCGACGGCGACCAGCTCGGTGGCGGGCGCTGGTTCTGGGACGGCGAGAGGCTGGTGGACCCGACGCTCGGTGGCGCCGACGGCGGGGAGGTCGACGGGTGGGGCCGCACCATCCCCTACGGCGGCACGCTCGACCCGGTGACCGGGACCTGGCGGCACCTGACCGACCCGCCGGACTCCGACGACGGCGGCTGGCCGGTCGAGGCGGGTCACGGGTCCGCGGAGGTCCGTCGGACCGTCGCCTCGGAGGGCTGGCTCGCCTCCGGCGGGAGCCGGCCGTGGATCCGGGTCCCGCGCCCGGACGGAGCGCCGGAGCTGCCCGGCCCGGCGGCCTGGGAGGGCACCCGGCTGGCCGTCGTGGGCGGGTCCGGGGTCCTGTCCTCGGGCGTGTGGGTGGCCTCGGGTCTGGGCGGGTGACGACGGCCCGGTTGGACCGCGGTTCGGACGGGTAGTCGGAGAACACCTGTCCACTGAACCGGAGGCGACCCCGTGACGTTCGACCTGTCCCTGACGCCCGCGCAGCTCGACCTGGTGGAGCGCACCCACGCGTTCGCCGAGGACGTGGTGCGCCCGGTCGCGCAGGAGTACGACCAGCGCCAGGAGTTCCCCTGGCCGGTGCTCGAGGAGGCGGCCCGTCAGGGCTTCTACAACCCGCTGTTCTACCGCGACCTGATCGGCGACCCGACCGGCCTCAGCCTGCCGCTGTTCATGGAGGAGCTGTTCTGGGGCTGCGCGGGCATCGGGCTGGCCGTGGTGATGCCCGCGCTCGCGCTGTCCGCCATCGGCCAGGCGGCGACCCCCGAGCAGATGCTGCGGTGGGCGCCCGAGTGCTTCGGGGAGCCCGGCGACCTCAAGCTCGCCGCCCTGGCCATCTCCGAGCCGCAGGGCGGCAGCGACGTGCGCAACCTGCAGACGACCGCACGCCGCGACGGCGACGACTGGATCATCGACGGGCACAAGATGTGGATCGGCAACGGCGGCATCGCCGACGTGCACGTGGTCAACGCGACCGTGGACCCCGAGCTCGGGCACCGCGGGCAGGCGATGTTCATCGTCCCGGGAGGCACGCCGGGCCTGGAGCTGGTGCGCAAGCTCGACAAGCTCGGCTGCCGGGCCTCGCACACCGCCGAGCTGAGGTTCGACGGGGTGCGCGTGCCGGCGGAGAACCTGCTCGGCGGGGACGACAAGCTCGAGCACAAGCTGGCCAAGGTCCGCGAGGAGGACGCCACCGCGGCGCCCGAAGGCAAGCGGTCCACCACGCTCGGGGCCTTCGAGCAGACCCGGCCGATGGTCGCCGCCCAGGCCCTGGGCATCGCGCGGGCGGCGCTCGACTACGCCACGACGTACGCCAACGAGCGCGAGGCCTTCGGCGCGCCGATCATCGACAACCAGGGCATCTCGTTCGCCCTCGCCGACCTCTACGCCCGGCTCGACGCCGCCCGGCTGCTGACCTGGCGCGCCTCGTGGATGGCCGCGCAGAAGGTGCCCTTCCAGCACGCCGAGGGCTCCATGTCGAAGCTGATGGCCAGCGAGCTCGCCGTCGACGCGACCGAGAAGGCGATCCAGGTGATGGGCGGCTGGGGCTACATCACCGACCACCCGGTGGAGAAGTGGTACCGCGACGCCAAGCTCTACACGATCTTCGAGGGCACCAGCGAGATCCAGCGCCTCATCATCGGCCGCACGCTGGGCGCCTCGGACACCCCGCCCCCGCCGGTGCACGTGACCGCACCGACCGACGGCCCGCCGCTCAACCGCCAGTGGGGCCGGGGCACGCCCAACCGGACCAAGGTCGCCCAGGCGGCGCTGAGGTCCAAGGACCGGGTGCCGTCGCCGGTGATGAGCGTGGCGACGAGGTTCCTGTCCCCGCCCGGGCGGAAGTGACGCCCTGCCTCAGCGGGTGAAGACGACCTTGCCGAAGACGTCGCCCTCGGCCATGGCCGCGAAGCCCTCGGGGGCCTGCTCCATCGGCAGCGCGCGGTCGATCAGCGGCTTGGTGCCGGTGGCGTCGAGCATCTGCACGAGCGAGGCGAGCTCGTCGCGCGTGCCCATCGTGGAGCCGATCACCGAGAGCTGCAGGAAGAAGATGCGGGTCAGCTCGGCGTCGTCGAGCTTGGGACCGCTGGTCGTCCCGCTGATCACGATCGAGCCGCCGGGCCGCAGCGCGCGGATCGAGTGCGACCA
>CAZKZQ010000309.1:0-2303 GCA_964557235.1 uncultured Nocardioidaceae bacterium
GGACCGTTGACAGCTAGAACGTGTTCTAGTGACACTCGCAGGATGACGAGCACGCCCCCGGCCGACATGAAGCTCCAACGCTCGAGCCGCGACGCAGCCACCACCGAGCGCCTCCTGCAGGAGTGGCTGGCCGGTGAGCTCCCACCGGGCAGCGACCCGACGCTGGTGCTCCACTCCGGCATCGACGCCAACGGCATGAGCAGCGAGACGCTCGTGCTCGACGCGACCTGGACCGAGGGCGGGGAGCAGCGCGTGGGGCGCTACGTCGCCCGCGTCGCGCCGGCCGCCGAGGACTTCCCGGTCTTCCCGCGCTACGAGCTGCGCGAGCAGTACGACGTGCTGCGCCGCGTCGCCGAGCTCACCGACGTGCCCGTCCCGGCCGTGGGCCTGATCGAGCCGACGGGGTCGGTGCTGGGCACGCCGTTCTTCCTCATGGACCGCGTGGAGGGAGTCATCCCGCCCGACGTGCTGCCCTACAACTTCGGCGGCAACTGGCTGCACGACGCGGACCCGGCCGAGCAGCGCTCCCTGCAGGACTCGTCGGTGAGCGTCCTCGCGCGGCTGCACGCGATCCCGGACGCGACCACGACGTTCGCCTTCCTCGACCCCGGCCTGCACGGGCACGCCGGCGCCTCGATGCTCGCGCGCGACCTGGCCCGCGTGCGGGCGTGGTACGACTACGCCGCCGCCGAGATCGGGCCCTCGCCGCTCGCCCTGCGCGCCCTCGCCTGGCTCCAGGCCAACCTCCCCGAGACCGACCCGGACGGTGACGTCCTCTGCTGGGGCGACGCCCGCATCGGCAACGTGATCTATCGCGACTTCGCGCCGGTCGCCGTCCTCGACTGGGAGATGGCCTGCCTCGGCCCGCGCGAGCTCGACGTGTCGTGGATGGTCTTCGCGCACCGCGTCTTCGAGTCGATCGCCGCCGCGCTCGAGCTCCCCGGCATGCCGGACTTCCTGAGCGAGCGCGACGTCGTGGCGGCGTACGAGGCGGAGAGCGGGGCCACGCTCGGCGACCTCACCTGGTTCCACGTCTTCAACGGGCTGCAGTGGTGCATCGTCTTCATGCGCACGGGAGCTCGCCAGATCCACTTCGGCGAGATCGAGCGGCCCGACGAGGTCGACTCGCTCATGCACTGCGGTCCGCTCGTCGCGAGCCTGCTCGACGAGGTGGGGGCATGAGCGGCTTCGGCGGGATCACCGAGCTCGACGAGTTCCCCCTCCACCAGGCAGCGCTGCCGCTGACCTGGGCGGCCACCTCGGACCGCAACTTCTACGACCGCTGCTACTTCAACGCCCACGACCGCACCGGTGAGGTGTTCGTCATCGGAGGGCTCGGCTACTACCCCAACCTCGGCACCAAGGACGCCTTCCTCCTCGTCGCCCGCAACGGGCAGCACACCGCGGTGCACCTGTCCGACCGCTGCGACGGAGACCGGCTGCAGCAGCGCGTCGGTGGCTTCCGCATCGACGTCGAGCAGCCCCTGCAGCGGCTCCGGGTCGAGCTGGAGGAGACCGAGGGGATCAGCGCCGACCTCGCCTGGGAGGGGTCGTTCCCGGTGCTCCAGGAGCAGCGCCACGTGCTGCGGTCGGGCTCACGCGTCACGCTCGACGCGCAGCGCTTCGCGCAGGTCGGCACCTGGTCCGGCCACCTCGTCGTCGACGGCGAGCGGATCGAGGTCGGCCGCGACCGGTGGGTCGGCACCCGCGACCGCTCCTGGGGGATCCGGCCGGTCGGGGAGGCCGAGCCGCAGGGGGCGCCGGGCGACCCGCCGTTCGAGGGCATGTGGTGGCTCTACGTCCCGATGCGCTTCGACGACTTCGCGATCGTGGTGATCCTCCAGGAGGACCCGACCGGCCACCGCACCCTCAACGACTGCCACCGGGTGTGGGCCGACGGCCGGGTCGAGCAGCTCGGCTGGCCCGTGGTCGAGATCGACTACACCCACGGCACGCGCACGCCCACCGGTGCCCGGCTGCGCCTGGCGACGCCGTCGGGGGAACCCATGCACCTCGACGTCACCTCGCTGCTCGCGGCGCCGCTGCACGTCGGTGGCGGCTACGGCGGCGACCCCGACTGGACCCACGGCATGTGGAAGGGCGAGGGCTTCGCCGAGCGCGTCACCTACGACCTCGCCGACGAGGCGGTGAAGGGGCGCTTCATGTTCGGCTGCGTGGACCACGTCGGTCGCGCGACCCTCACCGAGCGCGGCCGCACCCACGAGGGCTGGGGGCTCTTCGAGCACTTCGTGATCGGGCGCCACGACCCGAGCGGCTTCGCCGACTTCTTCGACGTGCGCTGA
>CAZKZQ010000309.1:2403-4464 GCA_964557235.1 uncultured Nocardioidaceae bacterium
CACGCGGTGCTGGCGCGGATCGAGGTCGTCAGGATGGCGGCGGGGAGCAACCCGTCGTACCTCAGCCGTGACCAGATGGACGCGCTGCGCGACGGATGGCCCCAGGTGACCGTGGGCCGATGAGTTCTCGTGGGTGGGTCGGTCTGCACCACCGACGCACCCGCCGACGGGCGGGGCCCTCCCGGAAGGACAGCCCATGACCACCACGCCCCCCGCCGCCACCGACCTCGGGATCCCGGTCGGCGCGCCCTGCTGGATGGACCTCGTCACCTCCGACGTCGAGGCCTCGATCGCGTTCTACGGCGAGCTGTTCGGCTGGACCTGCGAGGAGGCCGAGTCCCCGGCGGGCTACCGCTACTTCCTGCTCGACGGCCGTGCCGTGGGCGGCGTCATGGCCAACGACCCCGACTGGGGCATGCCCGACACCTGGTCGGTCTTCCTGCGCACCGACGACGCCGGCGCCGTCGCGGCTGCCACCCCGGGTGCCGGCGGCGAGGTGCTGATGGAGCCCTGCGAGGTCGCGCCCAACGGCACCTTCACGATCGTCCGTGACGCCGGGGGAGCGGTGGTCAGCGCCTGGCAGCCCGGCACCGAGAAGGGCTTCGGCGTCCTCGCGGAGCCCGGCGCCCCCACCCACTTCGAGCTCCACACCCGCGACTTCGGGGCCTCGCTCGGGTTCTACCGCGAGGTCTTCGGCTGGGCGGACCACACCGTCGACGTCCCCGGCTTCCGCTACGCGACGTACGGCGAGCCGGGGTCCTCGGACAACCTGCGCGCGGGGATCATGGACGACGCCGGCGACGCGGGCATGCCGGTCGCCCCGTCCGCCTGGGCGGTCTACTTCGCCGGCGACGCCACCGCGACGTACGCCAAGGCGCTCGAGCTCGGCGGCGAGGGCGTGATGTCGCCCGAGCCCACGCCGTACGGCGTCCTGGCCGTGCTGCGCGACCCCACGGGCGTCGAGCTGCGGCTCCAGGGGTGAGCCCCGCGGGCGTCGTAGGGTCGGACCAGGGCAGGACCGACCCCGACGCCTCGGAGGACCCGTGAAGCGCTTGATCGTCTGCTGCGACGGCACGTGGAGCACGCAGGACCAGAAGAGCCCGACCAACGTGGTGAAGCTCCACCGCGCCATCCTGCCCGCGGGCGAGGACGGCACGCCGCAGCGAGCCGCCTACGTCCAAGGGGTCGGCACCAAGATGTGGCAACGGCTCGCCGGCGGTGCGTTCGGCTGGGGCCTGTCGCAGAACGTGCAGGAGGGCTACCGCTTCCTGGTCGACAACTTCGAGCCCGGCGACGAGATCTTCCTCTTCGGCTTCAGCCGCGGTGCCTACACCGCCCGCAGCCTCGGTGGCCTGGTGCGCAACGCCGGGATCCTCCGTCGCGAGCACGCCGACAAGGTGGACGAGGCCTACTCGCTCTATCGCTCCCGGGACAAGCATCCTGGCGGCGAGGAGTCCACGCGCTTCCGCGAGGAGAACTCCCACGAGACCCGCATCCGGTGCATCGGCGTGTGGGACACCGTGGGCTCCCTCGGCATCCCGATCACCGGCGTCCACCTGCTCAAGCAGGTCAACCGGCCCTGGCAGTTCCACGACACCGACCTCAGCAGCCGGGTCGACGCGGGCTTCCACGCGATCGCCATCGACGAGCAGCGTGGTCCCTTCACGCCGACGCTGTGGAGCACGCAGCCGGACTCCGAGGGGCAGCAGGTCGAGCAGGTGTGGTTCAGCGGAGTCCACAGCGACGTCGGAGGGGGCTACGCCGACGACGACCTCAGCGACATCGCCCTGCTGTGGATGGTCGAACGAGCCCGCTCCTGCGGGTTGGCCATCGGGGAGCTGCCCGGCCTCGACCCTCGCATCGAGGGCCGCATGCACGACTCCTACAAGGACCTCTACGTCCTCACCCAGCCGGCCCAACGGCGGCTGGGAGAGGTCGACCCCGCGCACGAGTACGCCGCGTCCAGCGCGCTCGCGCGCCAGGACCGCCACCCGACGTACGCCCCCCACCTGCGGCGCTACCGCGACTCGGCCGACTTCCAGCAGCAGGAGGTCGAGGCGC
>CAZKZQ010000310.1:0-4435 GCA_964557235.1 uncultured Nocardioidaceae bacterium
CACTTCGCGACCTTCATCGTCGCCTTCGCCGTGGTCTGCTCGGGCATCACCAGCGCCTCGACGTCCTCGCAGCTGCTCGCGGCCAACCTGCTCGCGGGCATCGACGAGATCACGCCCGGCGACCTGCCGTCGGGCGACACGGCGGCGCTCGTGGTCGCCCTGCTCTTCATGCTCACGCTCGCCCTGGTCAACCTGCGAGGGGTCGGCGAGAGCGTGAAGTTCAACGTCGTGCTGACGCTCGTGGAGATGACCGCCCTCGCGATCGTGATCGGGATCGGCTTCTACGCCATGTCCCAGGGCGACGCCGACATGTCCCGCATGACCGAGTTCGAGGCCGGTGAGGGCACCGGCGCCTTCACCGCGATCGCGATCGCGACGGCCGTGGCGTTCTTCGCGATGGTCGGGTTCGAGGACTCGGTCAACATGGTCGAGGAGACCGAGGACCCGCAGCGGATCTTCCCGCGCGCGATGTTCCTGGGACTCGGCATCGCCGCCGCGATCTACGTGCTGGTCGCCATCGCCGTGGTGTCGGTGCTCTCCGCGGACCAGATCGCCAAGGCCTCCGAGGGCGAGACGGGCGTGCTCCTCGCGGCGGTCAAGGCGGGCATGCCCGACTTCCCCGTCGACTCGGTCTTCCCGTTCCTGACCGTCTTCGCCGTGGCCAACACCGCGCTGATCAACATGCTCATGGCGAGCCGCCTGGTCTACGGGATGGCCAAGCAGGACGTCCTCCCCTCGCCGCTCGGCAAGGTGCTGCCCGGCCGCAAGTCGCCGTGGGCCGGGATCGTCTTCACGACCGTCCTCGCTCTCGGCCTGATCATCGTGGTCTCCAACCTCGCGGAGAGCAGCGTGACCGCCCTGGCCGGGACGACCGGCCTGCTGCTCCTGCTGGTGTTCGGCATCGTCAACATCGCCGCGTTCGTGCTCCGCAAGGACGAGGGCGACGGGCACTACTTCCACGCTCCCGCCTGGGCGCCGATCGTGGCCGCCGTCGCCTGTCTGTTCCTCGCCGGGCCGTGGGCTCGCACGGACGAGCAGATGGTGCAGTACAAGATCGCCGCCGGCATGGTCGGCGTCGGCGTGGTGCTGTGGCTCGTCACGTGGGTCGGTCGGCGGGGGCGCCCTTCGTCCGCTCCGGTGGTCGGCGAGTAGTCCGAACGAACACGAAGCCGACGAACTGCCACGTACAGGTCGAATCCCGACCTAGTCTGTGCGCAGACTCATCATGGATGCCGACGCCCTCTACCGCGCCATAGTCGAGACGTCCCCTGATCCGATCTGGGTGACGGACCTCGGCGGTTCGACGCTGTACGCAAACCCCCGCATGGCCACGTTGTACGGCGTCGCGTCGCCCGAGGACATGCGCACGGTCACCATGTTCGACACCCTCGACGAGCTCGGCCGCGAGCAGTACGCCGCGCACCTCGCCGTGGTGAACCAGGGGCACTACAACACCGAGCCGGTGGAGTGCCTGTTCCTCACCCAGGACGGCGAGCCGCACTGGGTGCTGCTGCAGGAGTCCCCGCTCTTCGACGACACCGGAGCCGCGACCCAGCTGCTCTATCGCATCACGCCCTTCGACGAGCACCGCCGGATCACCGACGAGCTGGAGCAGAGCCGCTCCGAGCTCGCCGAGGCCCAGCGGATCGCGCGGGTCGGCAGCTTCCGGTGGGACCTCGCCACCGGCACGGTGCGCCTCTCCGAGGTGCTCAGCGAGATGGTCGGCCTCGACGGCGAGCACTTCCTGCACCCCGTCGAGGACTTCCTCGCGCTGGTGCACCCCGACGACCGGCGTCGGTCGGCGGAGGCGATCACGCCCCTCGTCGAGCACGGTCGGCAGTGCGAGTTCCTCAGCCGGGTGCGCACGACCGCCGGCAACTACCTCGCGATCCGCATGCGGGCCGTGGGCCGCACCGACGACACGGGGAGGGTCACCCTCATCGAGGGGACCGCCCATGACGTCAGCGGCCAGGTCGTGGCCGAGGAGGCGCTCCAGGACCAGGTCACGCAGAACACCCTCATGCAGCTCGTGGCGAGCGCGGCCAACGAGGCCGACACCCTCGACGAGATCCTCAAGCAGGGCCGCGACCTCGTCCTCCTGCACGACGACTGGTGCCGCACCCGGGGGTTCCGCGTCGTCGACGGCGACCTCGCCCCGCTCTACGTCGACGAGGCCGACGAGCGGACAGACGCCGCCGACCCGGCTCCGGGGCTGGCCGACCTGGAGCTCGCCCGGCGCGTGCTCGAGCACGGCGACCTGCTGTGGGACTCCGCGCGTCTCTCGATCGGCTATCCCATCCGGCTCGACGGCGTCATCATCGCCATCGTCGTGATGACGTCCAACCCGCCCATCGTCCGGCACCAGATGATCGAGGACTTCGTCCGTCAGGCCACCGCCCAGCTCGAGCAGGTGGCCCTGCGCGAGAAGACCACGCGGGAGCTGGCCGAGGCCCGCGACGCGGCCATGACGGCCAACCGCCAGAAGTCCGACTTCCTCGCCATGGTCAGCCACGAGATCCGCACGCCGCTCAACGGCGTGATCGGGCTCAACGACCTGCTGCTGCAGACCCGCCTGACCGACGAGCAGCGCAAGCTCGCCACCGGCGCCGGGCTGTCGGGACGCCTGCTCCTCGAGCTGATCAACGACCTGCTCGACTTCTCCAAGATCGAGGCCGGCCAGCTGCGCCTGGAGCACATCGACTTCGACGTCCGCGGCGTCGTCGAGCAGGTGGTCCGCCCCCTCGCGGAGACCGCGTCGGGCAAGGGCGTGGTGCTCGAGGTCGAGGTCCTCCCCGACGTGCCCGAGGTGCTGCGCGGGGACCCGACCCGCATCTCCCAGGTCGTGGTCAACCTGCTCGGCAACGCGGTCAAGTTCACCGACCAGGGCCGCATCGACGTCGAGGTCGGCGGCTCCCCCGACGGTGAGGACTGGGTCCTCGACGTCGCGATCCGCGACACCGGCATCGGCATCCCCGCGGGCGCGACCGGGCTCTTCGAGCCCTTCCAGCAGGCCAACTCCTCCACGTCCCGCACGCACGGCGGCACCGGGCTGGGACTGGCCATCTCCAAGGAGATCGTCACCCTCGCCGGCGGCGAGATCGGCTACTCCAACCGGCCCGGCGGCGGCAGCGAGTTCCACTTCACCATGCTGCTGACCGCCCCGCAGGGCACCCAGGTCTACGGGCGGCCGCACCTGGACGCCAACCGGCTGCGGCCCGTCGGCGCACGACGCCGCATCCTGGTCGTCGACGACAACCCGGTCAACCGCATGGTCGCCGAGGGCATGGTGCGCGCCCTCGGCCACGACGTCGACGTCGCCGACGACGGCCTCGGCGCGCTCGAGGCGCTCGGGCGCGCGTCGTACGACGCGATGCTGCTCGACGTGCAGATGCCGCGCCTGGACGGCTATGCCACAGCCCGCGCCGTGCGGGCCGACGAGAAGCTCGCCGAGCTGCCGGTGATCGCGATGACCGCGACCGCCATCGACGGCGAGAGGGAGCGCTGCCTCGCCTCCGGCATGGACGACTTCCTCACCAAGCCGATGGACCCCGGCCAGCTGTCCCGCACGCTCAGCCGCTGGCTGGGCCAGGGTGGGTCCGAGGGCGCGGCGGAGTCGCCCCGCGCTCGGCGGCGCCAGGACGACCTCGACCGCGAGCGACTGGACACCCTGCGCGACCTCGTGCCCGGGAGCACCGCCTACCTCGACCGCGCGATCGCCAACTTCCTGAGCAGCAGCGCCCTTCTGCTCGCGGCGCTGGAGACCGCCGTGCGCGCCGACGACGCCGAGGACCTCCGCTTCCACGCGCACACGCTCAAAGGCAGTGCGGCCAACCTCGGTGCCGCGGGCGTGGCCCGAGCCGCCGAGCGCATCGAGAACATCGCGGCGAGCGGCGAGACCGAGGGGGTCTCGCTCCTGCTGGCCGGGCTCGCCGAGGAGCTGGACCGCGCCCACGCCGGGCTGCGGGCCTATCGCGACGACTACGCCGTCGCCGAGCCTGCCTGACCGCTCACCTCCGCACGTGGAACGAGGACGCCGCCCCCCAGGGAGCGGCGCCCTCGGGCGCGGGGAGGTCGCTGAGGTTCAGCGGACCTGACGGCGGCGGCTGACCAGGACCAGGCCGGCGCCGACGGTGGCGAACCCCAGGGCCGGCAGGCCGCCCCAGAAGCCACCGGTCTCGGGCAGGGTCGCGGCGGCGCTGGTCGGCGCCACCCGGGCTGCCGGTCGCGCGACCGGGGTCCTGACGGCGGGGCTGAGCACGCCGCCCGCGCTGGCCTCCTCACCGAGCACGACGGGCGTGGTGGCCGGCTCCTCCGTGACGGGCTCCTGGGTCACGGGCTCCTCCGTGACGGGCTCCTCGGTCACGGGCTCCTCCGTGACGGGCTCCTCGGTCACGGGCTCCTCGGTCACGGGCTCCTCGGTCACGGGCTCCTCGAC
>CAZKZQ010000311.1:0-4429 GCA_964557235.1 uncultured Nocardioidaceae bacterium
CTCGGCCTCGTGCTGCTGGCCGTGCTCGGGCTCGCGGTCCGCGACCCGCTCGACCGTCGTGTCCGGGTCTGACGGTGGTCGGGGCGCCTGTCAGGGGCGGTCCTTGATCTCGTCCGGCAGGGCCTCCCAGGCGTACTCCGCCATCACCGCGTGTCCCTTCACCGACAGGTGGTTGCCGTCCTCGGTGAGGTAGTCGGGGTGCACCGGCATGTCCCGGAGGTGGCCCCCGTCGGTGAAGCAGGACTCGTGCCGGTCGCAGACCTGTTGGGCGGTCGCGAAGTAGGTGTCCACGATCCCCTGCAGGGCCCGGACGGCCTGGCCGCGCACCCGGGCCTTCGGGGTGAAGAGGTCGCACAACCCCGTGCCGGTGGACCCCATCAGCGCGCCGGCGCGTGTCCTGGCCGCCTCCGCCCACGAGGCCACCTCCCCCCACTGCGACACGATGAACACCTGCGCGTTCGGGGCCACCTGCTCGATCCGGGTCAGGACCTCGTCGAGCGCACGACCGAAGGGCCGCTGGTTGGCGGCGTCGGTCCCGTCGCAGTGGATGTCGTTGTCGAAGGTCTGGAGCAGGACGACGTCGGGCACCGGCTCCAGGTCCTTCATCGCGTCCACCTGGGCGTCGAGCGCGGCCACCGTCGACCCGTCCTCACCCAGGCTCTCGGTGTGGCCCTTCAGCGCGGGGTGGGTCGCGAGCAGACGTTGGTAGACGCTGTCGACCTCCGGGTTCGTGCCGGTCGCCCACGAGTTCTGGCGTGCGTCGCCGATCGGGTTGTCGGGGTCGGACCCGACGCCGGTCGTGCCGGAGTGACCCAGGGCCACGATCGAGTCGAGGTCGGCGGCCGGGCGTGGACCCGCAGCCTCGTCCGACCCTCCGCACGCGACCAGGGTCAGTGCCGCTGCCGTCAGCGCCACCCCGCCGAGCAGACGTCGCTCCATGGCTGCTCCCGCATCCGTAGGTGCTCCCAGTGGAGCACCACGGGCGACGGCCGTCCACCTGGACCGGGCCGGTGCCTCACGAGCCGACTTCAGGCGGAAGCCGCGCGGCGGAGCTCCTCGAGCACGCGCGCGTCGATCCCGTCGGGCGTCGCCCGGGTCTCGAGGTTGGCCCCGCCCATCCAGGTCTCCAGAGCGTCGGGACCGGTGTGGCCGAGGGACGCCAGCAGGCGCTCGACCTCCTCGCCCAGCTCGCCGGTGAGCGGCTGGACCCCCTCGGGGCGGCCGAAGAAGAGCTCGTGCAGGTCGCTGATCCGCGCCAGCTCCCGTGGGGCGTCGGGGTGGTCGTCGACGCGCAGGTCCGCCACCGTGCCCGCCTCGGGGTCGTAGCCGCCGTACGGCCCGACGACGACCAGCGCCGCGCTCTGGCGCCCGCGGCTGTCGCCGCCGGCGAGGTCACCGGCCAGCAGCGCCGCGACCAGCCGCCGCTGCAACGGCTCGCCCGCCGACGCCAGCCAGGCCCGCTCCATCGCGTCGACGACGTCCTCGCCGGTGAGGATGTTGCCCTGGATCGCGTAGTCCTCGCCCGTGCGACCGCCGGCCCAGGCATAGCAGTCGTCGCCGGTGTACGTCGCCGCGCCGCTCACGCCGACGACGCCGACCTGGCGCAGGGCCCGGCCCTCGTCGCGGGCGGTCGCCTCGGCCAGCGCCGCGTCCGGCGACTGCCCTGCCTCGAGCGCGTCGAGCAGCTCCTCGAGGTAGCCCACCCGGGCGAACGACTGGGTCGCGACCGCGCCCACGCCCCGACGTACGCCGGGCACGACGCTGCCGACCGCGAGGAACTTGCTCGCCACCGCGACGCCGAGGAACTCACCGTCGCGGGCGACGATCGAGAAGGTCACTCAGATCGCCTCGATCTCGGGGTAGCGCGGCTGCCACATGCGCTCGTAGACCTGCTGGATCGGGTTCGTCAGGGGCAGGTCGGCGACCCCCTCGCGGGCCGCCTGCTGGGCCACCGCGATCGCGACGGTCGCCGAGACCAGCCGCAGGTCGCCCATGCCGGGCAGCAGCGGCGCGCCCGGGCGCCAGGCGTTGACCAGCCCGGCGAGGGCCTCGCTGGCCGCGGCGATCATGCCCTCGGTGACGATCCTCGCCCGGCACGCGGCGACCCCGAGCCCGAGGCCCGGGAAGATCAGTGCGTTGTTGGACTGGGCGATCGTGTGGCGCACGCCGCCGTGGTCCACCGGAGGGAACGGGCTGCCGGTCGCGATCAGCGCGGCCCCGTCGGTCCACTCGAGCAGGTCGGCCGGGGTCGCCTCCGCGCGGCTGGTCGGGTTGCTCAGCGGGAAGATGATCGGACGCGGCGTGTGGCGGTGCATCTCCTCGACCAGCTCGCGGGTGAACGCCCCGCCCTTGGTCGAGGTGCCGATCAGGATGGTCGGCTTCACGTGGCGGACCACGTCCATGAGGCCGATGTGGCCGCGCCGCTCGAGCTCCCAGCCCTCGACCTCGGCCCGCGGGCGGGCGTAGGGCCTCTGGAAGTCGAGCAGGGTCGCGTCGTCGTCGACGTAGAGGCCCTGGATGCCGATCGACCAGAACCGGGCGAGCGCCTCCTCCTCGGTCGCGCCCGAGCGCATCATCGCGTCGCGCACGAGGTTGGCGATGCCGATGCCCGCGCTGCCCGCGCCGAAGACGACGATCCGGTGCTCGTCGAGGTCCATGCCGGTCACGTCGACCGCCGCCAGGATCGCCGCGAGCACGACCGCTGCCGTGCCCTGGATGTCGTCGTTGAAGGTGCAGACCTCGTCGCGGTAGCGCGTGAGGATGCGGTGGGCGTTGCCCGTGCCGACGTCCTCCCAGTGGATCATCGCGTTGGGGAACTGCTTCTCGACCGTGCGCACGAAGAGCTCGACGAACTCGTCGTACCTCTCCCCGCGGACGCGGGAGTGCCGCTCGCCGAGGTACATCTCGTTGCTCAGCAGGCCGAGGTTGTCGGTGCCGACGTCGAGCACCACCGGGATGACGCGGCGGGGGTGGATGCCGGCCGCGGCGGTGTAGACGCTGAGCTTGCCGATCGCGATCTGGATGCCGCCGATGCCCTGGTCGCCGATGCCGAGGATGCCCTCGGAGTCGGTCACGCAGACCAGGTCGACGTCGTCGGGGCCGAGTCCGTAGTTGGACAGGCTCCGCTCCACCAGCTCGGGGTGGTCGATGGAGAGGAACACCCCGCGCGGGCGGTTGTAGGTGTGGCTGAACCGCTCGATCGCCTCGCCGATGGTCGGCGTGTAGATGACCGGCAGCATCTCCTCGAGGTGGCCGGTGAGGAGGTAGTAGAACAGCACCTCGTTGCGGTCGCGCAGCGCGTTGAGCGTGAGGAACTTGCCGAGCATCGTGCCGGTGTTGCGGAACTGCTCGTAGACCCGGCGGGTCTGGTTCTCCAGCGTCGTGAACCCCGTCGGGATCAGCCCGTCGATCTCGAGCGCCTCACGCTCGGCCTGCGTGAAGGCCGTCCCCCGGTTGGTCATCGGGTTCGACAGCACCGCCCGCCCGCGCGCGCGGATGCGCAGCGTGCCGGCCCCGATGGTGGTGTCCTGCTCGTAGTCGCGTTCCGGCATCCCCCCACCCTGCCAAGTGGGCGGCGTACGCGCGAGTATGCGGCGTTTTGTTCTTTGTGGTCGGGGAGCAGTCTCGCGGCAGCGAGGGGCTCAGAGGCCGAGGTCGCGGCCGATGAGCTCCTTCATGATCTCGTTGGAGCCGGCCCAGATCTTGGAGACGCGGGCGTCGCGCCAGGCGCGGGCCACGCGGTACTCGTTCATGAAGCCGTAGCCGCCGTGGATCTGGACGCAGTGGTCGAGGATCTCGTTCTGGATCTGCGAGGTCCACCACTTGGCCTTGGCCGCGTCGGTCGGGGTGAGCTCCTTCTTGGAGTGCGAGATCACGCACTGGTCGATGTAGGCCTGCGTGACGTCGATCTGGGTGAACATCTCGGCGATCAGGAACTTGATGTGCTGGAACGACCCGATGCCCTGCCCGAACGCCTTGCGCTCCTTGGAGTACTCCAGCGTCTCGATCAGGATCTGCTTGGCGTGCGCCAGGTTGGAGATCGCGCAGCCGAGCCGCTCCTGCGGGAGGTTCTGCATCATGTGGATGAAGCCGTTGTCGAGCTCGCCGATGATGTCGTCGTCGGTGCAGCGGACGTTCTCGAAGAACAGCTCGGCGGTGTCGGACTCGGGCTGGCCGACCTTGTCGAGCTTGCGGCCGCGGGAGTAGCCCTCCTTGGTCGTCTCGACGCCGAAGAGCGTGATGCCGCGGGCCTTCTTCTCCGGGCTCGTGCGGGCGGCCACGACGACCAGGTCGGCGGAGTAGCCGTTGGTGATGAAGGTCTTGGACCCGTTGATCACCCAGTCGTCGCCGTCGCGGACGGCGGTGGTCTTGAGGGCGGCGAGGTCGGAGCCGCCGGACGGCTCGGTCATGCCGATCGCGCAGAGGTTCT
>CAZKZQ010000312.1:0-4381 GCA_964557235.1 uncultured Nocardioidaceae bacterium
CGCTTCACCCTCGACGCGATGCCCGGCAAGCAGATGGCGATCGACGCCGACCTCAACGCCGGCCTGATCGACGACGACGAGGCCCGCCGCCGCCGCAAGGAGGTCTCCGCCGAGGCCGACTTCTACGGCGCGATGGACGGTGGCTCCAAGTTCGTCAAGGGCGACGCGATCGCGGCGATCATCATCACGCTGGTCAACCTGATCGGTGGGTTCGCGATCGGCGTCGGCTCCAAGGGCATGGAGTTCGGCGAGGCGATCCACACCTACTCGCTGCTCAGCATCGGTGACGGCCTGGTCTCCCAGATCCCGGCGCTGCTCCTCTCCGTCGCGACCGGCCTCGTCGTCACGCGGTCGACCGCCGACGAGGACATGGGCACCGACATCGTCCGCCAGCTGACGCGGCACAAGCAGCCGCTGATGGTGGCCGGTGCCGGCGCGATCGGCCTGTGCCTCATCCCGGGCCTGCCCAAGCTGCCCTTCCTCATCGTCGGCGGCGCCCTGCTGCTCGCGGCCTCGCGCGTCGAGGAGGAGGACGACACCACGGCGGCCGAGGCGCTCGAGGGCGCGGCGGCTCCCGTGCAGACCGACACCCCCGAGCAGCTGGTCGCCGACTTCCAGGTCGACCCGATCGGGCTCGAGCTGTCGGCCGACATGATCGACCTGGTCGACCCGGCCTCCGGCGGCGACCTGCTCGACCGGGTCAAGGCGCTGCGCAAGAAGGTCGCCTCCGACATCGGTGTCGTGATGCCGCCGGTCCGCACGCGCGACAACCTCGAGCTGCCGATGAAGACCTACGTGATCAAGCTCTTCGGGGTCGAGGTCGCCCGCGGCGAGGCGCCTCCGGGCACGGTGCTCGCGATCGGCGAGTACCTCTCCGTCCTGCCCGGCACGCCGGTCAAGGAGCCGGTGTTCGGCCTCGACGCCAAGTGGATCCCCGCCGAGCTGCGCGCCCAGGCCGAGATCCAGGGCATCACGGTCGTCGACCGCGCGTCGGTGCTCACCACGCACCTCGCCGACGTGGTCCGCACGCACGCCGGCCGCCTCCTCGGGCGCGAGGACGTCAAGCTGCTCACCGACGTGGTCAAGGGCAGCCACCCCGTCGTCGTCGACGAGCTGCTCGCCCAGCTGTCGCTCGGCGAGATCCAGCGCGTGCTCCAGAACCTGCTCGACGAGCAGGTCCCGATCCGCGACCTGGTCCGCATCTTCGAGGGCCTGTCGCTGCGGGCCCGCGAGACCAAGGACGTCGAGGCGCTCACCGAGTCGGCCCGCGCCGCCCTCGGCGCCGCGATCGTGCAGCCCTACGTCATCGACGGCGCCGTCCACGTCATCTCCTTCGAGCCCCAGCTCGAGCAGCGCATGCTCGAGGCCCTGCGGCCCACCGAGGAGGGGACGGTCGTCGCCTTCGACATGGAGACCGGCCAGGTCGTCCTCACCGAGCTCGCCCGCCACATGGTCGAGGCGGAGAACCAGTCGGTGCACCCGGTCGTCGCCTGCGCGCCGCAGCTGCGGGGCGCCGTACGCCGGATGGTGCAGCCGTCGCTCGGCCGCATGCCGGTGCTGTCCTACCGTGAGCTGACCGGGACCGCGCAGGTCCGCTCGGTCGGCGTCGTCACCGGCCGGCTCTCGTCGGTCGGCGCGGCAGGGCTCCTGTCATGACGAGCCCCTTCTCCCCCACGGTCATCGGCCTCGGCGCGCTGATCTCCTCGCCGGCGCTGTTCGCCGCCTTCGTCGACGGCACGCTGCCTGTCCAGACCGGCGTCATCCGCTTCGGCGTCGCGCTGCTGGTGTGCTGGATCGGGTTGTCGCTGCTCGACACCCTGCTCCACGCGACCTCCGCCCCGCCGACCCGCGAGGAGCCTAGACAACCCATCGAGGCCACCTCGGTTCTCCCGCCGGGCACCGCCGACCGCTGACAGGATCGGCGTCATGGCCAGTCCGCACCCGACCAGGCATGACGACGCCCGGCTCCTCCGGGCGCTGTTCGACCAGCTGCCGGCGATGATCGCCTACTGGGACAGCGACGCGCGCAACGTCGTGGCCAACGCGGCCTACGTCGAGTGGTTCGGCTTCCACCCCGAGGAGATGGTGGGGCTCCACATCAGCGAGGTGCTCGGCGCCGAGGTCTACGCCAAGAACAAGCCCTACATCGACGCCGCCCTCGCCGGCGAGGAGCAGCTGTTCGACCGCACCCTCGTCGACCAGAGCGGACGCGTGCGGCACACCCAGGCGTCCTACGTCCCGGACGTCGTGGACGGCGAGGTGCTCGGCTTCTTCGTCCTGGTCACCGACGTGACCCCCCGCGTCGAGGCGCAGAGGAGCATGGACGACGCCCAGGCGATCGCGCAGGTCGGCAGCTGGTCGGTCGATCCCGCCTCCGGGAGCATCCAGTGGAGCGACGAGCTGTTCCGCATCGTCGGGGCGGAGCCGGGCGAGCTCGACCTGACGGTCGACGCGCTGTCCGAGCTCGTCCATCCCGACGACCGCTCCGAGGTGCTCACCAACCTGGGGCGGGCCACCGCTCTGGGAGAGCCCTACACGATCCACTACCGCCTGGTCCGGCGCGACGGGTCCGTGCGGGAGGTGGTCAGCCGGGGCCGGCCGGTGCGCGGCGCCAACGGCGAGGTGGTGCGGATCAGCGGCACGCTGCAGGACGTGACCGAGGAGAACCAGGCCGCTCGCGACCTCGCCCGCACCAACGTCGAGCTGCGCCGGGCCAACGACCTCAACGCCGACCTGCTGGCGATGCTCGGCCACGACATCCGCACCCCGGTCACCGCCGTCCTCGGCTTCCTCGAGCTGTTGGACCACAGCTGGGACAGCATGGGCGACGACCAGCGTCGACACATGGTGGGGCGCATCCGCCAGTCCGCACGCCGGATCGGCGGTCTGCTCGACGCCCTCCTGGCGCTGGCGGCCGACGACACCGGGAAGCTGACCAGCAACCCCCAGGACGTCGCGGTGACCCAGCTCGTCCGCGGCCTGGTGTCAGACCTCGGCTGGGCCGACCGGGTCGAGGTCCGCGGCGACAGCGAGACTCGCTGTCGGTTCGACCCGACCCACCTGACGCAGATCGTGACGAACCTGGTGTCCAACTCCCTGCGCTACGGCCGTCCGCCGGTGGTGGTGACGGTCGCTGCCGAGGGTGCCACCACCACGGTGTCCGTCACCGACGGCGGTGACGGGGTTCCTGTCGACCAGGTGGGCACCCTCTTCCAGCGCTTCCAGCGCACGGGCTCGGCGCAGACGGCGGCAGGTGGGAGCGGCTTCGGCCTCTACATCTCCGGCCGGCTCGCCCGGGTCAACGCGGGCGAGCTGTCCTACGAGCCGGGGCCTCCCCACCGGTTCGTGCTGCGGGCACCGACGTCCGCAGACCGCACGCCGTAGCCCTCTCGGGTCAGCTGTTGACGCTCATCCGCACGCCGTTGTCGCTGGGTCCGATGACCCCGCCCAGCACGCCGACGACCACGCCGATCACCACCAGCCCGGTGATCGAGGCGCCCTGCGAGGTGGGGGGCTTCGTGCGCTGCCAGCGGTACCAGTCGGTCCGGCGGAAGCGGACGAGCGCGCCCAGGGACACGACGGTCGTCACGAACGAGACGAGCAGCAGTGCCCACGGCAGCTCGTCGTCACCGGTCACCAGGCCGACGGCCTCGAGGACCCCGCTGAGGACCAGCACGACCCAGGCGAGCACGAGCCGGACCGTGCGCGCTCGCACGACGCCCGCGGACACCCAGCCGACCAGCAGCGCGCCGAGCAGGATCGACCCGACCAGCGACACCTCGTTCTCGGCGTGCCCGCCACGCCCGACCAGCGTCGCCGCCTGACCGACGAGCGACGCCCAGGCAAGCACCCAGATCGAGGTGGGCAGTGGTGGCGTGCTGCTCGAGTCCCCCGTCGTGCTCACGCGCCGATCATGACATCGACGCAGGCGGCGTCATCTCGAGCCCCGCCCACTGACGATGCCGAGCGCGATGCCGAGGCCCGCCAGGGCCGGCCCGACCGTGGCATACCAGACGGCGTCGTCCTGGGTCGGCGCGTCGCCGAACCAGCCCAGTCCCTGCGAGGTCCACCATCCACCGACGACCACCATGAGGACGGCAGCCACCAGCCCGAAGATCCTCGCCCGCGTCACGCGGCCAGCGTAGTCAGACGAGCACGCCGATCGGCTTCTGCACCAGGCCCGGGAACACCTGCGAGACCGACTTGCCGGGGAAGCGCTTGGCGACGACCTCGGCCAGCACCTGGCGGTAGTCCGTGGTGACGGAGAGGTCGCCGTCGGTCAGCGAGCCCAGCCCCGGCCAGGTGCCGTGGTAGCCGCCCTTCACGCCGCCGCCCATGAGCAGCATCATGTTGCCCCAGCCGTGGTCGAGGCCGCCGTTGC
>CAZKZQ010000313.1:0-4346 GCA_964557235.1 uncultured Nocardioidaceae bacterium
CCGACAACGGGCTGAGCACGAGCACGTCGACCAGGCGCTCGCGGGCGTCGACCCAGGAGCGGCTCAGCTGCACGTGACCGACCACGGCGTCCCCGTCGACCGCGACCAGGCTCGCCCGGGTCGCACCGGTCTCGTCGAGGGCGCCGAGCAATCGAATGACCTCGGGCCCGTGGTCGCCGAAGGCGTCGGTCACCACGCGCTCGAGGTCGGCGCGGTCGTCGGCGGTCGCGGGGCGGATCGTGACGGGCATGGTCCGCAGTCTCGACCACCACCGCCGCTGGGCGGTACTCCCCGGCGGCTCGCCACTCCCTAGCATCGGGCGCGTGACGCCTCGCGAGTACGACGTGCCGCTGCCCACCCACACCGCGCGGGTGCTCGAGTGGGGCGACCCTGCCGCCCCGCTGCTCGTCGCGCTGCACGGCTTCCCCGACACCGCCTGGACGTTCCGGCACCTCGCGCCGCTGCTCGTCGCCGACGGCTGGCGGGTGGCGGCTCCGTTCATGCGCGGCTACGCGCCGTCGGGCCTGGCCGCGTCGTACTCCGTGGTGTCGCTGGCCGACGACGCGGCCCTGCTCCACGCGGCCCTCGGGGGTTCCTCGGACTCGGTCCTCGTCGGGCACGACTGGGGCGCGATCGCCGCGACGACCCTGGCGGCCCGACCCGGCTCGCCGTACGCCCGGGTGGTGGCGCTGGCCGTGCCGCCGCTGGCGGCGATGAGCCCGACCCGCGCGACCCTGCTGCCGTGGCTGGGTGCGGTCGCACGGCAGCCTCTGCACTCGTGGTACATCGGCCTCAACCAGCTGCCCGGCGTCTCGGAGCGGGCCTTCGCGCCGCTGGTCCGCCGGCTGTGGTCGCGGTGGTCGCCGGGCTGGGACGCGACCGAGGACCTGGCGCTGCTCGCCGAATCGGTGCCCGACCTCGCGCACGCGCGCGCGGTCGTCTCCTACTACCGCGCGGCGCGCAGCCGGGCGTCGCGGGCGGCCCTCCTGCCCCCGCGCGTGCCCGTGCTGTCGCTGCTCGGCGCGGACGACGGGTGCCTCGACCCGCGGTTCGCCGCCGTCGTGGCCGCGCGCCTCGACCCGCCCTCGCGTTCGGCGGTCGTCGCGGGAGCCGGTCACTTCCTCCAGCTCGAGCAGCCCGAGCTCGTCGCCGACGAGATCCTGCGGTTCCTGCGATGACGCCCGACGAGGTGGGGGAGCACGCCGAGTCGCTGGCCGGGGTCAAGCGGAAGGGCACGCCCACGCGGCCCGGTTGGTACGTCGACGACCGGCTCGTCGCCCGCCTCGCCGACCCGACGACGCTGGTCGTGCGCGTGCCGCTCTCGCGCAGGGAGGCGCTGCTCGCGGCGTACCCGACGACGTTCGGGGTGCCGCCCCGCATGGAGTCGCACCACAAGGTCGAGGCCTATCTCGACCGGGCCGATCCCGCCGGCGTGCGCGAGGCGATCAGGCTGGCGTGGGAGCTGCAGCGCAAGGGCTGAGCCCTCACTCGGGTCGCGGGTCGAGCTCACGGCCGGCCTGGCGCACCCGCCCGGCGAGCGCGGCCTTGTCGGCGTCGTCGAGCCAGCAGGCCTCTACGCCGTCCAGGGCGACCTCGACCATGACGTCCCAGTCCCAGCCGAACGCCTCCGCGACGGCGGCGTACTCCGCGCCGAGGTCGAGGTCGATGAAGCTCGGGTCGTCGGTGTTGACCGTCGCGAGGAGACCGGCGGCGCGCATGTGCGGCAGCACGTGGTCCTCCAACTGCGCGTAGGAGTTGGAGATGAGCACGTTGGAGGTCGGGCAGACCGTGATCGGGACGCGGTCGTCGGCCATCCGCTCGACCAGTGCTGGGTCGTCGAGGACGGGGAGCCCGTGATCGATGCGCTCCGCGCCGAGCTCGGAGATCGCGGTCGCGATGGCGGCAGCGGGGGAGTTCTCCCCTTGGTGCGCGGTCAGCCGCAGACCCGCGCCGCGCGCCACGTCGTACGCCGGCTTGAACATGAGCGGGTCCAGCCCGAGCTCGGTGGAGTCCATCCCGACGCCCAGGATCCGCTCCGTGCCGGGAGCCCTTGCGCGACGCAGCTCGACCAGGTCGCGGACGAAGGTCAGCGCAGCCGCACCGCCGTACGCCCGATCGATGTCGCCGATCAGGAACCAGCGGACACCGGTCTCCTGCTCGCCGGCGGTCAGCCCCTCGTCGATCCCGGCCACGATGTCGCGCAGCGACTGCCCTGCCGCGAGGTGTCGCGCCGGGGTGAAGAAGGACTCGCGGTGGACAACGCCGTGGGCGGCCCCATCGATGACCGACTCGTAGGCCAGCCGAGCCCAGTCCTCGCGCGTGACGAGAGTCGACTGACCCAGCCAGAAGACGTCGAGGAATCCGTCGAGGGAGTCGTAGGAGTAGAGCTCCTCGAGGTCCGCGGTCGGAAGGCGCACGCCGTTGCGCTGCGCGAGCTCGACGAGGGTGGCGGGCCGCAAGGTGCCTTCGAGGTGGCAGTGCAGCTCGGCCTTGGGGAGCCGGTCGAGGGCTGATCGGAGGGCCTCTGTGGTCGCCGCCATGGGCTGAGCCTAGGAGCCCTCGACCTGCGCTGCGATAGCACGAGCGGGCGGTGGAGACACATGCAGCGAGCCCGGCCCCGTGCGGGTCCGGGCTCGGCTGCTGAGCTGGCGGAGGATAGGGGATTCGAACCCCTGAGGGCTTGCACCCAACCCGCTTTCCAAGCGAGCGCCATAGGCCACTAGGCGAATCCTCCGTGGGAGAGGTTACCCGCGGCCCTCGGCGGCTGGAAATCGGCCCGGCCCGGGTCCGCGGTGGGGGGTGTCCTAGACTCTCGGCAACCCCCCGTGCGGCGGCATCTCGCTGAACTCCCCCAGGGCCGGAAGGCAGCAAGGGCAGGTGAGCTCTGCTGGGTGCGCGGGGGGCCTCTTCATTGTCGCCGCCCCCGGTTAGGGTCGGGGACGTGGATGCCCCTCTCGCGCTCTACCGGCGCTACCGGCCCGACACCTTCGCCCAGGTGATCGGCCAGGACCATGTCACCGGTCCGCTGCGGGCGGCGCTGCGCAACAACCGCGTCAACCACGCCTACCTCTTCTCCGGCCCGCGCGGCTGCGGCAAGACGACCAGCGCCCGCATCCTGGCCCGCGCGCTCAACTGCGCCCAGGGCCCGATCGACGAGCCGTGCGGCCAGTGCCCCTCGTGCGAGGAGCTCGCGACCGGCGGGCAGGGCTCGGTCGACGTGATCGAGATCGACGCGGCTTCCCACGGTGGGGTCGAGGACGCCCGCGAGCTGCGCGAGCAGGCGACGTTCCGCCCGATGCGCGACCGCTACAAGATCTACATCATCGACGAGGCCCACATGGTCAGCCGGCAGGGCTTCAACGCCCTGCTCAAGATCGTGGAGGAGCCGCCGGAGCACGTGCGCTTCATCTTCGCCACGACCGAGCCCGAGAAGGTCATCGGCACGGTCCGCTCGCGGACCCACCACTACCCGTTCCGGCTGATCCCGCCCAAGGTGCTCTCGTCCTACCTCTCCGAGCTGTGCGAGCGCGAGGGCGTCGCGATCGAGGCGGGGGCGCTGCCGCTGGTCGTGCGCGCCGGCGGCGGGTCCGCGCGGGACACCCTGTCGATCCTCGACCAGCTCATCGGTGGCTCCGGACCCGACGGCGTCACCTACGCCCTCACCGCGGGCCTGCTCGGCTTCACCCCCGACAGCCTCCTCGACGAGGTCGTCGACGGTCTCTCGGCCTACGACGGCGCCGCGGTCTTCGACGCCGTCGACAAGGTGGTCGAGACCGGCCAGGACCCCGCCCGCTTCGTCGAGGACCTGCTGCGCCGGCTGCGGGACCTCGTCATCGTCTCGGCGGTGCCCGACGCGTCGGCCTCTGGCCTCATCGACGTGCCCGAGGACGTCGCCGAGCGCCTCACCCAGCAGGCCGCGCGCTACGGCCGCGCCGAGCTGACCCGGGCCGCGGAGATCGTGGCCGACGGGCTGACCGAGATGAAGGGCACCACCCCGCCGCGGATGCTGCTCGAGCTGCTCTGCGCACGCCTGCTCCTGCCCGGGGCCGAGCACACCGAGCGCGGCCTCGCCGCGCGGGTCGACCGGCTCGAGCGGCGCATGGAGATGGGCGCCGGTGCCCCGGCCCCCGCTGCTCCTGCTGCTCCCACGTCCCGTCCGGCTCCTGCGCCTGAGGCGCCCGCAGCGTCCGCCCCCTCAGCGCCGGCCGCGCCGGAGCCGGTCGCGCCGGAGCCGGTCGCGTCGGCGCCGACCGCCCCGCCGGCCCAGGCCGCCCAGCCTGCTCAGCCTGCTCAGCCGGCCCAGCCGGCCCAGCCGGCCCAGCCGGCCCAGCCGGCCCAGCCGGCCC
>CAZKZQ010000314.1:0-4305 GCA_964557235.1 uncultured Nocardioidaceae bacterium
GTCCTCGGCAAGTACGCCAAGGTCGTGCAGTCCGCGGCCCACGGCGCGGTCTGCGGCTGAGCCGGTGGGCAAGGTCCTCGAGCGCATCGACGAGCGGCTGCGGGAGTTCGTCCTGCGCCAGCCGGTGTTCTTCGTGGGCACCGCGCCGAGCGGGGACGACGGCCACGTCAACGTCTCACCCAAGGGCCTGACCGACGGCACCTTCGTCGTGGTCGACGACCACACGGTCGCCTACCTCGACCTCACCGCGAGCGGTGCGGAGACGATCGCGCACCTGCGCCAGAACGGCCGGATCGTGGTGATGTTCTGCTCGTTCGAGCGCAGTCCCGACGTGGTCCGGTTCCACGGGCGCGGCCGCGTCGTGTCGGTGTACGACGACGAGTTCGCCGCGTGGGCGCCGTACTTCGAGGACAACCCGGCCGCACGGTCGGTGGTCGTGGTCGACGTCGACCGGGTCTCGACCTCGTGCGGGTTCGCCCTGCCCACCGCGACCGGCTGGGAGCGCCGCGACCTGCTCACGCCCAACATGGAGCGGCGCGGGGCCGACGGGGTCGTCGCCTACCGCAAGCAGAAGAACCGGGTCAGCATCGACGGCCTGCCGGCGTTCGACGACGACCCGGACTGATCAGGAGCCCTTGCACAGCTCGTCGTCCGGCGGCTTGCCGGTGCCGGGCTGCTCGCCGTACCTCGCCGCGGGGTCGCGCGCGACCGTGCGGTCGATGGCCCTCATGTTCACGACGTCGAACTCGGCCAGGTCAGAAGGAGGTGCCTCGCGCTGCTCCACCTCGATGACCAGGTCGGCGTCGGGTCGGCCCTGGCGGAGGATCGCGTAGGCGTGGTCGAGCACCTCGCAGGCGGAGACGCCCCGTGTCCTGATCACTCCGCCGTAGGTGTTCGACATGCCGAACTTGTCGGTCCAGCTGAGGTCGGCGCTCACCACCCCGTCGAGCCGCTCGACCTGGGCGAAGAGCTTCGCGTCGGGGACCGGGGTGTAGTCCGGGTCGTCCTTCTCGCCGCCCCCCGTGCAGGAGGTGAGCAGCGGCACCAGGCACACGAGTGCGGCGAGCCGGGACATGGGACTCATGGTGCCCGCTCGATGGTGACGCGCGTCCGCTCGACACTGCCGTCGGAGAGGAACTCCTGGTTGGCCCGGCGCCACGCGGCCAGCCCGGCGTCGCTGGAGGCGTCGATCTGGTCCGCGAGGTTCGCGTAGTTGGCCAGGTCGTGGGCGTCCCCGACGTTGCCCGCGTGGGAGTCGCCCTGCACGGTGGTCCACGTCGCCGTGCCGGGGTTGGAGCGGCCGTCGAGCTTCGGGACCGAGTCCTGGTCGTGCTCGAGGGACATCACCTGGACGCCGTCGGGGATCGGGATCCGCGCGATCGGCGACCCGGCCGTGACGACGCTGCGGATGTTCCAGTCGCGCTCGGGGTTGGCCGCGATGCTGGCGGCGATGATGCCGCCCTGGCTGTGGCCGGTCAGCATCACCGGGTCGCCGGGCCTGATGCCGGCGGCGGCCATCGCCGCCTCGACCTGGTGCTGCACCTGGGCGCGGTCGGCCTGGCCGTTGAGGTACATGAGGTTGACGTTGCTGTCCATGTCGAGCAGCGTCCCGCCGTGCGCCAGGGTGGTCATCTCCTGGGTGCCGGGGATCTGCACGATGTAGGAGAGGCTGCCGTCCGGCTGTCGCACCTTGAGGACCTGGACCGTCGTCTTCCCGGCGGCCTCGTCGCCCACCTCCTTCTGCTGGGTGATCACGTCGCCGAGGAACGTCTCGGGCCCGAAGCCGGGCAGCGTCTTCCAGTCCTCGCGCCGCCCGGTCCGGAACTCGCCGGCGTCGGTGAACCAGCCGAACCGTCGACCGAGGGTGATCAGCCCGAGCAGCGAGGAGTGGTAGTCGCTGCTCGGCCAGCTGCCGTCGGTCAGCAGCGCGAGCAGGAGCGGGTTGCCGCCGGTGAGCGTGGTCGCCCCGCCCTGCACGAGCCCGGGTGCCGAGCGGGTCAGCGCCTCGAGCAGCCAGGGGTTCTCGTAGAGCGTCTGGTCGAGCTCGGCGAGTGCCGCCTCCCGGCGCTCGGGGTCGGAGAGCCACCACGCCAGGAGGGCCGAGGTGCCGGGCGAGGCCAGCAGACCGAGCGCGGTCATCGGCAGCAGTCCTCCGGCCACGAAGCCTGCTGCGTAGAGCGCCTCCTCGGCCGCGCGTGCCAGCGCCGCGTCGACCTCGCGGTAGGCCTCGACGGCTGAGCGGGCGAGCGACGCGGCCGAGTCCAGCCCGGTGCGCAGGAGCGCGGTGCCGGTGACGGCCGCCAGCGCAGCGGCCTCGGTCGCGACCACGAGGTCGGGCACGAGGAGCCCGGCCTCGAGCAGGTCGTCGGTCAGCCCGAGCCGCACCCGCCCGAGGGTGTCCAGGTTGCGGGCGACCTCGTCGGCGGCGTGGTCGACCGCGATCGCGAACGCGGTGACGTCGTCGAGGTCCGCCTGGATCCCGCCCGCCCCGCCGTGGATGTCGAGGTCACCCATCGGACCCGCCCTCCGGCGAGGTCGCGGCGGCCGTGAGCGCGCCGGTGAGGTCGAAGACCAGGTCGTCGCGCACCTCGTCGGCGGTGACCAGCCGGTGCACGACCACGTCGCCCTGCGGGTGCAGCGCGACCCAGCCGAGCGAGCACAGGAGCCACGTGCGCAGGGCGCGGAACCCGGTCGCCGGGGCCGAGACGGCCACGGCCGCCTCCCCGAGGAGGCGGTGCGCCAGGGACTCGACCAGGGGCGGCACCTCCTCGAGCCCGGCCAGGCCGGCGACCTGCACGGCCAGGTCGGCGTCGTCCTCGGCCAGCGCCCGCGACAGCATCACGGCGGCCTCGAGCGGCAGCGCGACCTCGGTCGGGCCGACGTGCTCGGGCAGCTCGCCGGGCAGCGGGGGCAGCAGCCGCACGAGCTCGTCGAGGAGCGACTCGACGCCGTACACGCTGAGCTCGACGCCCGGCAGCGGCGCGAGCTCGGCGCCCTCGACGGCCACCCGTCGTACGCCGGACGCGCAGACCGCGCCGTCCGAGGCCACGAGCGCGAGGAGCCCCAGGTCCTCGGTGCGGCTGCGCGCCTCGACGAGCAGGGGAGCGGGGCCGGCCAGCAGGATGGCCGCGTGGCCCACCTCGGGCGCGGGGTCCACCGACGACGCGGGCTCGCGCGGGGCGATCGCGGCCGGGAGGGAGGCCGGGTCGACCCCGGCCGACGCCAGCACCCCCGCCCACGCGTCCTCGGCAGGGCGCACGCGCAGGGCGCCCTCGAGCGACGCGAAGCCGACGGCGGTCACGAGAAGACGTCCTTGATCCCGCCGGCCAGCTTCTTCGCGCCGTCCATCAGGTCGTCGGCGCCCTCGGCGACCATCCGCCGCGCGTCGTCCCAGGTGGCGCCGGCCTGGTCGAGCAGCGCCGAGATCGCGTGCTGACGCGACTGCAGCTGGCCGGCGAGGAGGTCAAGGGAGGCGGCGTAGGCGTCGGTCACCTGGGCGGCGTGCGCCGCGGTGCGGAGCACGTCCTCGAGCCGCTCCTGGTAGGCCCGTCCGGCCGTGCTGTGCCAGCGCGGACCTGTGCCCGCGAGCACGGCCTCGGTGCTGCGCGTCACCGCGTCGCCCCCGTCCCGGACCCGTCGCGCGGCTGCGCGGAAGTCGTCCGGATTCCCCCCGATCATCCCGTCACAATAAGGGCGAAACCGGGCGGGGTGTAGTCCCCGTCAGAGGATGCCGCGGGCCACGAACGCCTTGTGCACCGCGCTCGCGGCGGACGTGCCGTAGAGCCGCTTGGCCGTCGCCTCGGTCGCCTGCGCGGCCTCGCGGAAGGACACGTCGGGGGTGAAGGCGAACTGCGCCTCGATGATCGCGGTGCTGGCCCTCGTGTCGCCGAGCGCCTTGCGGATGTCCCACAGCGCCCGCGACCAGATCTCGCCGTCGGCGTGCACCTCGCCCTCGACGTCCTCCGGGTAGTGCTTGGTGCCGTCCAGGCGGCGCAGGCAGTGCGGGGTGGTGCGCGTGTAGGACACCGAGTCCCAGTCGGCCACGCAGGCCTCGGGAGTCTTCGTCGGCACGCCGGTCGCCCACGAGGTCACCGCGACGGCGAGGTAGTCGCCGAACGCCTCGCCGATCGACCCGGACTCGAGGTCGGTGCCGAAGCCGGGGACCTGGCCGTCCTGCACGGAGTGGCCGTACTCGTGCACGACCACCTCCGCGTCCTCGGCGTCGTCGACCCCGCCCTTGCCCAGCGTGATGTTGGCCTTGTCGTCGCGGAAGAACGAGTTGTCGCCGCCGTACTGGTCGATGCG
>CAZKZQ010000315.1:0-2938 GCA_964557235.1 uncultured Nocardioidaceae bacterium
CCCATCGGGCCGATGCAGGCGCCCTTGGGGTTCACGCCGGGGACCGTCGAGCGGACCGCGATCTTGGTGCGGTGACCGGCCTCGCGGGCGATCGCGCAGATCTCGACGGTGCCGTCGGCGATCTCGGGCACCTCGAGGGCGAACAGCTTCTTGACCAGGTTGGGGTGCGTGCGCGAGAGGTGCACCTGCGGGCCGCGCATGCCGCGTCGCACGCTGACCACCAGGCACTTGATCCGCGTGCCGTGCTCGTAGCGCTCCCCCGGCACCCGCTCGGGCGCCGGCAGCATCGCCTCGAGCCGGCCGAGGTCGACCAGCACGTCCTGCGGGTCGCGGCCCTGCTGGATGATCCCGGAGACCAGGTCGCCCTCACGGCCGGAGAACTCGCCGAACTTCACGTCGTCCTCGGCGTCGCGCAGCCGCTGCAGGATGACCTGCTTGGCCGTCGTCGCCGCGATGCGGCCGAAGCCCTCGGGCGTGTCGTCGTACTCCCCGACCTTCTCGCCCTCGTCGTCGAGCTCGGCGGCGAGCACCTGGACGCGACCGCTCTTGCGGTCGATCTCGACCCGCGCCTCGGCCTTGGCGCCCGGGGTCTTGTGGTACGCCGTCAGCAACGCCTGCTGCAGCGCGTCGATCAGGATGTCGAAGCTGATCTCCTTGTCCCGCTCGAGCGAGTGCAGGATCGCCATGTCGATGTCCACGGCTCAGCCTTCCTTCCGGTTGAACTCGACCTGGATGCGCGCCTTGCCGACGTCGGCGAGGGCGAGGGTGCGGTGGCCGTCGTCGGTCTCGAGCTCGGCGGACTCCTCGCCGGCACTGACGATGCGGCCGGTGATGCTGCCGCCGTCGCGGAGCTCGACCTTGACCAGCCGGCCGGCGTTGCGGCGCCAGTGGCGCGGGAGCGTCAGCGGCCGGTCGACGCCGGGCGAGGTGACCTCGAGGGTGTAGGGCTGCTCGCCCATCGCGTCGGAGGTGTCGAGCAGCGCGGAGACCTGCTTGGTGGCCTCGGCGATCTCGTCCATCGTGACGCCGCCGTCCTTGTCGACCGCGATGCGCAGCAGCCTGCGGCGGCCTGCGGGGGTGACCTCGACGGCCTCGAGGTCGAAGCCGCTGGCCAGCAACGGAGGGGTGAGCTCCTCGATGAGTCTCTCCCGGGTGCGGTCGATCGCCACGGACTCCTCCTCTGCAGTTGTCGGTGCGACGCGTGCGCCGCCCTCGAGGCAGACAGTACCGAAGGGGTGTGGTGGCCCGCGTCCCCCCACCCGTCGGGTCAGGGCCGTTGTAGCCTTCGCGCATGCGCCCCACGACGCGCCGCGCGGCCCCTCGGACCGCCCGTCGGCAAGCCGGTCGCCGAGGCGCCCTCCTCCTCGCGACGACGCTCACCGCCGTCTCCCTGACCGCGTGCAGCGGCGACTCGCCCAAGGCGGCCGGCGAGCCGTCGCAGACGCCGACCGCCGAGGAGACCTCGAGCCCCTCGCCGAGCGCCTCCCCCACGGCCGCTCCGACGCCGAAGGCCCCGACCCGGCCGGCCTTCGCGCCCGGGGAGAAGGGCCAGCGCGCCTTCGCGTCGTACGTCGTCGCGAGCTGGGGCTATGCGCTGTCCACCAACAAGGCGGGCGTGCTGACCGGGCTCTCGCCGTCGAAGAAGCAGCAGTGCCGCGGCTGCAAGGAGCTCGCGGCCGAGCTGCGGCGGCGGGCCAACGACGGCTGGCACGTCGACTTCCCCGGCGCCAGGGTGAAGCAGACCAAGCTCGCGCGCGAGGGCGACCGCATCCTCGCCACGACGACCGCCGACATCCCCGCGTCGCGGTCGTTCTTCGACGACGGCACCTTCCGCAACGACAACGAGGCCCACGCCGGCGCCAAGTTCCTCATCGACCTGCGCATCGACGGTGAGGCCAAGAAGCGTCGCTACGTGCTCCTCGCCTTCAGCCTCCGGTGAGCGCGCCCCTCTCCCGGCGGGCCGTCCTCGGGGCCGCCGCCCTGGCCGCGGGACTGTCCGCGTGCGACGACGTGCCGCTGGACCAGACCCGGCCCGGCGCACTCCGCTCGCCGGGCTCCACCGACGAGCCCGCCCCCGACCCCGACGCCGACCTGCTCCGCTCCGCGCTCCTGCTCGAGGCGACCCAGGTGGCCCGCCTCGACCGGGTGCTCGGCCTCGACCTCGCGGTGCCGGCGCAGCGCCGGCTCACCGTCGCCCGCACCGTGCACCTCGCCCACGTCGACCTGCTCCGCGGCGACGACCCGCGGCCCTCGGTCCAGCCGCCCACCTCCGCCCCGGCGCGGATCCTCGCGCGCATCACCGGCACCGAGCAGGCCGTCGCCGACCAGCACGCGGCGGCCGCCCTCGGGGCGCAGAGCGGTGCCTTCGCCCGCGTGCTCGCGTCGATGGCCGCCGCCGCCCGCCAGCAGGCCCAGCTGCTCCAGGGGGCCGGCTCGTGACGCCCGGCGAGGCCCTCCAGGCGACGCTCGCGGCCGAGAACGCCGCCGTGTCCGCCTACGCCGAGCTCGGGGGCAGGGTCTCCGCCTCGGCCTCGCCGGTCGCGGCCGACCTGCTGCACCGGGCCTACGTCACCCACCGGCGGCGCCGCGACGAGCTCCGCGGCCTGATCACCTCGCGCGGCGGGCAGCCCACTCCCCCGGCGCCGGGCTACGCGGTCCCCGCTGCGAGCCGGCGCACGCCCCAGCTGCTGGCGGTCGCGCGGTCGCTCGAGGAGCGGGCGGCCGAGTCCTATGCCCAGCTGGTCGCCTCCTCGGTCGGCGACACCCGGCGCTGGGCCGTCGTCGCGCTCGAGGACGCCGCGGTGCGCGCGCTCGGGTTCGGGGCCGACGCCGACGCGTTCCCCGGAGCCCCCGAGCTGGGCTGACCGGCTCCGCCTGGTCCCCACTGGTGCGGTCGGCGCGGGGCTGACCGCTGGTCGAGGTGCGAGGGCGCAGCCCG
>CAZKZQ010000315.1:3038-4298 GCA_964557235.1 uncultured Nocardioidaceae bacterium
GACCGCTGGTCGAGGTGCGAGGGCGCAGCCCGAGCCTCGAGACCACTGGTGAGGTCGGCGCGGACGTCACCAGGTTTCGAGGCTCACTTCGTTCGCACCTCAACCGGCGTTTGCTGGTCCCGCACCTCAACCGGCGTTGCTGGTCCAGCCGCGGACGATCTCCAGCACGTCGGCCAGCCGGTGGGCGACCGCGTCGGGGTTGCCCTCGGTGTGGCCGTGCTGCTCCAGCGGGATGTCGGAGTGCGGCACGTGGACGGCGCGCATGCCGACCCGCTGGGCGCCCCAGATGTCGTCGAACAGCCGGTCGCCGACGAAGACGCAGCGCGCCGGGTCCTCGACGCCCACGGCCTCGATCGCGGCCAGGAAGGCACGCGGCTCGGGCTTGGTCCACGCGATCTCGCTGGTGTAGACCGCGCCGTCGATCAGGTCGAGCACCTCGTCGCGGCGGAAGATGTCCTCGTGCCACACGCGCGGCCACACCGTGTTGGACAGCACGCCCACCTTGAGACCGTCCTCGCGCAGCGCGCGGAACAGCGGCACGACGTCGGGGTCGGTCAGGGTGTGCGGCTCCCACCACTCGCGATAGGCCGTCAGGCTGCCCTCGTCGTGGCGCAGCCCGGCCTCGGCGAAGATGTCGGCCACCGTCGCGCTCGTGTGGTGGTCGCGCGAGCGGCCCCAGATCGACTGGTTGGCGCGCAGCAGGTCGACGTGGGCCTCGGGGTGGGCGTCGACCGCGGCCTGCGCCAGGGCGTGGGCCTCCTCGACGAAGTCCACCGTGTGCCAGGGCGTGAGCGTGCCGCCCCAGTCGAAGATGACCGCCTCGATCGTCATGTCAGCCCCGCACGGTCTCGAGGAGGTGCGCCACCACGTCCTCCCGGCGTACGTCGGCCCGCTCGCCCGAAGCGCGGTCCTTCACCTCGAACACGCCGTCGGCCACACCCCGGCCGGCGACCACGATCGTGGGCACGCCGACGAGCTCGGCGTCCTTGAACTTCACGCCGGGGCTGACCTTGGGGCGGTCGTCGAACAGCACGGTGAGGCCCTGGGCGGACAGGTCCGCGGCGAGCTGCTCGGCCGCCTCGAAGACCGCGGCGTCCTTGCCGGTCGCGACCAGGTGCACGTCGGCGGGCGAGACCTCGCGGGGCCAGACCAGCCCGAGCTCGTCGTGGGTGTTCTCCGCGACCGCGGCGACCAGCCGCGAGGGGCCGATGCCGTAGGAGCCCATCGTGACGGTGACGAGCTTGCCGTTCTCGTCGAGCA
>CAZKZQ010000316.1:0-4296 GCA_964557235.1 uncultured Nocardioidaceae bacterium
GCACCTGGAGGAAGCTCACGCTGTCGCGCGAGCGCACCAGCTCGAGGTGCTGCTCCGGGTTGATCGTGCGGACGGTGAGGGGGGAGGTCACGGCCTGAGGCTACCGGCCGGACAGTCATGCCAAACCGTGGTCACACGGCCTCGTCGCCCGCCGCGGCCGCACCGTGGCCCTCGCCGACGTAGCGCCGCTGGGCCCAGTGCGCGACCGCGCTGACCAGGATGTTGAGGAGGATGTAGATCGCGGCCATGACGATGACGGCTTGGACCTGGTTGCGCGCCTCTCCCCAGATCTGCTTGAACACGACAGTGATGCCGAGGGCCGTGATGGCGTAGCCCAGGCTGGTGTCCTTGAGGCAGACCACGAACTGGCTGATCATCGCCGGGATCATGATCTTGACCGCCTGCGGCAGCAGCACGATCCGCATCACCTGGCCGCGCGTCATCCCGATGGCGTACGCCGCCTCCGCCTGTCCGGCGGGCAGGGCGAGCACACCGGCGCGGACGATCTCGGCGAGCACGGCGCCGTTGTAGAGCGCCAGGCCGATGACGAGCGCGTAGATCGGACTGCCGTAGTCCTTGCCGGAGAAGTAGGCGAAGTAGATGAAGATGATCAGCAGGAGCAGCGGCACGGCTCGGAAGAACTCCACGAACGCCCAGGCCGGCCAGCGGACCCAGGCGTTCTCCGACAGCTTTCCGGCGCCGAAGACCATCCCGATGGCGAGCGCGAACACGATGGCGAAGACGGCAGCCTTGAGGGTGTTGAGCACGCCGTCGACGAGGATCGTCTCGATGTACTTCGGGGTGACGAAGTACTCCCACTTCTCATAGGCGAACTGCCCGGTCGTCTGCATCTGCCGCAGGAAGAGCGCGAACACGCCCAGCAGGACGACCGCCGAGATGACGGTGTAGACGCGATAGCGACGGATCGCCTTGGGTCCCGGTGCGTCGAAGAGGACGCTCGGCTCACGCGCGCTCATCGGGCCACCTGCACGCGACGCTCCAGCCGGCTGCTGCCGAAGGAGACCAGCTCGACGATGATCACGTAGCCGATCGCGAAGGTGAGGAAGATCAGCGGCCGGTCGCTGGTGTTGTTGTTGACGAAGAAGCGCATCCGCGCGGTCGCCTCGAAGATGCCGAAGACGAAGGCCACCGACGTGTTCTTGGCCAGCGCGATCTGGACGCTGGTCAGCGGGGGGAGCGAAGCGCGGAAAGCCTGTGGCAGCACGACGTTGCGCATGGCTTGGCCGAAGTCCATGCCGATCGAGCGAGCGGCCTCGGCCTGCCCGAGCGGGACTGCGTTGATGCCGGCGCGGAGGGCCTCGCACACGAACGCCGCGGTGTAGACGGTCAGCGCGATCGTGCCGCGGACGAAGTAGCCGCTGACGTCGTACCCACCGATGCTGAAGCCGGGGATGCCCCAGCCGATGTTGGGCAGGGCGACGGTGACCACGATGAACATCACGAGCAGGGGCGTGTTGCGGACCAGGGTGACGTAGAGCGCCGCGGCCCGGGACAGGACCGGAACCGGTCCGACCCGCATCGCGACCAGGAGCGTCCCGAGCAGGAGGCTCAGGATCCCGGACAGCACGAACAGCTCGATGGTGACCAGGAACGCCTCGAGCACCAGGTCGAAGTTGGACAGCACGTCGTCCAGGGGTCCCACCTCCTGCGGTCGTGTCGGTCGGTCCCGTCGGGTGACCCGGGGCGGTGTGCGCCCCGGATCACCCTGGTGCGACGGGTCCTCGGTCGGTCAGTGGTCCTGCGGGTTCAGCGGGTCACTCGCACGGGTCCATCGCCGGCGGCTCGGGGGTGTCGACCCCGGACTTGCCGAGCGTGGCCTCGAACGCGTCGGCCCAGGTGCCGTCGTCCTCGGCCTTCTTGATCGTGTCGGTGATCCACTGGCACATCTCCGGGTGGTCCTTGGAGTAGCCGATGCCGTAGCGCTCCTCGGAGAAGGTGTCGCCCACGACCTCGAGCTTGTCCGGGTCCTCGGCGGCGTAGCCGAGCAGGATCGCGCCGTCGGTGGTCATCGAGTCGATCGAGCCGTTGAGCACCTGGTCGCGGCACTCGGAGTAGGTGTCGAAGCCGCGCGGCTTGGCGCCCTTGGCCTCCACGTTGTCCAGGGACGTCGACCCGGTGACCGAGCAGACCTCCTTGCCCTTGAGGTCGTCGACCGACTTGATGTCGCTGCCCTTGGCGACGAGCAGCTGCTGGCCGGTGACGTAGTAGGGGCCGGCCTGGCCGACCTCCTTGCGACGGTCGTCGGTGATCGAGTACGACGCGATCACCAGGTCGACCTCGCCGCTCTTGAGGAACGGCTCGCGGTTGTCGGAGATCGTCTCCTTCCACGTGATGTCCTCGGGCTCGATCCCGAGCGAGGCGGCGAGGATCTTGCCCATCTCGGGGTCGATGCCGACGGGCATGTCGTCGGTCGCGCCCTTGAAGCCGATGCCGGGCTGGTCGTACTTCACGCCGATGGTGATCTTGCCGTCCTCGGCGAGCTCCTTCATGCGGGTGCCGTCGTCGAACTGCGAGGCGGCGTCGTCGGCCACCTTGACGTCGGCCCCGCCCTCGCTGTCGCCGCCGGCGTCGCCGCAGGCGGCGAGCGACAGGGCGAAGACGCTGGCGGTGAGGGCACTGAGGGTCCTGCTCAGTCTCATCTGCTTCTCCTTCTTGTGGGGATCAGTGGGTGAGGATCTTGGACAGGAAGTCCTTGGCGCGGTCGGACTGCGGGTTGGTGAAGAACTCCTCGGGGGTGTTCTCCTCGACGATCGCGCCGTCGGCCATGAAGACCACCCGGTCGGCCGCCGTGCGTGCGAAGCCCATCTCGTGGGTGACCACGATCATCGTCATGCCGCCCTGCGCCAGGTCGACCATGACGTCGAGGACCTCCTTGATCATCTCCGGGTCCAGCGCCGAGGTGGGCTCGTCGAAGAGCATCACCTTGGGCTCCATCGCCAGGGCGCGGGCGATCGCGACGCGCTGCTGCTGGCCGCCGGAGAGCTGGGCGGGGTACTTCGCGGCCTGGTGCGCGACGCCGACGCGCTCGAGCAGCTCGGTGGCCCGCTTGTCCGCGGTCGCCTTGTCCTGGCCGCGGACCTTGATCGGCCCGAGCGTGACGTTCTCCAGGATCGTCTTGTGGGCGAAGAGGTTGAACGACTGGAACACCATGCCGACCTCGGCGCGGAGGCGGGCGAGGTCCTTGCCCTCGGCCGGAAGCGGCTGGCCGTCGAGCGTGATCGAGCCCTTGTCGATGGTCTCGAGCCGGTTGATCGTGCGGCACAGCGTGGACTTGCCGGACCCCGACGGGCCGATCACCACGACCACCTCGCCGCGGGTGACCGTCAGGTCGATGTCCTGGAGCACGTGGAGGTCGCCGAACCACTTGTCGACGTGGTCGAGCACGACCAGGGGCTCACCGCTGCCGGCCCGTGGGGACTCGGGACCGGGGGTGGTCTCGGGAGCGGTCGTCATGCCAATTCAACCTAGGTGCATCCCACCCGTTCTGACCACTGGTGAGGGACCTAGGCCCCAGGTCGTCACCGAATCGTTGCCGGTGCCCGACCTCGTCAGAGGCGCTCGCGCAGCCAGGCGAAGTCGGCGCCGTGCTCCTCGGGACCGCCCGGCGTCTCGGCGATGACGGGCGCGCCCGCGGCCCGGACCAGCTCGACGAACGCGTCGTGGTCGACGAGCCCCGCGCCGTAGGAGGTGTGACGGTCCGCGCCGGAGCCGAACTCGTCGCGGCTGTCGTTGGCATGGACCAGGTCGATGCGTCCGGTGACCGCCAGCAGCTGCTCGACGGCGGTGTCGAGGGCGATGCCCCCCGCGTGGGCGTGGCAGGTGTCGAGGCAGAAGCCGACCATCTCGGCCTGGTCGGCGGCCTGGACCGCCTCGAAGACGCGGGCGATGCGCTCGGTGTGGCGCGCCATCGCGTTGTCGCCGCCGGCGGTGTTCTCGATCAGCAGCGGGATCTTGAGGTCGGTGGCCTCGATCGCCTTGCGCCAGTTGTCGAAGCCCTTCTCGGGGTCGTCGCTCTTGTTGACGTGGCCGCCGTGGACGATCAGACCCTTGGCGCCGATCTCGGCCGCGGCGTCCATGTGCTGCTGGAGCAGCTTGCGGCTGGGGATGCGGATCCGGTTGTTGGTCGTGGCCACGTTGACGATGTAGGGCGCGTGGACGTAGAGGTCGATGCCCGCCGCCTCGGCGTCGGCGCGCAGCCCGGCCGCGCCGCCGGCGTACCGGATCTCGGGGCCCTTGTAGCCCTGCGGGTCGCCGAGGAAGAACTGCACCAGCGAG
>CAZKZQ010000317.1:0-4293 GCA_964557235.1 uncultured Nocardioidaceae bacterium
GCTCGCGGTTGAGGTCGTTGATCGGGCTGCGGCCGCCGAAGAGGAAGTAGTGCTCCCCCACCTCCTCGAGCCGCTCGCGGGGGATCCCGCGACCGCGGGTGACGTTCTCCAGGAACGGGACGACGTCGTCGGGCTGCTCGGGTCCACCGAAGCAGACCAGCAGGACGGCGTCGTAGGGCGACGGGTCGGGCATACCCGTCATCCTAGGGAGCGTGATCAGCACCTACCGCCGGGTTCTCGGCCTTCCGGGCGCCGCGGCGTTCTCGGGGGCCGGCGTGCTCGCGCGCGTGCCCATGTCCATGACGGGCCTGGGCATCGTCCTGCTCGTCACCCAGTCCAGCGGTTCCTACGCCCACGCCGGCCGGGTGTCGGCGACGTACGTCGTGGCGACGGCGCTGGCGGCGATCCCCCTGGCCCGGCTGGTCGACTCCCTGGGCCAGCGCCGGGTGCTGCTGCCCGGCGCGCTCGTCTCGGCGACGGCCCTGGTGGTGATGGTCCTCGGCGTGCGCCTGGAGTGGGCCTCGCCGCTGGTCTACCTCGCGGCCTTCGTCGGCGGTGCGGCGATGCCGAACTTCGGGTCCGCCGTGCGGACCCGCTGGGCGCACGCGCTCGACGACGACCCCGACAGGTCGCGGCTCGACACCGCCTTCGCGTGGGAGTCGGTGATGGACGAGGTCGTGTTCGTCGTCTCCCCCACCATCGCGACCGTGCTGGCGGCGACCTCCTCGCCGGTCGTGACCGTGCTGGCGTCCGTGGTGGCGCTGGTGCTCGGCGCCACCTGGCTGCACACGCTGCGCGCCACCGAGCCGCCGGTCGCGGCGAAGGACCTCGACCTCGGCGCGCTGGGCCGCCTGCCGTGGCGGACCATCGGCCCGCTCGCGGCCACGGGCACCCTCATGGGGCTGGCCTTCGGCGGCTGCGAGGTCGCGACGGTCGCGCTGGCCGACGAGCAGGACAAGCCGCTGGCCGCCGGGGTGATCCTCGCGGTGTGGTCGCTGGGCAGCCTGGTCTCCGGGCTGGTCACCGGGGCGATGACGCTGAAGCGGCCGGTCGACGTGCGCGTGCGGCTCGGGCTGCTCGCCCTGGCCGTGACCTCGCTGCCGCTGCCGTTCCTCGGGGAGTCGCTGGTGCTGACCGGGTTCTTCCTGCTCTTCGTCGGCGCCGGCATCGCGCCCACGATCATCGCGTCGGTGTCGTGGATCGAGTCGCTGGTCCCGCGCGGCCGGCTCAACGAGGCGCTCGCCGTCTACTCGACCGGCATCGTCGCCGGGGTCGCCCCGGGAGCCGCCCTCTCCGGGGCCGCGGTCGACGGCTGGGGCGCGCGGCCGTCGTACTCCGTGCTGGTGGTGGGGCTGTGGATCGCCCTGGTCATCGGCGTGCTCGTGCCGCGCGGCGCGCCCGTCCGGGTCGGGACCGAGGAACAGCGCTCGCACTGAGCCTTCCGCCCGTCGGCGCGGCGGAGGACGATGGCGGGATGGGCATCGTCACGGACGTCAGGGTGCGGCAGCCGGCCAAGGACGACCTCGTCGGACGCAGGTTCGTCGTGAGCGGGATCGGCGCGGGCTTCGAGGGCACGATCGGGATGCGCGTGCTGGGGCCGCGGGGGCGGGTGCTCGCGAGCGGGTCGGCGCAGTCCGCCGGCGGCGGCATCGGTGTCGGCGAGTTCAGCACGACGCTGCGCCTCGACACCCCGCCGCGGGCGGGCACCCGCGTCACGCTCCAGGTGTACGGCGACAACCCGGCCGGCCCCGACGAGGGTCCGAGCCCGGGCTTCAACACCCGTGAGGTGCCGCTCATCGTGTTCCCCGACCTCGCGGGCTGGCTGATCCACCGTGTCGTCGCCGGCGACACCCTGAGCGGCATCGTCCGCGACGTGCGGCCCTACGTCCGCACGAGCGTCGCGCAGCTGGTCGCGGCCAACCCGCGGATCACCGACCCCGACGTGATCCAGGTGGGCTGGAGGCTCCGGGTGCCGCTGCGCTGACCGGCGACCGGCAGACTGGCCCCGTGGAGGGACACCGGTGAGCGGGACGACGGCGGCGTGGACGAGCTGGTCGGGACTCGCGCAGTCGCGGCCGCAGCGGGTGGTGCGCCCGACCTCGCCCGAGGAGGTCGCCGAGGCCGTCGTCGCCGCGCGCGACGCGGGCCTGCGCGTCAAGATGCCCGGCAGCGGCCACTCCTTCACCGACATCGCGGTCACCGACGGGGTGCTGCTCGACCCCACCGGCCTGACCGGCATCGTGGGCATCGACCGCGAGGCGATGACCGTGACCGTGCTCGCCGGCACGACCCTGCGGCAGCTCAACGCCGCCCTCGACGTGCTCGGCCTCGCGCTGCACAACATGGGCGACGTCGACCCGCAGACCCTCGCCGGCGCGATCTCGACCGGCACGCACGGCAGCGGCGGCGTGACCTCCTCGCTGTCGGGGCAGCTCGAGGCGCTCACCCTCGTCGACGGGTCGGGCGCGGTCCGGCACGCCGGCCGCACGTCGGACGTCGAGCTGTTCGATGCCGCCCGGGTCGGGCTCGGGGCGCTGGGCGTCCTGACCACGCTGACCTTCCGGGTCGAGCCGGCGTTCGTCCTCGAGGCGCACGAGCGCCCGATGTCGTGGCAGGACCTGATGGCCGGCTTCGAGGACCTCGTGTCGGAGAACAACCACGTCGACCTCTACTGGTTCCCGCACACCGACGGCTGCTCGGTGAAGACCAACAACCGCTCCCTCGACGACCCCGAGCCCCTGTCGCGGGTGCGTGCCTGGGTGGACGACGAGCTGCTGTCCAACACGGTGTTCGGCTGGGTCAACCGGCTCACCGACGTGCGCCCCTCGCTCGCGCCCCGGGTCAACGCGCTGTCCTCCCGCGCCCTCAGCGCCCGGACCTACCGCGACGTCTCGCACAAGGTGTTCGTCTCCTCGCGCCGCGTGGTGTTCCGCGAGATGGAGTACTCCGTCCCCCGCGCGGTCGGCATGGAGGCCCTGGCCGAGGCGCGTCGCGTGATCGAGCGGGCCGGGTGGAACATCAGCTTCCCCGTCGAGGTGCGGTGCACCCCGCCCGACGAGGCGTGGCTGTCGACGACGTACGACCGCGACTCGGTCTACCTCGCCTTCCACGTCGGGAGGAACGTCGACCACCGCGCGTACTTCTCCGGGGTCGAGGAGGTGCTCCGGGCCTACGACGGCCGCCCGCACTGGGGCAAGCTCCACACCCGGACGGCCGCCGACCTGGCCCCGGCGTACCCCCGGTTCGGCGACGTGGTGGCCCTGCGGGACCAGCTGGACCCCGACCGGCTGTTCACCAACTCCTACCTGGAGCGTGTGCTGGGCTGACATCGCCTGGGGCTGAAGTAGGTTGTCGGCATCGACCCCCTTCCCCTCATGGTCGGGTCGGTGAGGACGACGGACAGCCCGACGGAGAAGTGAATGGACAGCGTGCTGCGGCCCCGCGACATCCAGGCCCGCATCAGGGCCGGCGAGACCCCTGAGGACGTCGCCGCGGCGGCCCAGACCTCGGTCGACCGCATCATGGGCTTCGCGACCCCGGTGCTCGCCGAGCGGGCCTACCAGGCCGAGCTCGCGCAGAAGGCGTCCGTGCGTCGCCGCACCGCGACCGGCCCCGTGGGTCACCTCGGCCAGGCGGTCGAGGCCTTCCTCGAGCCCCACGGCCTGAGCGTGGACGACGTGGAGTGGGACGCCTGGCGGCGCGAGGACGGTCGCTGGACCGTCCTGGCGACGTACCTCTCCGGTGCGGCGCAGCAGACCGCTCGCTTCACCTTCGACACCGGCGGCCGCTTCGTGGTCGCCGACAACGACGAGGCCCGCTCGCTCGTCGGCGAGCGCACCGCCGAGGAGGTGCCGGCCCCCGCCGAGGCGCCCGCGGACGTCGCCGGGCTCGAGGACGCCGACGACCTGGGCGACGACGACTCCCCGGAGGAGACGGAGGAGGCGGCACCCGGCCAGCTCTCGCTGGGCGACGACACGCTCGGCATGGTGCTGGGCCGCGACCCCGTCGAGACCGCTCCCCCGGCCGCCACCGAGGCCGGCACCGCCGACGCCGACTGGATCCTGACCCAGGCCAGCGAGCGCCCCGCGCCCGCGCCGCGCAGGGTGCGGGCCGAGCCGGCCGCCGACGAGCCGTTCGAGGAGGCGCTGTTCGACGCCCCGCCGGCCGAGGAGCCGACGCCGGTCGCCGAGCCCGTCGCCGACCCCGAGGCTGTCACCGAGGCCGAGCCTGCTGACGAGCCTGCCGCGGAGGAGAAGGCTGCTCCGAAGCAGCCGGCACGCTCGTCCAAGGGCC
>CAZKZQ010000318.1:0-4288 GCA_964557235.1 uncultured Nocardioidaceae bacterium
GCAGCCGATCTCGTGAGCCTCTTCGTCGAGCGGGTCGAGGACTACCGCGCGACCGTGCACCGCTGCGCCCCCGACGAGGTCGAGAGCGTCCTCGCCGACCTGCTCGGACGGCGTACGACGGTCGTGCCGGCCGGCTTCGACTGGCCGGTCCCGCACCCGGTCGAGGACACCGCCCTGTCGGCCGCGGCCCTCGACGGCCTCGACGCCGTCGTCACGACGGCCACCCTCGGCATCGCGGTCACCGGCACGATCGTGCTCACCCACGGCCCCGGCCAGGGGCGCCGGGCGCTCAGCCTCGTGCCCGACCTCCACGTCTGCGTGGTGCGCGAGGACCAGGTCGTGCCGGGCGTCCCTGAGGCGGTCGCCGCGCTCGACCCGAGGAGCCCGCAGACCTGGATCAGCGGCCCCTCGGCGACCAGCGACATCGAGCTCAACCGGGTCGAGGGCGTCCACGGCCCCCGCACGCTCCGCGTGGTCGTGGTCGGGCCCGAGCGAGCAGCCGTCACGCGTGAGGACGGGTCGTAGGGTCGAGGACATGGACTACACCCACCTCGGCCGCAGCGGACTGTCGGTGAGCCGGCTGTGCCTCGGCACCATGAACTTCGGTCCGGAGACGTCGGAGGACGACAGCCACGCGATCATGGACCGCGCCCACGAGCACGGGCTGAACTTCTTCGACACCGCCAACGTCTACGGCTGGAAGCAGGGCGAGGGGATCACCGAGCAGATCATCGGCCGGTGGTTCGCCCAGGGCGGCGGGAGGCGCGAGAAGACGGTGATCGCGACCAAGCTCTACGGCTCGATGAGCGACTGGCCCAACGACACCTTCCTGTCGGCGCGCAACATCCGGCACGCGTGCGACGCGTCGCTCAAGCGGCTCCAGACCGACCACATCGATCTCTACCAGATGCATCACGTGGACCGGTCGACGCCGTGGGAGGAGATCTGGGAGGCGATGGAGACCCTGCGCGCGCAGGGCAAGATCCTCTACGTCGGCTCCAGCAACTTCGCCGGCTGGCACCTCGCCCAGGCCCAGGAGGCGGCGAAGGCGCGCCACTTCATGGGACTGGTCAGCGAGCAGTCGATCTACAACCTGCTCACCCGCTGGGTCGAGCTCGAGGTGCTGCCAGCGGCCCGCGCCTACGGCCTGGGCGTGATCCCCTGGTCGCCGTTGCACGGCGGCCTCCTCAGCGGCGCGCTCCGCAAGGCCCGGGAGGGCGGCGGGTCGCGGTCCGGCACCGGTCGCGCCAAGGACGGTCTGGAGCAGCACCGCGAGGCGATCGAGGCCTACGAGGACCTCTGCGCCGAGCTGGGCGAGGACCCCGCCAACGTCGGTCTCGCCTGGCTGCTGTCCCGCGAGGGCGTGACCGCGCCCATCGTGGGGCCGCGGACGATGGAGCAGCTGGACGGGGCGCTCCGCGCGACGGAGATCGAGCTGTCCACCGAGACCCTGGACCGGCTGGACGAGCTGTTCCCGGCACCCGCGCCCAACGGCTCCAAGCCGGCACCGGAGGCCTACGCCTGGTGAGGGAGCTCCTCGGCGTCTACGACGCGGACGGAGGGCTCCGCGGCGAGGCGGCGTACGTCGTCGGCAAGCTCCTCGGCCGTCGTCACTGCGGGCTGTGCGACATCACCCACTCGCCGCTGAGGCGCAAGCCGGCCTGGGACGCATTCGTCGCGAGGCTCGGGGTCCCCTTCCGGCTGCGTCACCTCAACGAGCTGACGGCCGCCGAGGCGCAGGCGGTGGCGAGCGCCGGAGCCCCCGTCGTGCTGGCGATCGAGGACGGGCGCTTCGACGTGCTCGTCGACGGGGCGGCGATGGACGAGCTCCACGGGGACGTCGACCGCTTCGCGGAGCTCCTCACCGCGCGGCTGGCCGACCGGTCGTGGATCCACCAGGACAGCCGCTGAGACGCTCCGCCTAGCCTGTCCCGGTGACCCCTCCTCCGCTTCCCGACCGGGCGCGCGTCGTCGTCATCGGCGGCGGCGTGATCGGCTGCTCCGTCGCCTACCACCTCGCCCACGCCGGCTGGACCGACGTGCTCGTCCTCGAGCGCGACCGGCTGACGAGCGGCACCACCTGGCACGCCGCCGGCCTGATGACCACCTTCGGCTCGACGTCGGAGACCAGCACGGCGATCCGGATGTACTCCCGCGACCTCTATGCCCGCCTGGAGGCGGAGACCGGCCAGTCCACCGGCTTCAAGCCGGTCGGGCTGATCGAGGCGGCCGCCGACGCCGACCGGCTGGAGGAGTACCGCCGCGTCGCCGCCTTCCAGCGCCACCTCGGCCTCGAGGTCGAGGAGATCTCCCCGCGCGAGATGTCCGAGCTCTTCCCCTGGGCGCGCACCGACGACCTGCTCGCAGGCTTCCACGTCCCCGGCGACGGGCGGGTCAACCCGGTCGACCTCACCACCGCGCTCGCCAAGGGTGCGCGTCAGCTGGGCGTGCGCGTGGCCGAGGGCGTGCGGGTCGAGGAGGTGACGACGACAGACGGCCGCGTGACGGGCGTACGCACGTCGACGGGCGAGACGATCGAGGCGGAGCACGTCGTCAACTGCACCGGCATGTGGGCCCGCGAGCTCGGCGCGCAGAACGGCCTGGTGATCCCCAACCAGGCGGCCGAGCACTACTACCTGATCACCGACACGATCGAGGGGATGGATCCGAACGCCCCGATCTTCGAGGACCCGGCTTCCTACGGCTACTACCGCGAGGAGGGCGGCGGCATGATGGTCGGGCTCTTCGAGCCGCAGGCCGCGCCGTGGAAGGTCGAGGGCATCCCGCGCGACTTCTCCTTCGGCACGCTGCCCCCCGACTGGGACCGGATGGGGCCGTTCCTGGAGAAGGCGATGGCGCGCGTGCCGGTCACGCTCGAGGTCGGCATCCGCACGTTCTTCTGCGGGCCCGAGTCGTTCACCCCCGACCTGGCGCCGGCGGTCGGCGAGGCGCCCGGGATCCGTGGGTACTTCGTCGCGGCCGGCATGAACTCCGTCGGCATCCTGTCCGCTGGTGGCCTCGGCCGCGTGCTGGCGCACTGGATCATCGAGGGGCGTCCCGACGTCGACGTCACCGGTTTCAACGTCGACCGCTTCCGCCCGTGGCAGGCCGACGACGACTACCGCGCCGCGCGCACGACCGAGATCCTCGGCACGGTGTATGCCGCGCACACGCCCGGCAAGCAGCTCACCAGCGCTCGCGACCAGCTCCTGAGCCCGGTCCACCAGCGGCTGGTCGAGCAGGGCGGCCTGATGCGCGACGTGTCCGGCTGGGAGGGCGCCGACTGGTTCGCCGGCCCCGGCCAGGAGGCCACGCAGACGCCGACCTGGGGCCGCGCGCCGTGGTTCGAGCAGTGGGAGGCCGAGCACCGCGCCGTGCGCGAGGGCGTCGGCCTCATGGACATGAGCTTCATGGCCAAGCTGCGCGTGCAGGGTCCCGGCGCCGGCCGCCTGCTCGACCACGTGAGCGCCGGCCCGGTGGACGGGCCGGCCGAGACGATCACTTACACCCAGTGGCTCGACGACGACGGCCGCATCGAGGCCGACCTCACCGTCACCAAGCTCGCCGACGACGACTTCTGGGTGGTCGCCTCCGACACCGCCCACGGGCACGTCCTCGCCTGGCTGGGGCGCCACGTCACGGAGGGCGTCAGCGTCACCGACGTCACCGCCGACTACGGCCAGCTCAACGTTCAAGGCCCGCGCTCGCGCGAGGTGCTCGCCGGCCTCACTGACGCCGACCTGTCCACCGACGCCTTCCCCTTCCGCACCGCCCGCTGGGTCACCCTCGCCGGCGTCGAGCTGCTGCTCGTGCGGATCACCTACCTCGGCGAGCTGGGCTACGAGCTCTACGTCCCGGCCGGCCACACCGTCGGGGTGTACGACGCCATCGCGGCGGCCGGCGCGGCACACGGCCTCAGGCCCGTCGGCCTCAAGGCCCTTGCCTCGTTGAGGATGGAGAAGGCCTACCGCGACTTCGGCCACGACATCGACAACACCGACTGCCCGCTCGAGGTGGGCCTCGGCTTCGCCCTCGACCTCGACAAGCCGTTCGTCGGACGCGACGCCGTGCTCGCCCGCAAGGTCGCCAACGCCGAGGCCGGTGGGATGTCGCAGCGACTCGTGCAGCTCCGCGTCCTCGACCCCGAGCCGTTGTTGTTCCACGCCGAGGTCGTCCACCGCGACGGTGTGCCGGTCGGCTACGTCCGCGCGGCGTCGTACGGCTGGACGCTGGGTGGCGCCGTCGGGCTCGCGTTCGTCGCCAACACCGACGGCCCGGTGACCCCCGC
>CAZKZQ010000319.1:0-4280 GCA_964557235.1 uncultured Nocardioidaceae bacterium
GCCGCCGACGACGACGACCCGCGGGGGTCGTCCGGCGCTGTCCTTCGCTCTCGTCCTCATGCATCCTCGACCGAGGACCGACCCGGTGTGTGAGGACTCGGGAGCATCAGCAGGAGACCCAGCAGGATCGTGCTCGACAACGACAGCACCTGCAGCGCGACGTCGAGCGGCGCCAGTCCCCCCAGGTGGAGCAGGTGGTAGCCCAGGTGCGGCACCGAGAACACCACCCACGCCACGCCGACGGCCCGGCTGACCGCGATGGCGGCAGCACCCCTCTGCGCTGCGCCGTACGCCGTGGCCGCGGCCAGCCCGAGGTAGAGCGCACCCACGTCGCGGACGAGGTGCTCGTTCCACGGCCCGTCGATCGAGACCCAGATCAGTCCGAAGCCGGGGAAGGAGCGGTAGAAGTGGAGCGGTGCCAGCGCGGCCCACGCGCCGACGTACACGCCGATCACGCTGGTGAGGACGAGGATGGTGCACCGCAGTCGTGGAGTCATGCCCAGCTGACCGGGCAGGCCGCGTCAGTGTGAGGTGCGCACCTCACACTTGGGCCTGCTGCCTTGTCAGGTCGGTGAGCGACGACGATGCTGCACCGACGGGAGGGCGAGCATGGGCGAGCACGAGAGCGTGGCGGACCTGCTGGACGAGCGGGCGCGGCTGCTCGCGGTCGGCTACCGCATGCTCGGCAGCCGCGCCGAGGCGGAGGACGCGGTGCAGGACACCTATGTGCGGTGGTACCGCCTGACCGACGAGGAGCGCAACGCGATCCGGGTGCCCGCGGCCTGGCTGACCACGACGATGACGCGCGTCTGCCTCAACGTGCTCGGCTCGGCGCACCACCGACGGGAGACGTACGTCGGACAGTGGCTGCCCGAACCGGTGGCGCCCCACTCGACGCTGGCCCTGGTCGAGCCGGCCGACCCCGCGGACCGCGCCACCCTCGACGACGAGGTGACGATGGCGCTCATGGTGGTGCTGGAGTCGATGACGCCGGCCGAGCGGGTCGCGTTCGTGCTGCACGACCTGTTCGCCTACACCTTCGACGAGGTCGCAGAGATGGTCGGCCGGAGCCCGCAGGCGTGTCGCAAGCTCGCCTCCTCGGCTCGGCAGCACGTCGCCGAGCAGCGCCGGCGCACCGGGTCGGCCGCCCAGCACCGCCGAGTCGTCGAGTCCTTCATGGCGGCCGCACGGACCGGTGACGTGGCCGCCCTCGTCCGGCACCTCGACCCCGACGCCGTGGCGGTCAGCGACGGCGGCGGTCGCGTGCGGGCGGCCTTGCGGCCGATCCTCGGGGCCGATCGCGTCGCTCGGTTCCTGCTGGGTGCGCTGAGCAAGTCGGTCGACCTGAGTCTCGACCTCGACCACGGCACGGGGGAGTCGCGGCTCGTGCTGCGGCGCGAGGGACAGGTGGCGGCGGTGGCGTCGTTCGGGGTGCAGGGCGAACGGGTCAGTCGCATCTGGCTCGTGCTCAACCCCGACAAGCTCGGGACCTGGGAGCCTCACACTCCGGCCGGCCACGTGGTCGACCAGGCATGAGCACCCTCACCATCGCCGTCGCCGGGAGCACCGGCACCGTCGGCCACCACGTCGTCGACGTCGCATCGACCCGCGGCCACCGCGTCGTCCCCCTCGCCCGCTCCGCCGGCGTCGACCTGCTGTCCGGGTCGGACCTCGCGCCGACCCTGGCCGGGGTCGACTGCGTCGTCGACGTCACCTCCGTCGCGACGCGGAAGAGCAAGGAGTCACGCGAGTTCTTCGGCACCGTCACCGAGCACCTGCTCGCCGCCGAGCAGGCAGCCGGCGTCGGTCACCACCTCGCCCTGTCCGTCGTCGGCTGCGACACCGCACCCGACGGGTACTACGCGGGCAAGGTCCTGCAGGAGCAGCTCGTCGCCGCCTCGCCGGTGCCGTGGACGATCCTGCGAGCGACCCAGTTCCACGAGTTCGTCGGCCAGGTCTTCGGCGCCGTGTCCGCGGGACCGCTCGTGCTCGTGCCGCGCATGCTGTCCCAGCCCGTCGCGGCACTCGAGGTCGCCCAGCGGCTGGTGGACCTGGCCGAGGCGGGCCCGTCGGGTCGCGTGCGCGACTTCGGGGGCCCGCGCACCGAACGACTCCCCGACATGGTGCGCGACTGGGCCCGGGGGACACGGCGTCGGGGCCGCGTCGTCCCCGTGCCTCTGCCAGGGACGCTGGGTCGTGCGATGCGCGACGGCTCTCTGCTCGCCGGTGCCGATGCGGACCGCGGTCACCAGACCTTCGCCGAGTGGCTTGCGGGCCAGGCCGCGACGGCGCCGTCCGGGGTCAGCGGAGGTGCGCGTCGACGTACGCCGGGCTGAGGACGTGCTCGAGCGCGAGCAGCCCCGAGCCGACCAGGCCGGCGAGCTCGCCGTGCGTGGACTCGAGGATCGCGAGGTCGCGGGTCGCGAAGGCGGCGGCGTTGGCATAGAGCGTCTCGCGCAGGCCGGCCGCGAAGGTGTCGTAGGCCGGCGCCATGTCGCCGCCGATCACCAGGGCCGTGGGGTTGAGCAGCGTCACCGCCGTGGCGAGCACCTCGCCGACGCGACGACCGGCGTCGCGGACGACCGCGCGGGCCTCGGGGTCGCCGGCCCGCACGAGGGCGACGAGGTCGCGCACGTGGCCGACGTCGCGCCCACGCTCGTTCATGGTCTGCACGAGGGCCCAGCCGGCGGCCACGGTCTCCAGGCACCCGCGCTCGCCGCACCGGCAGGGCAGGTCGTCCGCCGCCGCGGAGCGGGCGTGCCCGAGCTCGCCGGCCGCCCCGCGACCGCCGTGCAGGATGCGTCCTCCGGCGACCACGCCGACCCCCACGCCGGTCGAGGCCTTGAGCGCGATCAGGTCGTCGTGCTGGCGCAGGTGGCCGTCGCGCTCGGACAGCGCGAGCACGAGCACGTCGTTCTCGACGAGGACGGGCACGTCCGCGAGCGGACGGAGGTACGGCGCCAGCGGGACCCCGTCCCAGCGCGGGAGCAGGGGGGTGGCCGTGCTGGAGCCGCGGTCGCGGTCGACGGTGCCGGGGATGCTGCACCCGATGGCGCGGAGGTCGGACGGCTTGCGCCTGACCCGCTTGAGCAGGGCCCGCAGCCGCTGCGCGACGAGGGGCATCACGTCGTCGGGCCCGACCGTGACGTCGAGCGGCTCCTCGTCGTGGCCGAGGAGGTTGCCGGCGAGGTCGCACACGCCGACCTGGAGCCGTGACCGTCCCAGGGCTGCCGCGCCGACCACCCCGGCCGAGGGGTCCAGCGCGAGCACGGTCGGTGGGCGCCCGCCGGTGGAGGGGCCGTCCTCGTCCTCGGTGAGCAGTCCCGCCTCGCGCAGCGCGGCGACGCGGGCGTTGACGGCGGTGCGGGACATGCCGGTCAGGGCGGCGACGTCGGTGCGGGTGCGGGCCCGGCCGGAGCGGATCAGCGCGAGGACCTCGCCCGCGGAGGCGGGCCCGGGAGCGGGGGACGGCTCGTGCACGGGCCCCATCCAACCAGGACCTTCGACCGGCCGTCCCGCAACTTTGCACAGAAAAGTGCAAAAGGAGGTTCAAATCTGGCTCGAAGTGACCTAGCGTGGACGACACCACTCCCGATCCGCTCCGGAGACCCGCTCTTGACCGAGCCCCTCGCCACCCCCCGTCCCTGCGACTTCGTGGTCATCGGTGGCACCGGCGACCTCGCGACGCGCAAGCTGCTCCCGGCACTGCTGCACTGCGACCACGACGACCGCCTCAACCCCGACTCCCGCCTGGTCGGCCTCTCGCTGGCCGGCCTCGACACCGCGGCCTACCGCGCCAAGGTCGCCGGCGAGCTCGCCGACGTCGACGTGGCGCCGGCCACCCTCGACCGGTTCCTCGACCGCGTCCACTACGCCTCGCTGGACTTCCTCGACCCGGCCGGCTGGGACGTCGTACGCCCCCTGCTCGGCGACGAGGACCGCGTCCGCGTCTTCTACCTCGCCTGCGCCCCGGCGCTGTTCGGACCGGTCTGCCACCGTCTGCGCGAGGCCGGGCTGGTCACCGCCGACAGCCGCGTGGTCATGGAGAAGCCGATCGGCTCCGACCTCGCCTCCTCCCGCGACATCAACGACGCCGTGGGCGAGGTGTTCTCGGAGCAGCAGATCTTCCGCATCGACCACTACCTCGGCAAGGAGAGCGTCCAGAACCTCCTCGTCACCCGCTTCGGCAACACGTTCCTCGAGCCGCTGTGGAACTCCACCTGGATCGACCACGTGCAGATCACCGTGTCCGAGACGCTCGGCGTCGGCGCGCGCGGCGG
>CAZKZQ010000320.1:0-4278 GCA_964557235.1 uncultured Nocardioidaceae bacterium
GTCTGGTTCGGCGAGCGCTGGATCACCTCGATCTTCGACCTGTTCGAGGAGAACGCCCGCTACTTCCCGGCCCTGCTGCCCGTGCTCTCCGACGAGGACCCCAGCGAGGTGCTGGCCGCCGGCGGCACCCCGCGCCTCGACGAGCTGCGGCTGCACAACGGCACGATCTATCGCTGGAACCGGCCGATCTATGCCGTCGTCGACGACGTCCCACACGTGCGGGTGGAGAACCGCGTGCTGCCGGCCGGCCCGACCGTCATGGACACCGTCGCCAACGCCGCGTTCTACTTCGGCCTGGTCAAGGCGCTGGCCGAGCAGGACCGTCCGGTCTGGTCGCGGATGTCGTTCACCGCGGCCGAGGAGAACTTCCACTCCGCCGCGATCGCCGGCATCGACGCGCAGGTCTACTGGCCGGGGGTGGGGCAGGTGCCCGCCACCGAGCTCGTCGTACGCCGCCTGCTGCCGCTGGCCGCGCAGGGCCTGGAGGCGTGGGGCGTCGACGGCGAGGAGGCCGGCCAGCTGCTCGACATCATCGAGCAGCGCTGCCTCACCGGGGTCAACGCGTCGTCGTGGTTCGTCGAGCAGGTGCACCGCCGCTCCGGCGACGGCGACCGCGAGGAGGTGCTGCGGCGGGTGCTCGCGGACTACCGCCCGCGGATGCACAGCAACGCCCCGGTCCACACCTGGGACTGACGGGTCGCGGCCGGCCGGTCAGCGCCTGACCCGCAGCCGCTTCCACGAGCGCGACCCGCCCCCGACCGGGTCGAGCCAGCCGTAGCGCGTCACCACCCAGAAGCCGGCGAGCCCGACGTCGTGCGCGGCGCACGAGTGGCGGACCGCAGCCAGCCACGCGAGGTCCTCGTCGTGGAGGCTGGCCACCCCCGGTCGCAGCAGCCAGGCGTGGGGCCGGCCCGGCAGGTCGTGGTGGCCCAGCAGCCGGTCGACCACCTCGAACCGCACGCCCGCGTCCAGCCACCGCGGCGGGGGCCAGGCGGGCCCCGGCCAGCCCTCGACCGGCCCGCTGAGGACGGTCCCGGCGCCCCGGTCGCCGGGCGAGCCCAGGGCGAGGCGGGCGGGGAAGACCCGCCGGACCTCCGCGGCGCGCAGCAGCCCCACCTCGCGGCGCAGGGCGTCGGCGGGAGGGAGGGGCTGGCTCACCGGGGGAGTCTCTCCCGTCGCGCACGCTCGTGCTCCCACGCCTCCACAGGTGCCGCGACGTGCGACGACTCCCGGTCCGCTGGGAGTCGGACCGGGAGTCGTCTGTGGGAGGTGGTGGGTCTGAGGGCGACCAGCGTCAGGCGTGGGCGAGGCGGGGGGAGAGGGCCAGGTCGTTGCGCACCTTGCGCAGCTGCGCGTCGTCGGCGAACAGCGCCTTGTCGTTGACGCTGATGAAGCCGACGCCCACGCGGACCCAGCGCGGCCGGTCGAGGCAGGAGCGCGAGATGCGCATCGAGAAGCGGTTCTTGCGGTAGTTGACGTGGTGGCCGACCACGCAGTTGGTGCCCTGCTCGTCGCTGTCGACGCCGCGCCAGTAGCCCGGTCCGGCGAAGACGCTGAAGGACTGCTCGGTGCCGTCGGGGGTCTTGATGTTGACGATCTGGATGATCCCGCTGCCCTCACGGTCGAGCTTGCGGAACTTGCCGACCACGCGCACCGCCCGGACCTGGTGCCACATCTTGACCTTGACGTAGTCGCCCTGCTTGCGGTGCGGCGCGCGCACGAAGCCGTCGTCGTCGGTCGACATGAGCGGGACCTTGCGGACGTCCTTGGCCGGGTCGCGGTGGATGTAGCGCTCGGCCTGGGCGGGGCCGGTGAGCCCGGCGGTGAGCAGGACGGCGACGAGCAGCGCGAACGCGACTCGCACAGGACCGCGACGTACGGCGTGCAGCGTGGGCATGAAGTGCCTTTCCTCGAGAACTCGGCGCGCGCAAGGCTCACACGGGGCGGCGCGGTGGCGCATCGGTCGTTCGGGTGGACGAGGACGCTGGTGGGTGGCCCTCGCGTGACAGGATGCGGCTCGCGCCGCGCACGGGGCCCACGACACGCAGGCACCGCGCACGGGGTCGTCCAGAAGGGGAACACCGGGAGGAGCGTCATGGTCGAGGAGGAGCCCACCGGAGGCACCGGGCTGGGACACCGGGCGGTGTCGATGTCCCGCGTCGCGCCGGGGGAGTACGAGGTCCGCAACGAGCGTGGCGGGACGATGCGCATCGGTGGGGGCGGCACGAGCTTCACCCCCGTCGAGCTGCTGCTCGCCGCGATCGCCGGCTGCAGCGCGGTCGACGTCGACGCGGTGACGAGCCGCCGGGCCGAGCCGCTCTCCTTCGACGTGGAGTCCTCCGGCGACAAGGTCAAGGACGAGGGCGGCAACCACATGAGCGGCCTCGAGGTGACCTTCACCGTCCGCTTCCCCGAGGGCGAGGCCGGCGACCGCGCCCGCGAGATGCTGCCGCGGGCCGTGGCCATGTCCCACGACCGGCTGTGCACGGTCTCGCGGACCGTCCAGCTCGGCGCGCCCATCGAGATGCGCCTGGCCTGACCACCCGACGGACGACACGGCCCGAACGGCTGAGCGGTCCGTGGCGTGCATCCCTTTACCTTCGAGACATGAGCATCCATCGCGACCACCGGGCCCCTGACGGCTCCGGGTCCTGGCTCGCCTGGGGCTCCGTCGTGCTCGTCGTGGCGTGGGCCGCCTGGTGGGCCCTGCCGCACACGGCGGTCGAGCCGACCTCGATGGGCACCCAGGTCGTGCTGCCGATGCTGGTGCAGGTCGTCGCCGCCGCCGCACTGGGGTGGGGCCTCCTCCGGCGGCGCGTGCCGGCCGTGCCCGGCCAGCTCGCCCTCCTCGTGCTGGGGGCCGCGTTGACCATGCAGGGGCTCGTCCTGCTGCTCCTGCTCGTCCCCGCCGGCTGAGCGGCACCCCTCTCGCCCAGGCGGGCGCACCGGGCAGGATGGGCCCATGGCCTACCAGATCGCCCAGGACCCGACCGCGGACCGCGTGCTCACCGAGAGCCCCTTCGCCCTGCTCGTCGGGATGATGCTCGACCAGCAGTTCCCGATGGAGCGGGCGTTCGCCGGGCCGGCCAAGATCCTGGAGCGCTTCGGCTCGATCGACGCGGCGGCGATCGCCGACGCCGACCCCGAGACGTTCAAGGAGCTCTGCTCGACGCCGCCGGCCATCCACCGCTTCCCGGGCTCGATGGCCGAGCGCGTGCAGACCCTCGCCCGCATCGTCGTCGAGGAGTACGACGGCGACGCCGCCCGGCTGTGGGAGGAGGCCGGCTCGGGCAAGGAGCTGCTCCGCCGGCTCACCGCCCTGCCGGGCTTCGGCAAGCAGAAGGCGCAGATCTTCACCGCCCTGCTGGGCAAGCAGGCCGGCGTACGCCCCGACGGCTGGGAGGCCGCCGCCGGCGCCTACGCCGAGGCCGGCGCGTTCCGCTCGGTGGCCGACGTCGTGGACGCGGGGTCCCTGGAGAAGGTGCGGGCCTTCAAGAAGGAGGCCAAGGCCGCCGCCCGCGAGGCGAAGGCCTGACGCTTGGAACCGGGTCGAGCCGGTGCCGGATCCGCCACCCGATCCTTGGAAACGCCTGAGAGCGTGTCACAATGGCTGTTGCGGCGCTTGACACCATCGGGCTTTGCCGCGCTCATCGCACACTTGGACGAGAGGTAGTTCGTGTCGTCGCGTATGCCACGCAAGGACTCAGCTGAGGCCCTGGCCCACCCCGACATCGTTGCTCTGGTCAGTCTCGGCAAGGCCGTCGGGGAGGTGTCGGCCGAGGCGGTGCGACAGACCTCCGAGTCCGCCGGTCTCCAGCCGCAGCAGCTCCGGGCGCTCGTCACCCTGCTCAGCTCGGAGGGCATCTCGGTGTCCGTGGGCGCCTCCGACACCGCGGCGCGCAAGCGGGTCGCGGCGGCGACGTCGACGGCACGCAAGGTGACCGCCTCCACGACGAAGAAGGCCGCCGCCAAGAAGGCCCCGGCCAAGAAGGCTGCTGCCGCGGAGGAGGCCGACGTCGAGACGCCGGCCGCCAAGACCGCCGCCAAGAAGGCCCCGGCCAAGAAGACCGCCGCGAAGAAGGTCGCCGAGGGGACCCCGGCCGCCGACCCGGCCGTCATCGGCCCCGACGGCAAGAAGATCCTGCCCGACATCCCCGACGAGGAGTTCGAGAAGGACGTCGCGACCGACCCGACGCTCAAGGAGGACGAGAGCAAGGGCTTCGTCATCGACAACACCGATGACACCGACGAGCCCGAGCAGCAGGTCATGGTCGCCGG
>CAZKZQ010000321.1:0-4224 GCA_964557235.1 uncultured Nocardioidaceae bacterium
ACGATGAAGTGGTGGGACGACCTCTGGCTCAACGAGTCGTTCGCGGAGTGGGCCGCGCACCACAGCGCGACCCGCGCCACCGAGTTCACCGAGGCGTGGACCGGCTTCACCAACGCCCGCAAGAACTGGGCCTACCGCCAGGACCAGCTGCCCACCACGCACCCCGTCGCCGCCGACAACCACGACCTGCACGCGGTCGAGGTCAACTTCGACGGCATCACCTACGCCAAGGGCGCCTCGGTGCTCAAGCAGCTCGTCGCGTGGGTCGGTGAGGGCGAGTTCCTGCAGGGGCTCCGCGCGTACTTCAAGCAGCACGCGTTCGGCAACTCCGAGTTCACCGACCTGCTGTCCGCGCTCGAGGACGCCTCGGGCCGCGAGCTCGCCGGCTGGGCCCACGAGTGGCTCAAGACCAGCGGGGTCAACACCCTCGCGCCGTCCTTCACCGTGGACGACTCCGGCCGGTTCACCTCGTTCCAGGTCCGCCAGACCGCGTCGGTCGAGCACCCCGAGCTGCGCCGCCACCGCATCGGCATCGGGCTCTACGACCTGCAGGACGGCCGCCTCGTGCGCCGGTCGCACACCGAGACCGACGTCGCCGGCTCGACCTCCGACGTCGCGGCCCTGGTCGGCCAGGCGCAGCCCGACCTGCTGCTGCTCAACGACGGCGACCTGAGCTATGCCAAGATCCGCCTCGACGAGCGGTCCCTGGAGACGCTGGTCGCGCACATCGACAAGCTCGACGACTCGCTCGCGCGGGCGCTGTGCTGGGGCGCCGCCTGGGACATGACCCGGGACGCCGAGATGGCCGCCCGTGACTTCGCGACCCTCGTCCTGCGCGGCGTCGCGACCGAGACCGACCTGGTCGCCGTCGGCGCCCTGCTGCGCTACGCCACCCAGGCCGTCGACCAGTACACCGCTCCCGACACCCGCGCGGAGATCCGCGACGCCTGGGAGCGCGGCCTGCGCCGCCTCGTCGAGGAGGCAGCCCCGGGCAGCGACCACCAGCTCGCGCTCGTGCGCAGCCTGGCCCTCAACGCCCGTGCCGAGGAGTCCCTGGACCGCATCGCGGCGCTCTACGACAGCAGCGCGCCGCTGGAGGGCCTCGAGGTCAGCACCGACCTGCGCTGGGTGCTGCTCACCTCGCTGGCTGCGGGCGGTCGGGCCAACGACTCGATGATCGAGGCCCAGCTCGAGCAGGACCACACCATCTCCGGCCAGGAGCGCGCGGCCGCGGCCCGCGCGGTGCAGCCCACCGCCGAGGCCAAGGAGCGCGCCTGGCACGACGCCGCCGAGCGCGACGACGTGCCCAACGAGACCCAGCGCTCCATCGCGGGCGCCTTCCAGGTCGCCGGCCAGGAGGACGTGCTCGAGCCGTTCGTGGCGCGCTACCTCGAGCTCGCCGAGACGGTGTGGGAGACCAAGGGCTCCAACGGGGCGCAGGTCATGCTCACGCTGCTCTTCCCCCGCACCGCGCCGACGCAGGAGCTGCTCGACCGGGTGCAGGCGTGGATCGACGCGACCGACGCCAACCCGGGGTCGGTGCGCTACGTCCGCGAGGGCGCAGACGACCTCAGGCGTGCGCTCGCCGCGCAGGCCAAGGACGCCTCGCTCGACGGCTGACCGGGTCGGGTCCCTGCACGCTCAGGCGTGCAGGGTGCCCGGCTTGCGGGCGTAGGCCGCGAGCTGGTTGATGCCGCGGACCAGGCCCTCGACCAGACGGCCCTCCGCGAGGTCGGCGCGGATCTGGGCCGTGGCGATGTCGACCTCGTGGTCGGTCAGGTCGCGACGCACCTCGGCGCCGGTGACGACCTCGAGCGCACGGGCGCTCGGGTCGAGCAGGATCAGGACCGAGCGCGCGGGGTTGACCAGGCTGGCGTGCAGCCGGCCCGCGAAGACGCGGGGCTCGCCGTCGGAGCGGCCGACGAAGACCGAGAACTCGTGGCGACAGGTCGTCTCCGCGTCGCGGATCGCCTTGTCGATCGACGCGCGCTGCGAGCTGGAGAAGCCGTCACCACCGGGCACTGGCGCCTCCCGTGCCCTGGGGCTCCTCGGCCTGCTGGTCGACGCCGGTCCGCGGACCGCCGAACCACTCCGACTTGTCGTGGAAGGTCAGCGCGTCGGAGCCGCTGGAGCCGCGGATCATCGACGGCAGGTAGGTCAGCAGCGTGATCACCGCGATCAGCCCGAGGACCCAGCCGCCCAGGGTGAGCAGCGCCTCGGCAGCGGAGGGGTTGGTCGGGTCGGCCCAGTTGTCCGGCGCGGTCGCGCTCGCAGGGGCGGCGACGGACGCAGCGGCCAGGGCGCCCGCGACGACGTACGTCGTGCGGCGCACGCGCGAGGAGGGGCGAGGCGTCAGGTGGTCGGTCATCGAGGTCCCATCACGTCCGGGGTCGGTCCGTGACCCAGCGTAGCGGCGTCGCGGACCCGGCCCTCCCGGATCGGCTCACGGTGGCCCGAGATCCTGCTCACGCCCCCGGTCCCGTCGGCTGGAGCGGCTTGGGACAATGGGAGGCGTGACCGTGTCCCAGACCCCCGAGCCCGAGACGTCCTTCTACGACGAGATCGGCGGGATGGCGACGTTCGACAGGATCGTCGACCGGTTCTACGACGGGGTGGAGACCGACGAGGTGCTCCGCCCGATGTATCCCGAGGCCGACCTCGCCGACGGGTCCGCACGGCGCCGGTTCAAGCTGTTCCTGGTGCAGTACTGGGGCGGCCCCAACACCTACTCCGAGGAGCGCGGCCACCCGCGGCTGCGGATGCGGCACGCGCCGTTCACCGTCGACGAGAAGGCCCAGGAGCACTGGCTCACGCACTTCCGTGCCGCGCTCGACGAGGTCGCCCTGACCGAGGAGCAGGACGCCAAGCTCTGGGGCTACGTCACCTATGCCGCGCAGTTCATGCGCAACGCCTGAGCTAGACGCCGCGTGCGGTCGAGGACTCCAGCACCGCACGGTTCTCGTCGGGGATCGGCGTCGACCGTCCCGTCGCCTGGTCGATGACGACCATCACCGTGCGTCCGCGCGACATCACGCGCCCGTCCTCGACCACCGCGCCCTCGATCTGGAACGAGCTGGTGCCGACACGTGAGACCCACGTGCGCAGCGTGTAGGGCTCGGCACGCAGCACCAGCGGCTCGCGGTAGTCGACGTCGACCCGGCCCACGACCAGGCCGAGCCCGCGACTCCCCAGCGGGCTGGGGCGGTCGCCGCCCTGGTCGTCGAAGTGCACGCCGCTCAGGCGGGTGACGAGGCCGACGCGGGCCTCCTGGAAGTACTCGAAGTACTTCACGTTGTTGACGTGCTGGTTGGGGTCGACGTCGGAGAACCGCACGTGGACGGCGTACGACGACGCGTGCGGCGGGACCTCCACGTCCTCCAGGAGCGGGGCGAGCCGCTGCTCGTGCGCGGGCCCGCGGTGGCGGCCCAGCAGCTCCTTCTCGGCCGGTGAGATCCGCCGGACCTGCTGGGTCTCGGGGTCGACGTGCACGAGCACGGTGCGCGCGCGGAGGTAGGTGTGGCGCTCGCCCCCGCGCTCGTCGTACACCTCGCTGTCGAGGGTGTAGGTCGCGGCCCGGACCTCGCTGACCCGCATCGCGACCTTGACCGGCTCGTCGCGGAAGACCAGCGAGGAGAGGTACTGCACCTCGTGCCGGGCGACGTAGACCGCCGGGAGCGGGCCGATCTCGGGCCCGGCCTCCTCGGCGAGGGCCCGCATCAGGTCGACGCGCGCCTCCTGGAGGTAGTCGACGTACACGACGTTGTTGACGTGGCCGAGCATGTCCATGTCGGCCCAGCGCAACGGGCAGTGGAAGACGTGCGGGGGCAGCGGGTCTGTGTCGTGCACGTCGCCATCGTCCCAGGTGGACCCGGTCGCCCCGGCACCCCCGCCTCACTAGGGTGGCACTGCCGGGCCGACCAGGTCCGCGTCCCTGACCCGAACGGAGTCCCCCATGCCCGAGGCCGTCATCGTCTCTGCCGCCCGCTCCCCCATCGGCCGTGCCAACAAGGGGTCGTTGAAGGACATGCGGCCCGACGACCTGACCGCCCAGATGGTGCAGGCAGCGCTCGACAAGGTGCCCGCGCTCGACCCGACCACCATCGACGACCTGATCCTCGGCTGCGGCCTGCCCGGCGGTGAGTCCGGCAACAACATGGGTCGCATCGTCTCGGTGCTGCTCGGGCTGGACCAGGTGCCCGGCACCACGATCACGCGCTACTGCTC
>CAZKZQ010000322.1:0-2667 GCA_964557235.1 uncultured Nocardioidaceae bacterium
GGCGTGCCGAGGTAGATGATGCGCTCCTCGAACAGCTTGGCGTAGGGGTCGATCCGGCGGAAGCCGTAGGACGTCCGCTCCTCCCACTGGGGGATGTAGTAGTTCACGTCAGTCCTCAGAGCTTGTCGTTGTCGGTGTGGGCGGGTCGGCCCTGGTCCGCGACCTGGCGGGCGCTCCCCACGACCTTGTCGATGAAGCCGTACTCCTTGGCCTGCTCGGCGGTGAACCACCGGTCGCGGTCGGCGTCGGCGGTGACCTGCTCCAGCGGCTGGCCCGTGTGCTGGCTGATCAGCTCGAACAGCACCTTCTTGATGTGCAGCGACTGCTGGGCCTGGATCTTGATGTCCGAGGCCGAGCCGCCCATGCCGCCCGAGGGCTGGTGCATCATGATCCGCGCGTGCGGCAGGGCGTAGCGCTTGCCCGCCGCGCCGGCGCACAGCAGGAACTGGCCCATCGAGGCGGCCAGCCCCATGCCGACCGTGGCGACGTCGTTGGAGATGAAGTTCATCGTGTCGTAGATCGCCATCCCGGAGTCGACGGAGCCGCCCGGGGAGTTGATGTAGAGGAAGATGTCGGCGTCGGGGTCCTCCGCGTTGAGCAGGAGCATCTGCGCACAGATCGCGTTGGCGTTCTGGTCGCGGACCTCGGAGCCGAGGAACACGATCCGCTCGCGCAGGAGGCGCTGGTAGACGTTGTCGTCGAGGCCGTACGACGCAGCCCCGGCATTCATCGAGATGTCAGTCACGGGACCGACCCTAGCCGCCGGACCGGACAGTTCCACGGACTGTCCCCCTGTGTTCGCGGACAGCGGACGAGCGCCACCGCTCGGCGGGGTCAGCCCTCGACCTCGGCGCGCAGCCGCTCCAGGGTGGTGCCCATGCCGGCCTCGAGCTCGTCGGCGTGCTCGGGCGTGCCGCCCAGGAGCAGCGGCGCGACGATCTTGGAGCCCAGGGTCAGGTCGCGGGGCACCTGGCGCCGGTGCACGACGAGGGTCCTGCCCTCCCCCACGTCGGACAGCTCGTAGATCCAGCGCGCCCCGCTCGAGAGGGTGTCCCAGGCGACCAGGGACCCCGGCGCGAGGGCGCAGACGACGCTGCGGGTGGGCCAGACCGCCAGGCCCCGCCGGTTGATCCCGAGGTACTGCTGCCCCAGCCGGAGACCGCCGCGCCGCAGCGGGGTCATCCGCACCAGCTCGGGGCTCCAGTCGGGCATCCGCGCGAAGTCGGTGAGCACGTCCCAGACGCGCTGGCGCGGTGCGCCGATCTCGAGCTCGGCACGCAGCTCGCGGCGGGGGTCGGAGGTGGAGGCGGTGGCGGTGGGTCCCTCGGTCACGCGAGCCAGTGTTTCATCGCGCGGTAGACCTCGGGGTGGTTGATCAGGCCCCAGTGGTCGGTGTTGGACACGTGGAGCAGGTCGGCGTCGGGGAACAGCCGGAGCATGCGCCGGCTGAACGGCGCGGACTGGCCCGACGCCGAGCCGCGCCGCACCAGCAGGTCGCCGAAGATCCGGCCCAGCGGGCTGCGGGGCGAGCCGACCGCGGCCGAGACCAGGCGGTAGCGCACGTGCGGCAGTGGCGGCAGCTCGGGCAGGCCGTGCTCGAGGTCGCGGATGCCGGCCGAGCGGTGGTCGAGGATGCGCCCGAAGCCGGCCGACTCCGGGGTGAGCCCGAGGAACCGGGCGCCGTGCTTGACCCCCTTGGCCAGGTCGGCGCCGAGGTGCGGGGTGCCGAGCGTGACCACGTCGCTCACGCGCTGCACCCACGGCCGGGGGTGCTCGGTGGTGACCGAGCAGCCGGCCCGGATGATCAGGCCGCCCATGGAGTGGCCGACCAGCGCGACCCGGCGTACGTCGACCGGCCAGGCGTCGACCAGGTCCTGCAGGAGGGCGGTGAGGGCGACGCCGTTGTGGGAGACCGGCAGACCGGTGTTGACGCGGAGGAAGACCGGGCTCCACCCGGCCGCCATCTCCAGGCGCGAGCCGTAGGTGCCGCCGGCCTCGGCGCGGCGGAGGTCCCAGATGCCCTCGTGCTCCCCCAGGCCGTGGACGAACACCAGGACGCGGTCCGTGGCGTGCGGGAAGGCGGCCCGCAGCGCCTGGCGCTCGACGGGGACGGAGCGCCCGCCGACACGGACGGTCAGCGGCAGGGCGAGGTGCGGGTGCTCCTCGCTGAGCTTCTCGCCGATGAGCCCGTTGACCGCGGAGTGCAGCGCGCGACCGCCCTTGCTGTCGTCGAGGCGCGGTCCGACCCCGGTGCCCGCCAGGCGGGCGAGGCCGGCGCTCGCGGTGCGCAGGGCGAGGCTGATCGAGCCGTAGACGGACCCGGCGATGCCGTCGTGCACCACCCGGGGCGCGGTGGCCAGGCCGCCGGTCGCGCGCTCGGCGACGCCGAACAGGCGGTCGGCGACCGCCCGGTGCGTGTCACGGGCGGTGCCGACCAGCAGCTCGTCGGCGTACGTCGCGGCGAGGGCGAGCGCATCGACGACACCGGGTGCCGGTTGGGTCGGCAGCACCGCTGTCGGCTCGGCCTGCTCGGGCCGGACGAGTCGGGCGCCTGCGGCGAGGTCGACGTGCTGGGAGCTCACCCGCCACATTGTTCAGTGAACAACTGTTCACTGACAATGCGACACGCCGTCAGTCGTCGGACTTCGCGGTGTCCTCGGCCTCGAC
>CAZKZQ010000322.1:2767-4221 GCA_964557235.1 uncultured Nocardioidaceae bacterium
CGGCAGCCGTCTCCTCGGGCGAGCCCAGGGTGCCGTCGCCGCGCAGGTTGGCCAGGTCGACCACGTTGCCGGAGGCGTCGGTGACCTTGGCGGACTCGACGAGCGAGGCCAGCGCCTTGCCGCGGACGATCTCGGCGACCATCTCGGGCACGTGGTTGTGCTCGACCATGTGCTTGACGAACTCGTTGGGGTTCTGGCCCGACTGCTGCGCGCGACGCAGCATGTGCTCGGTCAGCTCCTGCTGCTCGACGGTGATCTCCTGGCTCTTGGCCAGCTGGTCGAGCACGAACTGGGCCGCGACCGAGTCGCGCGCGGACTTCTCCAGCTCGCCCTCGAACTCGTCGACGGTCTGCTCCTCGGAGTCGAGGTAGGCCTGGAGCTCCAGGCCCTGCATCGCGAGCTGCTGCTCGACGTTCTGGCGGCGGGCCTGCACCTCGGACTCGACCAGCGCGTCGGGGATCGGCACCTCGACCAGGTCGAGGATCTTCTCCACGAGCGCGTCGCGGGCCTCGGCGGCCTGCTCGAGGCGCTTGCCGTTGCCCAGGCGCACGCGGACGTCGTCCTGGAGCTCGGCGACGGTGTCGAACTCCGAGGCCATCTGGGCGAACTCGTCGTCGAGGTCGGGGAGCTGCTGCTCCTTGACCCCGTTGACGGTGACCGCGATCTCGACGGCCTCGCCGGCGAGGTCGCCGCCGGCCAGGGTGGACTCGAAGGTCGTGGAGTCGCCGGCGGACTTGCCGGTCACGGCCTCGTCGAGGCCGTCGATCATGCCGCCGCTGCCGATCTGGTAGCTGATGCCGGTGGCCTCGCCGCCCTCGACGGGCTCGCCGTCCTTGGACGCGACGAGGTCGAGCACGACGTAGTCGCCCTCGGCGGCCGCCCGGTCGACGTCGACCAGGGTGCCGAAGCGCTCGCGGAGGGCCTCGACCTGGGTCTCGACGTCCTCGTCGGTGACGACCGCGTCGGAGACCGAGACCTCGAGGCCGGTCAGGTCGGGCAGCTCGATCGTCGGGCGGACGTCGACCTCCGCGGTGAACTCCAGCGTGTCGTTGTCGTCGAGGCGGGTGATGTCGACCTCGGGCTGCGCCAGCGGCTCCAGGTCGTTGTCCTGGAGGGCCTGGACGTAGAGCTGCGGGAGCGCGTCGTTGATCGCCTCGTCCAGCACCGCCCCGCGACCGATCTGGCGGTCGATGATGGCGGAGGGGACCTTGCCCTTGCGGAACCCGGGGACGTTGATCTGCTGCGCGATCTTGCGGTACGCCGCGTCCAGGTTGGGCTTCAGCTCGGAAAAGGGCACCTCGACGGTGAGCTTGGCCCGGGTGGGGCTCAGAGTCTCGACGGCGCTCTTCACAGATGTACTCCTTGATCAGTGGGTGATGGGGCGGGCCACAGGTGGTCCGGGTCGGGGCGACAGGACTCGAACCTGCGGTCTCCTGCTCCCAAAGCAGGCGCGC
>CAZKZQ010000323.1:0-4109 GCA_964557235.1 uncultured Nocardioidaceae bacterium
CGTCGTCCTCGGTGAAGAAGACGCTGAACATCGTGCCGTCGGTCTGGACCAGGTGGGGCACGCCGGCTGCGGTCAGCGCCTCGGTGACGCCGTCGCGGATCGCGGCCCCGGCCCGGTCGAGGTGGGCGTAGACGTCGTCGGTGGCCAGGCGCAGGGTCGTCAGGCCCGCGGTCGCCGCGACGGGGTTCCCCGAGAGCGTGCCGGCCTGGTAGACGGCGCCGGTCGGCGCCAGGGCCGCCATGACGTCGGCGCGGCCGCCGAAGGCCGCGGCCGGGAAGCCGCCGCCCATCACCTTGCCGAAGGTGAGCAGGTCGGGGCGCCAGCCCTCGACCTCGCCGTCGAGGCCCCACCGGCCGTGGGGGTGGGTGCGGAAGCCGGTCATCACCTCGTCGGAGACGAACAGCGCGCCGTGGGCGGTGCAGGTCTCCGACAGGAAGCGGTTGAAGCCGGGCTCCGGCGGGACCATGCCCATGTTGCCGGGGGCGGCCTCGGTGATCACGCAGGCGATGCGGTCGCCGTGCTCGGCGAAGACCGCGGTCACCGCGTCCCGGTCGTTGTAGGGCAGGACCAGCGTGTGCCGGGTGAAGTCCTCGGGGACGCCGGGTGTGCCGGGCACGGCGAAGGTCGCCAGGCCCGAGCCCGCGGAGGCCAGCAGCGAGTCGACGTGGCCGTGGTAGCAGCCGGCGAACTTCACCACGACGTCGCGGCCGGTGAAGCCGCGGGCCAGCCGGATCGCCGACATGGTCGCCTCGGTGCCGCTCGACACGAGCCGCACCTGCTCGACGGGGGCGCGGGCGACCAGCTCGGAGGCGAGGTCGACCTCGGCCGGCGTCGGGGCGCCGTACGACGTGCCGCGGGTGACCGCCTCGCTCACCGCGGCGACCACCTCGGGGTGGGCGTGGCCCAGCAGCATCGGGCCCCACGAGCAGATCAGGTCGACGTACTCCGTGCCGTCGGCGTCGTAGAGGTAGGGGCCGCTGGCGCGGGTGATGAACCGCGGGGTGCCGCCGACCGCGTTGAACGCCCGCACGGGCGAGTTGACCCCGCCCGGAGTGACCCGGCGGGCGCGCTCGAACAGCGCCGCCGAGGCGGTCGTGGAGGGGGCTGCAGGAGGGGACGTCGCAGGCACCTCGCCATTGTCCATGCCGGGCGTGACGCCGCGGTCCGGGGACCGTCCTGAGACGGGTCCGACGGGGTCCGGTGTGACCAGCGCCACGGCGGACTAGTCCATGTGTCCCTTATGTTTGGGTTCTTGGTCGTCCGTCCATGATTTCCCCCGTCAGAGGGCGTTTCGGGACCTTAGGCTTGGTGCGCGGAACGTTGGGGAACGATCCCACCACGGGGGCCTCCTGGGAGGCGTTCGACGACCTGGGCCATAACCGAATGGCGCTCAGCTCGTTGGAGAGAGAGACACCACACGGGAGCGAGACACCGGCCCACACCGGGTCGGCGACAAGGGAGACATACCGATGAACCACCGCATGACCAGATGGCAGAAGGCGACCGCCCTCGTCCCGCTGGCCCTGCTCTCGGGCGCCTGGACCGCGAGCCTCGCAGTGTCGAGCGCCACGGCCGACGACTCCGACTCCGCCGGCAAGCTGCCCGACGGCAGCACCGTCCCCAGCAAGGCGATCGACGACCCGGCCTCCGTGTCGGCCCCCGGCCAGATCGCCCCCGGCATCCCCTCCGGCTCCGCCGACAAGGTGCTCTCCAGCGCCTCCACCAACGGCATCCCCGCCGCCGCGCTCGCCGCCTACCAGCGCGCCGCGCAGGTCATCGACTCCGCTGACCCCTCGTGCAACATCGAGTGGCCGCTGATCGCCGCGATCGGCCGCGTCGAGTCCAACCACGGCACCTACGGCGGCAACGCCCTGACCGACGAGGGCGTCTCGACCCCCGGCATCATCGGCATCCCGCTCAACGGCTCCAACGGCACCCAGCGCATCGGCGACACCGACGCCGGCGAGTTCGACCGCGACAAGCAGTTCGACCGCGCGGTCGGCCCGATGCAGTTCATCCCCTCGACCTGGCGGGTCGTCGGCGTGGACGGCGACGGCGACGGCCAGCGCAACCCGCAGGACATCGACGACGCCGCCCTGGCGACGGCGGTCTACCTCTGCTCCGGCGACGAGAACCTCGGCAACCGCGCCGGCCAGGAGTCCGCGGTCTACCGCTACAACCACAGCCAGGACTACGTGAACCTCGTGCTCTCGATCGCCGACGCCTACGCGGCCGGCGACTACAGCGCGACGCCCAACGGCTCGACCTCCAGCACCACCTTCACCCCGTCCTACGGCGACTCCGTCTTCGGCGGCAAGAGCGGTGCCAGCGGCTACAAGGGCTCCCGCGCCCCCAAGCCGCAGCAGGGTCAGACCCAGGCCCCGAGCAGCAACGGTGGCGGCACGTCCACCGGCGGCGGCGACAGCACCGGCGGCGGCACGACGGTCGTCCCCGGCGGCAACACCGGCTCGAGCCCCGACCCGATCGACAAGGTCAAGGACGCCGGCGACGACGTCGCGGGCACCGTGACCAACACGCTCACCCCGCTCGAGAAGGCCACCGCCTGGTGCCAGGCCAACCTGAGCGGTGCCGAGCTCACCGCCATCGGCGGCCTCAGCGCCTGCGCCAACGCCTACCTCGACGGTGGCGCGGCCGCGGTCAACAACCTGCTGGCCGGCCTCGCCGACACCGTCGGCGGCCTGCTCGGCGGCTGACCCGCACCCAGCTCCACGAGACGAGCCCCGGACCTCACGGTCCGGGGCTCGTTCGCGCTGTGCGGGTCAGAAGCCCTCGCGCAGCCAGGGCGCGGCCTCGGCGGCCCAGTAGGTCAGGACCACGTCGGCGCCGGCCCGGCGGATGCTGGTGAGGGTCTCGAGGATGGCCGCACGCCGGTCGATCCAGCCGTTGGCGGCCGCGGCCTCGACCATGGCCAGCTCGCCGGAGATGTTGTACGCCGCCACGGGCACCTCGACCGCGTCGCGCACCTCGCGCAGCACGTCGAGGTAGGCCAGGGCCGGCTTGACCATCACCAGGTCCGCTCCCTCGGCGACGTCGAGCAGCGCCTCGCGGACGCCCTCGAGCCGGTTGCGCGGGTCCTGCTGGTAGGTCCGGCGGTCGCCCTGGAGGCTGGAGTCCACGGCCTCGCGGAACGGGCCGAAGAACGCGGAGGCGTACTTCGCGGAGTACGCCAGGACGGCCACGTCGGTGTGCCCGGCGGCGTCGAGCGCGGACCGGACGACGCCGACCTGACCGTCCATCATCCCGCTGGGGCCGACCAGGTCGACCCCGGCCTCGGCGTGGGCGACGGCCATCTCGGCATAGACCGCGAGCGTGGCGTCGTTGTCCACCGAGCCGTCGGCGGCGAGCACGCCGCAGTGGCCGTGGTCGGTGAACTCGTCGAGGCACAGGTCGCTCATCACCGGGAGGGCGTCACCCACCTCGGCGACGACGTCGCGGATCGCCACGTTGAGCACGCCGTCGGGGTCGAGCGCGCCCGACCCGGTCGCGTCCTTGGTCTCGGGGACGCCGAAGAGCATGATCCCGCCCAGCCCGAGCCCCGCGGCCTCGGCCGCCGCCTTGCGCAGCGAGTCGCGCGAGTGCTGCACGACCCCCGGCATCGAGGCGATCGGGCGCGGCTCGTCGAGACCCTCGCGCACGAACACCGGCAGCACCAGCTGGCGCGGGGCGAGCGAGGTCTCCGCGACCAGCTCGCGCAGCCCGGCGGTCCGCCGCAAGCGGCGCGGGCGTACGACGGGTCCCTGGACAGGCTCGCTCATGCCCCCAGGTTACGGGCCCGGTCGGTTTCCCTGGGGATCGTCACTTGCGGCGGGCGGGGCCCCTGCGGTCCGACGGCTTGGTGACGGGCAGCCCGGCCTCGAGCTGCTGGGCACGACGGGCGTAGCCGAGGGCGGCGAGCGCGTCGGCGAGGTTCTCCGCCGACGGGTCGGTCGCCATGGCGTCGACGCGCAGGCCGTGCTCCTCGGCCGTCTTGGCCGTCTGGGGGCCGATCACCGCGATGATCGTCGACGGGTGCGGCTTGCCGGCGATGCCGACGAGGTTGCGCACCGTCGAGGACGAGGTGAACACGACCGCGTCGAACTTGCCGGTCT
>CAZKZQ010000324.1:0-4108 GCA_964557235.1 uncultured Nocardioidaceae bacterium
GCGACGCCGTGCTCGCGGTAGGTCGGGAAGACGTAGTCCTGCGGGGACAGCGCGCGGCCGGAGCCGACCTGCGCCGCCTCCTGGCCGAGGAGCTGGGCCCAGATGCCGAGCTCGCCGTGGCGCTGCAGCGCCGTCGCCTCGATGTCGATGCGGCGGGTGAGGACCATGTCGCGGTAGAAGCCTCGGACGGTCTCGTCGTCCTCGTCGAAGGAGAAGCTGGGGTGGTCCACGCGCTCGCCCTCGGGCGTGAGCAGCTGGACGAACTCGATGTTGGGGTCGGCCGAGCCGGCGTCGGGCGGATCGCCCTGAGCCCGCCTGCGGTGCATCAGCGCAGGGCCGAACTCGCTGGCGATGACGTCCTTGTTCCGCGACATGCGGGCACTCCTTCGTGTCGTCGTCGTCCGGGGTCTCCGGTCTCCGCGTGGACAGAGCTTGGGGGGTGGAGCAGCCCTCGCGCGAGGCCGGTGCGGGTGGTCCGGCGGACGCGCTCGGGGCGTGTGACCGGTGACACACCGATCGTCCCCACCGTAGCGAAAGGGACACTCCGCCCGCCAACCGGGCGGTTCCCGTCGGTCGAGGTGCGAGCCGCCAGGGCGAGCCTCGAGACCCCTAGACCTTGGGCAGGAAGTCGCGCGCGACGCCGAGGAACACGTCGTTGGCGGCGGGCTCCCCGATCGTGACCCGGACGCCGTCGGTGGCGTAGGGCCGCACCATCACGCCGGCCTCTTCGCAGGCCTGGGCGAACCGCGGGGTGTCCTCCCCCAGCGCGAGCCAGACGAAGTTGCCCTGGGCGTCCGGGAGGGTCCAGCCCTGGTCCCGCAGGGCGGCGGTCACGCGCGAGCGCTCGGCGACGATCTCCTCGACCCGCGCGAGCAGCTCCTCCTCGGCCCCGAGCGCGGCGACGGTCGCGGCCTGGGCGACCGCGCTCACCCCGAACGGCAGGGCGCAGGCGCGTACGGCGGCCGCGACGGGCTCGTGCGCCACGAGGTAGCCCACGCGCAGCCCGGCCAGGCCGAACGCCTTGGCCAGCGTGCGCATGACGACGACGTTGGGACGGCCCTCGAGCAGGTCGAGCGCGTCGAACGCCTCGGGACCGCGGACGAACTCGCGATAGGCCTCGTCGACGACGACCACGACGTGGGCCGGCACCTCGGCGAGGAAGGCCTCCAGCTCGGCGCGCGTCACGGCCGGGCCGGTCGGGTTGTTGGGCGTGCAGACCAGGACGACCTTGGTGCGATCGGTGACGGCCGCCGCCATCGCGGGCAGGTCGTGGCGTCCGTCGGCGGTCAGCGGCACCTGCACCGACCGGGCCCCGTTGACGGCCGCCGCGATCGGGTAGGCCTCGAAGGACCGCCAGGCGAAGACGACCTCGTCGCCGGCCTCGCAGAACGCCTGCACCAGGTGGTAGAGCAGCGCGACCGAGCCGGTCGCTGCGGCCAGGCGCTCGGTCGGCTGCCCGAGCCGGCGCGCGAGGGCGTCGTACACCGCGGTGTTGCCCATGTCGGGATAGCGGTTGACCTGCCGGGCCGCCTGCTCGACCGCCTCGACCACCGCGGCGGGTGGCGGGAAGGGGTTCTCGTTGGACGACAGCTTGTAGGACGGTCGCCCGGGCACGGCGGCGGCGGGACGGCCGGCGACGTACGCCGGGACGTCGGCCAGGGCGGCGCGCGGGACAGGGCCGGAGGGGGACTCGGTGCTCACCAGAGCAGGTTAGACAGGCCACAGCCCCGACCCATTGCGCCTCCCACAACGCACTGGGCCGGGGCTGTTGCGATCCCCATGTGTTCCCCAGAGGCGCCGGGAGGGCCACGTGCCCCCACGGGCCCACCCGGCTCGGCGTTCGACACCCCACCTGTCGCGCACCCACCATGCTCGTCCGGTGGTCGACCGCCGAGATCAACGGTACTGGGCGAATCGGACATTTGCCGTCGGGTACTCGGTCGGATGTCCAACTACGTTCGGCCACCACCCGGCTGACCGATCACCCGGTGCGACGTAGCCCGATCGGGTCAGCGACCACGGACCGGGCCCGGGTCCTCAGGCCTGCACGAGCGGGACCGTCTCGGGCTCGTGCACCGTGGTGCGGCCGGTCTGCGCCGCCAGGATGCCGCCCACCACGAGGGCGTAGCCCAGGGTCGCGACCAGCCCCAGGTCCTCGCGGAACCACGCCCACCCGAGGACCGCCACGCCGACCGGCTCGAGCATCGCGACCATGGTCACGACCGAGGCCGAGAGGTGCCGCAGGGCGACGAGCTCGGCGGCGAACGGCACCAGCGTCCCGAGCACGACGACCCAGGCCAGCAGCAGCGCGCCCGGCGCGTGGCCGAGCCCGGGCACCTCGCCGAGCCGGCCGAGCAGCGGCACGTCGGCGGTGAGCACCTCGGTCGGGAAGCCCCAGACCGGCGTCGCCAGGTTCATCGCGACCGCGCCGATCCCGAAGGACCACAGCACCACGCGCACCGGGTCGACCTCGGCGACCCCGTGCTCGCCGACCACGAAGTACGTCGCGAAGCACACCGCCGCCGCGAGACCGGCCAGCAGGCCGAGCAGGTCCCAGCGGAGCCCGCCCCCGAGCACCCCGGTCGCCATGGCCAGGCCGAGCAGCGCCAGGCCGAGCCCGACCCACGCCCGCCGGCGCAGGTGCTCGCCCTGGACGAACCTCGCCCACAGGGCGACCAGCAGGGGCGCCTGGTACTCCAGCAGCAGCGCCAGCCCGATCGGCAGCCGGTCGATCGCGACGAAGTAGGCCCACTGCAGGGCGGCGACGCCGACGAGGCCGTGCAGGAGCAGCAGCCACCGCAGCCGCCCCTCGGGTGGCCGCAGCGCACTGCGCCGGGCGACCAGGCAGAAGGCGAGGAGGCACAGCGCCGTGCCGGTGATCCGTGCCGTGGTCAGCTCGGCGGGGTCGACCCCCGCACGCAGCACCACCCGTGAGACGCCGGCGTTGACGATGAACAGCAGCGCCCCCAGGCCGACCAGCGCGAAGCCGACGCGCGGATGACGGAGGTGGGCGGCGGTGGGCACCGGGCGAGTCTGCCCCACCTACGCTGGCGTCATGAACCTGCTGATCCGCGTCGCGGTCAACGCCGCCGCACTCGCCGTCGCCGCCTGGCTGCTCGACGGCATCCGGCTCACCGACCGTGACGACCGGGCGCTCACCCTGATCGGCGTCGCGGTCGTCTTCGGCCTGATCAACGCCTTCATCGCACCGGTGATCAAGCTGCTCTCGCTGCCGTTCATCATCCTCACCCTCGGCCTGCTGCTGTGGGTGATCAACGCCGTGATGCTCCTGCTGACCAGCCGGATCGCGGACAGCCTCGGTCTCGGCTTCGAGGTCGACGGCTTCGGCACGGCCCTCCTCGGCGCGCTGGTCATCAGCGTCGTCAGCGCGATCCTCGGCTCGTTCGTCGACGACGACAAGTGAGCCTCCCCGCCCCGCGCACGCCCGGCCGCTACCGCGTCGCCGTGGTCTGCCTCGGCAACATCTGCCGCTCGCCGATGGCCCACGTGGTGCTCGAGGACCTGGTCGACCGGGCCGGCCTCGGCGACCGCGTCGAGGTGGTCAGCGCCGGCACCGGCGGCTGGCACGTCGGTGCCCCCATGGACCGACGCGCGGCCGCGACCCTGACCGCCCACGGCTACGACGCCTCGCGGCACCGGGCGAGCAAGTTCGGCCGGTCCTGGATCGAGGACTGCGACCTCGTCCTCGCGATGGACGCCACCAACCACGCCGACATCCTCGAGCACGCCCACGACCCCGACGAGTGGGACCGCGTGCGGATGTTCCGCGACTTCGACCCGCGGGCGAGCGACGGCGACCGCGAGGTGCCGGACCCGTACTACGGCCACGACGACGGCTTCGAGCAGGTGCTCGCGATGGTCACCCGCAGCGCGACCGGGCTGGTGGAGGCGCTGGTCAGGGACGTGCGGGGATCCTGACCTTCGCGCTCCACACGCCGGGACCGGCCTTGGAACGCGCGCGCACCCGGCAGTCGTAGGCCTTGCCCGTGCGCAGCCCGGTCACGACGGTCGGGCTCGCCGTGTCGGACGCCGTCACCACGTGGGTGCCGGCGAGGTTCACGCAGCGCACGGAGTAGCCGGTCGGGCG
>CAZKZQ010000325.1:0-4097 GCA_964557235.1 uncultured Nocardioidaceae bacterium
GTGGGTCTCAGCCCAGACGGCCGGTGAGGAAGACCGTGCCGTCCTCGTCCTCGAGGGCGACCTGGGGCCGCAGCCCGGCCGTCGCGATCGCGAAGCGCGCGCCCGCGACCTGGCGGCGGTTGACCTCGACCACGACGTGACCACCGGGCACGAGCCAGTCGCGCGCGTCCCGCGCCAGCCGGCGTACGACGTCCAGGCCGTCGTCGCCGCCGTCGTGCGTGGTGAGCGGCTCGTGGTCGCGGGCCTCGGAGGGGAGCAGGTCGAGCTCGCCGGTCGGCACGTAGGGGACGTTGGCGGTGACCACCTGGACGCGTCCGCGCAGGTCGGCGGGCAGACCGTCGAACAGGTCGGAGAGGAACACCTGGGCGCGGTCGAGCAGGTTGACCCGGGCGCACTGCAGCGCGGCGGGGTGGAGGTCGGCGGCATAGAGCTCGAGGTCGGGCCGCTCCTGGCTCAGCGCGAGGGCGACCGCGCCGGTCCCGGTGCAGAGGTCGACCAGCACGGCGCCCTCGGGCGCGAGGTCCGAGGCGAGGTCGACGATCGCCTCGGTGCGACGGCGGGGGACGAAGACGCCGGGGCTCACCCCGACCCGCAGCCCGCGGAAGGCTGCCCACCCGAGGAGCACCTCGAGCGGCTCGCCCGCGCAGCGTCGCTCGACCAGGCGCTCGAGGCCGACGGTGGTGGGGGAGGCCTCGATGAGCAGGGCGGCCTCCTCCTCGGCGAACACGCAGCCGGCCGCGCGCAGCCGCACGGTCACCTCGCGGTGGCGCGCGCTCTCGTCGGTGGGGAGCGTCACCGGAGGCGGTCCTGCAGCCGGGTCACGAGGGGGATCACGCGGCCGACGCCCTTCATCACCGGCGCGGGGACCCACGGCACGCGCGGGCGGCGAGGGTGCTTGAGGGCGTCGGTGCCGCCGTCGGCGACGACCACCGAGCCGACCAGGAGCGCGGCCTCCTCCGAGAGCAGGAACGCGATGACCGCGGCGATCTCCTCCGGCCGGCCGGCGCGGCCGAGCGCGGTGGGATAGGTGTCCGCGAAGCGGCCGAAGACCGGGTCGGCCTTCACGCCCTGGGTCATCGCGGTGTCGACCAGGCCCGGCGCGACGGCGTTGACCCGGATGCCGGACCCCGCCCACGTGGGCCCGGTGCCCGTGGAGCGGGCCCACCACGCCAGGGCGGCCTTCGTGGAGGGATAGACCGTCACCGCGTCACGTCGCGCTGCCCGGTCGCGAGCAACGCCCTCGTCCCCGTCGAGGCAGGCGTCGGCGACGTCGAGGGCCCAGCCCGGCTGGCAGGTGGTCGAGTTCGACGACAGCAGCACGACGGCTGCGGGCTCCCCGGCAGCGGCGGTCGAGGCGAGCCGGTCGCGCAGCCCCTCGACGAGCGCGATCGCCCCGAAGTAGTTGACCGACACGAGCAGCGCGGGGTCGCCGCCGCTGAGCCCGGCCAGCCCGGCGCACGGGACGACCCCGTGCAGGAGCGAGTCGCCGAGCGCGACCTCGACGTCTGCGAGGGCGGCCGCCCGCCCGGCCGCCGTCGACAGGTCGGCGACCACCGAGACGTCGGCTGCCGGGGACTCGACCCGGTCGACGCCGACCACCCGGTGGCCGCGCTCGCGCAGCAGCCGCGCGGTGGCCTCGCCGATGCCCGACGCGGTGCCGGTGACGACGGTCGTGCGTGTGCTCATGTGTGCCTCTCCATGCGGGTGGCGACCAGGCCCTCGACGTCCTGCCTGCGCAGCCACGCGAGCTCGTGGCGCAGCACCTCGCCCACGCGACGGCAGAACTCCTCGGGCTCGTCGGCGGCGTCGGGGAGCTCGGGGACGATGACGTCGACGATGCCCTCGGCCTGCAGGTCGAGGCTGCGCACCCGCTGCGCGCGAGCCATCTCGGCGGCGTGGTCGGTGTCGCGGTGCACGATCGCGCTCGCCCCCTCGGGCGGCAGAGGTGAGAGCCACGCGTGCTGGGCTGCGACGACCCGGTCGGCCGGCAGCAGAGCGAGCGCCCCACCGCCCGTGCCCTGGCCGAGCATGAGGGAGAGCGTCGGGGCCCGGAGCGTGACCAGGTCGGCGAGGCTGCGCGCGATCTCGCCGGCCAGCCCGCCCTCCTCGGCCTCCACCGACAACGCGGCGCCGGGGGTGTCGATCAGCGTGACCAGTGGCAGGTGCAGCTCGGCGGCCAGGCGCATGCCCCGTCGCGCCTCACGCAGCGCGGCCGGCCCGAGGGGATGGGTCTCCGTCTGTCCGCGGCGGTCCTGGGCCAGCAGCACGCAGGGGGTGTCGCCGAAGCGCACGAGCGCGAGCAGCAGCCCCGCCTCGGCCTCGCCCTGGCCGGTGCCGTTGAGCGGCACGACGTCGGTGGCGGCGTACTTCAGGAAGCGGCGTACGCCGGGGCGCTCCGGCCGGCGCGACCGCGTGACGGACTCCCACGTGTCGACGTCGGTGACCTCCGGGAGCGGCGCCATCGGCACCACCGGGTCGCCAGACGCCTGCAGGATGGTGAGCGTGCGGTCGAGGAGGTCGGCGATCTCCTCCGGCGGGACGACGCCGTCGATGAGGCCGTGAGCGTGGAGGTTCTCGGCGGTCTGCACCCCGTCGGGGAACGGCTCGCCGTAGATCGCCTCGTAGACCCGCGGCCCGAGGAAGCCGAGCAGCGCGCCGGGCTCCGCGACGGTCACGTGCCCGAGCGATCCCCACGACGCCATCACGCCGCCGGTCGTGGGGTTGCGGAGGTAGACGAGGTAGGGCAGCCCCGCGGCCTTGTGCAGCGCGAGCGCCGCGCTGATCTGCGCCATCCAGACGAACGCCGGCGTGCCCTCCTGCATGCGCGTGCCACCGGACACGGGCGCCGCCACGAGGGGCAGCCCCTCCCGGGTCGCGCGCTGGACGGCGTGCACGACGCGGCGCGCGGCGGCGACGCCGATCGAGCCGGCGAGGAAGCCGAACTCCCCGACCACCACTCCGACCCGGCGCCCCCGCAGGGTGGCCTCACCGGTGATCACCGACTCGTCGGTGCCGGCCTTGACGGTCGCCTCGGCCAGCGACGCGGCGTACTCCTCCGACGCGCCGGTGCGGTCCGGCGGGGTGTCCCACGAGACCCACGACCCGTCGTCGAGGACGAGGTCGACGAGGTCCCGGGCGCCGAGCCGGTCACCCACCGGCGAGCTCCTTGACCATCAGCGCGTCGCGGTGGCCCTCGTCGCCGAGGAGGCCGACGGGCTCGTAGCCACGGCTCGCGTGGAAGGCCAGCGACACCGTGTTGGGCGGCTCCTGCCGCACCTCGAGGGCCAGCCGTCCGCGAGGCCGGGCGGTCTCCTCGGCCAGGTCGTAGATCCGCGTGCCGACCCCACGGCGCCGCGTCGCGGCGGTGAGCACGACGCGGTCGAGGTAGGCGAACTCGTCGCCGTACCTCGCGGCGAACCAGCGGTAGTTCACCGAGTCGTACGCCGTCCCCGGCGGCATCGTGATCACGAAGCCGGCGAACGCGTCGTCCACCTCGGCGACCACGAACAGCTCGGCCCACTGCTGGAGCTCGCGCAGCCGCTGCTCGTCCATCGGAGCAAGGTTGTGCACCTCGGCCTCGTTGAGCGCGAGCACGTCGGCCAGGTCACGCTCCTCGAACGCGCGCAGCACGACCCCGTCTCCAGACCCCATGGCGCCATCCTCCCAGCCGCATGTCCCAGGCCACACAGGGTGTGTCGGGCGAGACATCACGTTTTGCCCGAACGTCCCATACCTTCGCCGGATCTGCCTCGTTGACGTGTCAGAAGCCGATGCCGGCCCCGAGATGGACCGAGAGGAGGAGCCGTGCAGCTGGTCCAGGTCAGCCTGACCCCCCTGCAGCGACGCAATCGCGTGGCCTTCGCCGTGACGCCCGCGGTGAGCTCCTCGCACCCCGAGACGGGCGAGCAGGTCGTCGTCCGCGACCAGAGCGGCTCCTACTTCGGCGCCGTCGTCGTCGCGTCGGAGTACGACGCCGACGGTCGCGGCACCCACCAGCTCCGCCTCGGCGCCGCGCTCCCCGAGACCATCGCCACGCGTCGCCTGGCCCGCGCCGACTTCCTCGCCCCGACCGCCGACGTGCTCCACGAGCAGGTCGC
>CAZKZQ010000326.1:0-4089 GCA_964557235.1 uncultured Nocardioidaceae bacterium
CGGAGCCGGCGTTGGACATCACGGACTTGACGTCGGCGAAGTCGAGGTTGATCAGGCCCGGGGTGGTGATCAGGTCGGTGATGCCCGAGACGCCCTGGAGGAGCACCTGGTCGGCCTGCTTGAAGGCGTCGAGCACCGACACGTTGCGGTCGCTGATCGACAGCAGCCGGTCGTTGGGGATGACGATGAGGGTGTCGACCTCCTCGCGCAGGCCGTTGATCCCCTCCTCCGCCTGGTTGGCGCGACGCTTGCCCTCGAAGGAGAACGGCCGGGTCACGACACCGATGGTCAGCGCGCCGAGCGAGCGGGCGATGCGGGCCACGACGGGCGCGCCGCCGGTGCCGGTGCCGCCGCCCTCGCCGGCGGTGACGAAGACCATGTCGGCCCCCTTGAGGACCTCCTCGATCTCGTCGGCGTGGTCCTCGGCCGCCTTGGCGCCCACCTCGGGGTTGGCGCCGGCGCCGAGGCCGCGGGTGAGCTCACGACCGATGTCGAGCTTGACGTCGGCGTCGCTCATGAGGAGTGCCTGGGCGTCGGTGTTGATCGCGATGAACTCGACGCCCTTGAGGCCGACCTCGATCATCCGGTTGACGGCGTTGACACCACCGCCGCCGATACCGACGACCTTGATCACGGCCAGGTAGTTCTGCGGTGCTGCCACGGCAGGGATCCCTCTCACTTGGTGTTGCCGGGCCCGGGTGCGGGGCCGGCGTCTGGTCTGTGGTTGTGCTGTGCGGGCTGTGCTGGTCGATCGGGGAAGGGCTCCGGGCCTTCATCCTTAACCTTGAACTAGAAGGTTAATGTTATGTCAACCTGGTGCCTGCGAACGAAGGTAGGTCCTGGCGACCCACGCACCTCGGCGACACGCAGGCGTGTCGACAAATCGAGGTGAAAATGCCTGCAGGTGCTGGGATCGCGGACGTACGCCATGCTGGACGGACGTCATCTGCAGGTGGAGCTGCAGGTGGGTCGCAGCCCGAGGGAGGCACGAGATGACCGACCCGATCGCAGACATCATCGGCGACTACCGGGCCTTCGCCGCGCAGCAGCGCGACCGCCTGAGGGAGCGCGGCATCGACATCGCGGCGTACTCCCTGAGCCACCTCGCCTTCCGCGTGCCGGAGTGGGACCAGTACCTCCGCGTCCGGGAGCTGCTGGAGCGCCACGCGAGGGCGACCGACGAGAACGTGTGGAACGGCCGCCCGATCTCGTTGATCGTGCTCAGCGAGCCGCTCGAGGTGCTCGACGGCTCGGTGGTGCAGGACGTCGAGCTCATCCCTCCGGTCCACCAGCGCGTCTACAAGATGGGGCTCGAGCACCTGGGGGTCGTCGTCGGGGACGACTTCGAGGAGTTCTCCCGCGAGCACCGCGCGGCCCTCACCGGCCAGCAGTTCCAGAGCGAGACGGTCGACCCCGTCTACGTCCTGTTCGAGGACTTCACCCACGTGAAGTTCTACCGGTCGTCGCTGCGCGCGGGCATCGAGGACCAGGGCGGTCGTTTCGACGGCTTCCGGCACGTCGAGGGCTGGCAGCCCCAGCGACTGGTCACTGCGACCGGCCCTCGCCCCCTCCCGCGCTGACCCCCCTACGGCCGGACGGTGGGGCGGCCAGGGGCGGTGACGTCGTACGTCGACCCCTTCTGGCGCAGGAGGACCTCGAGCACGCGCGCCTTGTCGGCGGCCTGGTCGGCACTCCCCCAGTTGACGGTGGCGCCGCCGCGGAGGTGCAGCACGATCGAGTCGATCGAGCTGACGTCGAGGGACTCGGTCGTGCGCAGGATGTCGTCGGGCAGGGCGTCGACCACGAGCGCCGCCTCGGCCAGCGCCTCGCTGGAGGTCTCGGCCTTCATCGCGACGACGGGCAGGCCGGAGGGCTGCTTGGCGTAGTCGCGGAAGACGACCCCCTCGGCGTCGACGCCCTTCCACGAGCCCTCGCGGTCGACCGCGAGGACGGCGGTGCGCTCGGTGACGGTGATGAGCACCTGGTCGGGCCAGGAGCGGGACACGTCGGCGTCGAGCACGGGCGCGAGGTCCTCCACGCGCGCCTCGATGGCGCCGAGGTCGACGGTCGCGAGGGGTACGCCGGTCGGCACGTCGGCGACCTGCGCCACCTGGCGCGTGGTGAGCACCGAGACGCCGTCGACGCGCGCGCCCTTGACCGCGAGCACCGAGGAGAAGAACACCAGCCACACCACGGCGCCGACGGCCCCCAGCGCCAGCACGGCCAGGAGCACGCGGCGCCAGATGCGCCAGCGACGGGCGCGCTGGCGGCGGGCGAAGAGCCGACGGGTGCGACCGAGGCGCTCCTCCGGCGCCGCGGTCTCCTCACGGTTCAGCAGGTCGGACACGGCTCAGCCCTCCGCACGGGTGGTCAGCTCCTGGAGCACGAGCGGCCCCAGCTCGGTCACGTCGCCGGCGCCCAGCGTCAGCACCAGGTCGCCCGGCCGCGCGATCGACGCCAGCAGGGCAGGCACCTCCGAGCGCTCGGGCACGAAACGCACCTGCGAGGCCGGCAGCGGCACGTGGGCGGCGACCATCGCGCCGTCCACGCCGGGCTCGGGGTCCTCGCGGGCGAGGTAGACGTCGAGCACGACCACCTCGTCGGCGGCGCCGAGCGCCTCGCCCATCTGGGCGCCGAAGATGCGGGTGCGCGAGACCAGGTGGGGCTGGTAGGCGACGACGACCCGCCCCTCCCCCGCCAGCGCCCGGGCGGCCTGCAGGTCGCCGGCGATCTCCTTGGGGTGGTGGGCGTAGGAGTCGTAGACGCGCACGCCGGCCACCTCGCCCTTGCGCTCCATGCGGCGGCGGGTGCCGGTGAACGACTCCAGCCCCGCCACCAGCCGCTCGAAGGCGAAGCCCAGCTCGAGGCCGGCCGCGAGCGCCGCCATCGCGTCGAGCACGTAGTGCCGCCCCGGGATCTGCAGCGTCACCCGACCCAGGTGGCCCGACGGCCCCTGCACGTCGAACCCCGACGTCGAGCCCTCGAAGGCCAGGGAGGTCGCGCGCAGGTCGGCGCCGGCGGACTCCCCGACGGCGATCGTGCGCAGCCCGCGCGCCCGGGCCGTGTCGGCGAGGTCGGCGGCCCCGGGGTCGTCGACGCAGACGACCAGGAACCCGGCCGGGTCGATCCGGTCGAGGAAGTCGCGGAACGCCTGGTGGTAGGCCTCCTCGGTGCCCCAGTTGTCGAGGTGGTCGGCCTCGACGTTGGTGACGACCGCGGCGTGGGGGGTGTAGACGAGGAAGGCGCCGTCGCTCTCGTCGGCCTCGGCGACGAAGAGGTCGCCGGCCCCCGCCTCGGCGTTGAGGCCGGTCGCGGTGAGGTCGCCCCCGATGGCGTACGACGGGCCGGCGTCGCAGGCGAGCAGCGCGACGGTGAGCAGCGAGGTCGTCGTGGTCTTGCCGTGGGTGCCGGCGACGGCGACCGTGCGGCGGCCGAGCAGGACGGACTGGAGCGCGGCGGAGCGCGGCCAGACCCGCAGCCCGCGGGACATCGCCGCCACGACCTCGGGGTTGTCCTCGCGCACGGCGGTGGAGACCACGACCGTGTCGGCGTCGCCGAGCTGGTCGGCGGAGTGACCCACGTGGACGCGGGCGCCCAGCGCAGCCAGGGCGTCGAGGGTCGGCGACGCCTTGCCGTCGCTGCCGCTGACAGCGACGCCGCGGCCGAGCATCACGCGCGCGATGCCCGACAGGCCCGCGCCGCCGATGCCGACGAAGTGCACCCGGCCGAGCTCCTCGGCCGGCGGGATCTCCTCGGGGATGGGGACCCTCACGAGCCGGCCCCCGCGGAGCGGATCATCGCCGCGAGGCGCTCGTCGGCGTCGCGCCGGATCAGGCCGGCGGCCGCGCTCGACATGGTCGCCAGGCGTCCGGCGTCGTGGAGCAGGCCGGGCACGGTGGCGGCCACCCACTCCGGGGTCAGCGCCGCGTCGTCGACGAGCAGCCCGCCCCCGGCGGCGACGACGCCGCGCGCGTTGAGCGCCTGCTCGCCGTTGCCGATCGGCAGGGGCACGAACACCGCGGGCAGCCCGACGGCCGCCACCTCGGTGACGGTGTTGGCCCCGGAGCGGCACACCACGAGGTCGGCGGC
>CAZKZQ010000327.1:0-4057 GCA_964557235.1 uncultured Nocardioidaceae bacterium
CTCAGGTCGCGTGCCGGGTCCCGTCGTCGTCGTACCTCACGCGCTCGAAGTCGACCGGCCGCTTGGCGTTGGCCAGCGCGGTGACCGAGGCGACGCCGATCGTGCCCGAGCGGTCGAAGACCGTGGCCGAGCCGACCGAGAGCCCGTCGACCTCGACCCGGTCGACCGCGGCGAAGCCGATCTCCAGGCTCACCGGCAGCCGTGCGAGCGCGAGGTCGATGTCGGTGTTGATGTACTGCACGCCCTCGGTGCCCCAGTTGACGACCATGCTCGTCGCGTCGGCGACCGCGGCGACGACCTGGAACGGCGTCGGCTGCTCGCCCGCGAGCACGGGGAGCCCCGCCTGCCAGGTGATCTTGCGCCCGGCGTTCTGGTGGGCGGTGAAGTCCTGGCTCCACGGGGCGTCGCTGGAGAAGAACGGCACGCGCGGCTCGTCGCTCACGGGTACGACGTCCAGCGGTGGCGGTGAGAGCCGCTCCGCCGGCTCCCACGCCTGCCCGGACGGGTTCTCGGTGGGCTTGAGGAACTGGCACGACGCCCGGGCGACCCGGGTGTCGCCCTGCACGAACGAGGCGTCGAGCAGGCACAGTCGCGGCCCTTGGCGGACGAGCTCGACCTCGACGCGGCCGGGGACCATGCGGGCCGCCTTGAAGAGGTCGACGCGGTAGCGCGTGGGCACGAGGTCGTCGCGGCCGAGCTCGGCGAGGTGGCGCTCGAGGCCGCGGGCGAGGGCACCGCTGACCGCCACGCCGTGCATCTGGTCCTTGCTCCACATGCTCCGGGCGACGTCGGTGGGGACCAGGTCGTCGCCGTCCCCGGCGGTGAACATGGAGAGCTGCATGGGCCGATTGTGTCGGACCGGGTCGGTCGGCGCTCAGTCGGTGGACAGTCCGGCGCGGGTGAGCCCGCGGCCGGGGTGGGTGCGACCGAGCCGCAGCTTGGCGCCGTCGAGGAAGGCCGCGGACGGCTCCTCCTGGGTGAGGGCGGCGAGGAAGTCGGCACCCGAGACGCGCAGCAGCCGGGCGTCGGTGACGGCGGTGACCGTGGCCGTGCGCGGGATGTCCTCGAGCAGTCCGATCTCGCCGAAGCCGTCGCCCGCGGTCATGTCGGGCAGCGGGGCCGCACCCTCGGCGCTGACCGCCAGGGTGCCCTCGGCGATGACGTAGAACGCGTCGGCCGGGTCGCCCTGAGCGATCACCACCGTGCCGGCCGGCACGTCGACCAGGGTCGCCTCGTCGGCGAGCTGGTCGAGCGCGCCCTCGCGGACCTCGGCGAAGAGGCCGACGCCGGTGAGCAGGCTGAGCTTGGGCGCGAGGAACACACGGCGCTCGGCGGACTCGCGGTCCATGCCGGCCAGCAGCGGCCAGCACAGGGCGCTCACGACGGGGATGCCCAGCCCGACGATCCACAGCGTCGTGTCGAGGCCGAGCAGCTCCAGGCTCACCGGGGTGACCAGGGACGCGACCAGGATCGCCAGGACCATGAGCGAGTCGAACGCGCCGAAGACCCGGCCGAGCCGCTCGCTCGGGACGGACCGCTGCATCGCGGTGATCGCGAGGACGTCGACGACCAGGGTGCTGCCCCCGCGCACGCACTGGGCGACGAAGCCGATCGTGGGCGAGTCGGTGACGAGGAAGACCAGCGTGGGCAGGCAGTAGAGCGCCATGCCGACGAGGATCACCACGCCCAGCCTGGGCAGGCGCTCGAGCCGGGTGACGAGGCCGGCTGCGGCGACCCCGCCGATGCCGAGCCCGGCGAGGAGGTAGCCGTAGCCCTCCGCCCCCGTGCCCAGGCGGTCCTCCGACAGCACGACGAAGAGCACCGTGTCCGTGCCGAAGACGAAGGTCGCGACGATGCTGAAGCCCACGAGGACGGCGGTGCTGCGCGACTGCGCGATCGTGGTGAGGCCGACCAGCATCTGCTTGACCGGTCCGACCTCGCCGCCCTCGGTGACGTCGACCGGCGTGCTGCGCTCGCGCATCCGCGACAGCAGCAGCGCGGAGACGACGAAGGTCGCGGCGTTGGCCAGCAGCGCCACCCACGGGTCCGCGACGAGCAGGATCAGCGCGCCCAGCCCCGGGCCCGCGATGACGCAGACGTTGTCGAGGGTGTTGCGCAGCGCGTTGGCCGAGCCGAGGTCGTCGGCGGGCACCAGCTGCGGGGTCATCGCAGCGGCCGCCGGCTCATAGATCGAGGACAGGCTCGAGGAGATCGCCGCGGTCAGCACCACCACCAGGGCGGGGGCGTCGAGCGCCATCTCGACCGCGATGACGGTCATGATCGCGGCGAGGACCCAGTCGAGCGAGGCCATGAGCCGCACCCGCTCGAAGCGCTCGGCGATCACGCCGCCGTAGGCGCTCATCACCAGGGCCGGCGCGAAGCGGGCGACCGTCGAGCCGGCCACCCACGAGGCCGACCCGGTCGCGTCGATCAGCCAGACCGCGAGCGCGACGTTGTAGGCCCACGACCCGATCGCGGACGTGGCGAAGGCGCCGATGAAGAACCGGAAGTCGCGGTGGCGGAGCCCCGAGCGGAGGGTCGGCTTGCGGTGCCGACCTGCCCGCTGGGTCACAGGGCCGCCTTGCGACGCAGGGTCGGCACGTCGAGGAGGACCACCCGCCCGCGGCCCAGCTCGACCACGCCCTGCTCGACCAGCCGCTGGAGCACCTGGTTGACCGTGGGACGGGTGCCCCCGACGAGGTCGGAGAGCTGGTCCTGGGTCATCGGGATGGTCACCGGGCCCTGCCCGTCGACGTACACCCGGCCGAGGCGGTAGAGGCAGCGGTAGAGCCGACGGTCGAGGCCGTCGTACATCGCCTCGAGCAGGCGCTCGCTGAGCTCGCGGACCCGGTCGGCCAGCAGCGTCACGAGGATCTCGGTCACCTCGGGGTGGGCCGCGCGGAGCTTCTCGAACGACGACGCCGACAGCACGCGCGTCTCGGACTCGTCGAGCGCCGTCACCGTCGCCGAGCGCTGCTGCGTGCGGCCGTCGGGCAGCAGGGCGAGCTCGCCGACGTGGGCGCCGGGACCGAGCACGTTGAGCGTCGCGCGGTCGCCCTGCGGCGTCGAGACCTGCACCGAGAGGTGACCCGAGACGACGAGGTGCAGCGCGTCCGCGGGGTCGCCCTCGTGGAACACGACCTCACCGCGCCCGAAGGTGCGCCGGCGCGAGGCCGCGAGCACCGCCTCGCGGGCCGGACGGGGGAGCGGGGCGAGCAGCGGCCAGTCCATGCGCACGGTGTACCACAGCGGAGGGGCCCGCCGTGGTCGGTCGTTCGTCCCGACCTGTCCCGGGTCGTCGTGGCCCGAGGGCCCTGCGTGCCACACTGCCGCCATGACGCAGCAGGCGCCGGACCCGTCCACCGCTGCGCTCGTGGCCCGGCTCGGGGACGCCCTCGGCGACGCCGTACGTCCGTCCCGGCTGGCCGAGGAGCTGAGCGCGACGGTCGCCGCGGTCCGCCGTACCTTCGACGCGGCAGCGTGCTCCTTCGCACAGGTCGAGCCCGACGGCGCGACGCTGCGGTTCGTCGCCGCCGACGGTGCCGGGGCCGAGGCGATCGTGGGCGTCACCATGCCGGTCAGCCGCGGCATCGCCGGCTGGGTCGCGATGGCCGGCGAGCCGATCCAGGTCGGCGACGTCGCCTCGGACACGCGATTCGCCCGCGACGTGGCCGAGTCCACCGACTACGTCCCCACCACCATCCTCGCCGCGCCGGTCGTCGACGCCTCGGGCGAGACCGCGGGCGTGATCGAGGTGCTCGACCCGGCCTCCGGCTCGCGCGAGTCCGGGCGCGACCTCGCCGTGCTCGGACTGGTCGCCACGCAGCTCGCGTCGGTGGTGCGCCTCAGTGCGACGTACGACGCCCTCGGCTCGGGCCTGCTGCGCACGCTCGCGGACCCCGAGGGGAGCGGCGAGTTCGACGACGCCCTGGCCGCGCTCGACGACGGCGAGTCCGGCGTCGCCCTGCGCGACCTCGCCGCGTCGTTCCGCGAGATCGCCGAGGCCGGTCCCGCGACGGCCCGGCTCGCCCAGCGGATCCTCGCCGAGGTGGCGGGC
>CAZKZQ010000328.1:0-4050 GCA_964557235.1 uncultured Nocardioidaceae bacterium
GCTCGTGGTGGAGGCGGCGCGCGGCGAGGGCGGGCGCGACCTGGTCCGCCAGGCCCTGGAGCACCACGCGGTCCGGCTCGGCGAGGGCGGGCTCGCCGGGCCGCGCGGTGGCGACGAGGACCGCCACGGTCTCGCCGCGGTGCACGAGGTCGAAGGCCTCGGAGGGCCCTGCGTTGCTGCCTGCATCGTGGCCTACGCCGGCCGAGGCGATCACGGTGTCGCCCAGGCGCAGCTCGGCCGCCGGCAGGGCGAGCGCCTCGACGACCGTGCGGCAGACCGTGTCGGGCACCCGGTCCACGTCGAGGCCGACCTCGGCGAGGGCCGCGGACATGCGGCTGGTGACGACGTAGGGGTCGGCGCGGTGGCCGTAGTACAACCGGTCCACGCCGCGCGAGAGCCGCCGGCCGAGCGGCTGGACGAGGACCCCGCTCACGCCCGCAGCGATGGCCGCGCTGACCGCGGACTCGTCGCCGATCAGGCCGTGGAGGACCGCGACGAGGGTGAGGTAGGCACCGGCGAGGCAGACCGCGAGGCTGGCGCCGGCGAGCGTGCGGCAGACCGCGGTGTCGAGGTCGTAGAGCCGGTGCCGTGTGACGGCGACCCCGATGGCCAGCGGGAGGAGCGCGGCCGCCACGGCCTGGACGAGCACGTCGGCCGGGGACGGGATGACCCCCTGGGCCGCGGTGGCGAGGGCGAGGAGACCGGCGGCGACGAGCAGCACGACGACCTGGCGCCGGGCGAGGCCGCTCGTGCGGCGCAGGCGGAGCCCGAGCGAGGCGAGGGCGGCGACGGCCGACGGCAGGAGCAGCAGCGCTCCGAGCGCGAACGTGACGCGGGCGACCGGCTCCCAGGTCACCGGCCGGTCGACGGTGATCCGGCCCTCGAACGGCTCCGGGAACAGCCCGGCACCGATCGCCATGAGGACGATGCCGGCGATCGAGGCACCGGCGGCGACGCGCCAGAGCCGCCCCGGCAGCAGGCCGGTCGGGTAGAGCAGCGGCACGAGCGTGAGCAGGGGCAGGAAGCCCGGCACCCAGAGGAACGACTGCAGCTGCACGGCCAGCCGCACCCACGCGGTCTCCTCGGTCGCGGTGAGGGCCACTGCGGTGGCCCACGCGGTCAGCCCCGACGCGGCGCCCGCGACGAGCAGCACCTGTGCCAGCAGGCGCGAGCCGCGGGTCAGCCGGCCGACCAGGAGCATCACGGCGGCGATCAGGGAGCAGGTCACGCCCACGGTCGCGTCGGTGACGTTCTGGGCGGCCGGGCCCAGCTCCCACGCGTCGTGCGCGGTCACGACGGCGACGCCCGCGAACCCGCCCACGACCCCCGGCACAAGCCCGAGGGCGAGTCCGAGGAGGGTCGTGGGCCGGGTCGGCATGCGGCGAAGCATAGGTCGCACGGTGGGCGTCCGTGCTGCTCAGGAGTGGTGTCGCCGGGCGCCGAGCGCGGCGGCTCCGGCGGCCGCGGCGCCGAGGGCGAGGGTGAGGACCGACCACGTCGTCGGCTCGCCGAAGGCCAGGCCCGCGGCTCCGGTGACGAGGCACGCGCCGGCGACCCAGCCGACCAGGCGGCGCAGCTGCGGCAGCAGCGCCGCGAGCACGGCCAGCGCCATGACGGTGAGCGACATCCACGCCATGTCGAACAGGTGCGGGTTGTGCGCGTGGTGCCCGCCGGTGACGGCGTTCTGCGCGCGGAGCTGGTCGACGGCGTACGGCATGAGCCACGCGGTGGTCAGCAGCGCCAGCGGTGCGAGCACTGGGTCCACCCGCACGGGGCCGAGGAGCCGTGGGCGCTGCGGCAGGGCGGCCCACAGGAGCGCGCCGGTGACGGCGATGACGCCGACGAGGTACGGCGCCCCGCCGCCCGTCGCGATCGCGGCGGCGACGACGCCGGTGGTGGTGAAGGCGACGTGCTGCCAGCCCGCGGCCGGGCTCGGGCGGCGTCCGGCCCAGCCGGCGCGCAGCAGCGCGAGGAGCGGCACGAGCCACAGGGCACAGAGCACGAGGCCCTGGCCGGTCGCCTGGTGGAAGCGGTGCGTGGGCTCCTCGCCGACGAGCAGCATGCGGGTGAGGTTGACGGCGAAGACGACCGGCAGCGCGCAGGCGAGGAAGCCGGTGACCGCGAGGGCGGCGCGTCGGCCGGGTCCGGGACGGGTCGAGGTCGTCGTGGTCGTGGTGGTCGGGATCGGGTTCACGGTGTTGGTGTCCATGGCACGAGGCTCGGGCGCCCGGTGTCCCGACCGCATCGCCGGATTGTCCCGACGATGTCCTAGCGTTGCGCCGTGCCCCTGCTCCCTCGACCGGTGAGACTGCGCGACCGCCCGGGGGACGTGATCCCCCTCGGTGAGGCGACGAGGGCGTGGTTCTCGATCTCGCTGCAGACCTTCGGCGGTCCGGCCGGCCAGATCGCGGTGATGCAGCACAAGCTGGTCGACGAGAAGCGGTGGATCGGGCAGCGGAGGTTCCTGCACGCGCTCAACTACTGCATGCTCCTGCCGGGCCCGGAGGCCCAGCAGCTCGCGATCTACACCGGTTGGCTGCTCAACGGCACGCTCGGCGGACTGATCGCGGGCACGCTGTTCGTGCTGCCGGGGCTGCTCGCCCTGCTGGCGTTGACGATCGCCTACCTCTCCGCCGGTGACACGACCGTCGTCGCGGGGCTGTTCGCCGGACTGGCGCCGGCGGTCATCGCGATCGTCGTGCAGGCGGTGCACCGGGTCGGCAGGCGGGCGCTCATCCACCCGGCGCTGGTCGCGCTGGCGGTCGCGGCGTTCCTCTCCCTGGTCGTGCTCGACGCGCCGTTCCCCCTGGTCGTCCTGCTCGCCGGCGGCGTGGGGTGGCTGCTCGCGCGGAGGTTCCCGGGGCTGCTCGAGGCGTCGTCGCACGGCACGGCCGACGGGCCCGACCCCCTGATCAGCGACGACGCGCTGCACCACAGCCGGCCCTCAGGACGCCGTGCGGCAGCCGTGGTCGGAGCCGGTCTCGTGCTGTGGGCGGTGCCGATGATCGTCGTCGCGACGCTCCTCGACCGGGGCGCCTTCGTCGACATCGGGCTGTTCTTCTCCGGGACCGCGCTGATCACCTTCGGCGGGGCCTATGCCGTCCTCGCGTTCGTCGCCCAGCAGGCGGTCGGGTCCTACCACTGGCTCTCCCCCGGCGAGATGGTGCACGGGCTGGCCCTCGCCGAGACGACCCCCGGCCCGCTGATCATGGTCACGCAGTGGGTCGGCGGCGTGGCGGGCTATCGCGACCCCGGAGCGCTCGACCCGTGGGGCGGCCTGCTGGTCGGCTCGCTGCTCACCACGTGGGTCACGTTCGTGCCCTGCTTCGTCTTCATCTTCCTGGGCGCGCCCTACGTCGAGCGCCTGCGCGACAACGCCCACCTCACCGCGGCGCTGACCGGGATCACCGCGGCGGTGGTCGGCGTGATCGCCAGCCTGGCGGTGTTCTTCGCGCTGCACACGCTGTTCGACGACGTGCGCCAGGTCGACGCCGGGCCGGTGCACCTCGAGCTGCCGCAGCTCGGTTCGTGGGACCCGCTCGCGTTCGCGCTGACGGGACTGGCGCTGGTGCTCATGCTCGCGCGGGGCTGGTCGCCGCTGCGCACGCTCGGGCTCTGCGCGCTGCTCGGACTCGTCGCCACGCTGATCAGTTAGGGGGCCGCGCCGGGTAATCGGGGGGTTCGTCCGGCGCGGCCGTGGGGGGAGCTCCAGCCTGCCGTGTTCGTCCGGTTTGCGCATGACGCGGCGGCGTGCCGCGTCGTGGTGCCTGTGCACCAGTCCATCGGGGTGGGGTCGGCCCGCCTCACTCCTGGCCGGGGGTCTGCGTCGAGTCGTTCCTCGTGCCGCTCGGGTCCTGGGTGCGCTCCTCGGACTCCTCGAGGATCGCCTCGGCCTGCGCCTCGGCGTCGTCGGACCCGGCAGCCCTCTCCTCGGGCAGCAGCCCGGCGCGGCTCTCGACCATCTCGTCGTCTGGGGTCTCGTGCGGGTGCTGGCTCATGACTCAGCCCTACCCGGGACCGGCCCGGCTACCCGCGGGCCGAACGACCCTG
>CAZKZQ010000329.1:0-4028 GCA_964557235.1 uncultured Nocardioidaceae bacterium
GTCCTCGCTGCGCCTGCTCGGGTCGGTCGGTGAGCCGATCAACCCCGAGGCCTACATGTGGTACCGCGAGGTCGTCGGCGGCGAGCGCTGCCCGATCGTCGACACCTGGTGGCAGACCGAGACCGGCCAGATCATGATCAGCCCGCTGCCGGGCGTCACCGCCGGCAAGCCCGGCTCGGCCATGGCTCCGATCCCCGGCGTCGCCGCCGCCGTCGTCAACGACGAGGGCAAGGAGGTCGGCAACGGCCACGGCGGCTACCTCGTCCTCAAGGAGCCGTGGCCGGCGATGCTGCGCACGCTGTGGGGCGACGACGAGCGCTTCAAGGACACCTACTGGTCGCGCTTCTCCGCCGAGGGCTTCTACTTCGCCGGGGACGGCGCCAAGCTCGACGACGACGGTGCGATCTGGCTGCTCGGCCGGGTCGACGACGTCATGAACGTCTCGGGCCACCGCCTGTCCACCACCGAGATCGAGTCCGCGCTGGTCTCCCACCCCAAGGTCGCCGAGGCCGCGGTCGTCGGTGCGGCGGACGAGGACACCGGCCAGGCCGTCTGCGCCTTCGTGATCCTGCGCGACGAGGCGGGCGACGGCGGCAAGGACATTGTCGAGGAGCTGCGCAACCACGTCCGCAAGGAGATCGGCGCGATCGCCAAGCCGCGCCAGATCATGGTCGTGCCCGAGCTGCCCAAGACGCGGTCCGGCAAGATCATGCGCCGCCTGCTGAAGGACGTCGCGGAGAACCGCGAGGTCGGCGACGTCACCACGCTGGCCGACTCGACGGTGATGGACCTGATCTCGCAGGGCGTCGGGGGCAAGTCCGGCGACGACGAGTAGCCGCGGGCTCGCCGTGCCGGTGCAAGCGCATCCCTGCGGGCTCCGCTGGGTAGTGTTCGCGACATGACTGAGCCCGTCCCCGCGACCACCTCCGCCGCCGAGGTGGACGACCAGCCGTCCATCGGCCAGCTGATCACGGCTGCCCAGAAGGACTTCTCCCTGCTGATCAAGCAGGAGATCGCGCTGCTCAAGTCCGAGGTCTCGGTGAGCGTGAAGCTCGGGGGGCTCAGCATCGCGCTCTTCGCGGCGGCCGGGTTCCTGGCGCTGCTCGCGGTGATCCTGCTGTCGTTCTTCTTCGTCTACCTGGTGAACCTCACCGGCATCGGGCTGGTGTGGTCCTACCTCATCGTCGTGGTGCTCTACCTCGCGCTGGCGGGCCTGCTGGGCTTCGTGGGCTACAAGAAGATCACCAAGGTGCGCCCGCCCGAGCGGTCGATCGTCCAGGCGCAGGAGACCAAGGACACCCTGCTCCGCAAGAAGTGACCCGCGGGGTTCAGGCGTAGCCGAGGTCGTGCAGGCGGTCGTCGTCGATCCCGAAGTGGTGCGCGATCTCGTGCACGACGGTGATGCGCACCTCCTCGACGACCTCCTCCTCCGACTCGCACATGCGGGTCAGCGGGCCGCGATAGATGAAGATCCGGTCCGGCGCGACCATGGTGTAGCTGCTGTCGCGCTCGGTCAGCGCGATGCCGTCATAGAGCCCGAGCAGGTCCGGGTCGTCCGGGGGCGGCTCGTCCTCGACCAGCACCACGCAGTTGTCGACCAGGTCCAGCAGCTCCAGCGGGACCGTGTCGAGCGCCTCGGAGACGAGCGACTCGAAGCGCTCACGGTCCATCTCGATCACGCCAGCCAGTCTCCCAGGGACCTGGTGATCCCCGCAGCGTCGAGGCCGTGCGCCGCGACGTGCTCCTTCGGCCTCCCGTAGTGCCGGTGCTCCTCGCGCGGCACCCCGAGCGAGAGCAGCCGGTGCGGCCGGTCGGCCAGCGCCTCGCTCACCTGGCGCCCCACCGTGCCGGCGATCCACGGCTCGACGACCGCCACGTCGCTCGTGCCGGTCGCGTCGAGCGCCGCGCGCAGCCCCGAGACGTCGAGCGGGCGCACCCGGGTCGTGTAGACCACGGTCGCGTCGTACGCCGCCCCGGCCGCGAGCGCGGCGTCGAGGGTCGGCCCGAGCGCCAGGACGACCGGCCCCGTCCCCCGGCGTACGACGTGCAGGGGGCCGGGCGCGAACGACTGCCCGTTGGTGTGGTGCTCGACGCGCACGTAGTGCACCCCGTCGCCGGCCACCGCCGACCGCAGCACCGCGTCGACCTCGGCGACCGTGCTGGGCGCGTGCAGCGTGACGCCGGGGAGCGTGTCGAGGAGCGCGAGGTCACCGGGCGACTGGTGGGTGCGCCCGGCCGACGCGGCGTCGAAGCTGCCGCCGGTGCCGAGCAGGACCGCGCCCACGCCCTGGTGGACGAGGTCGAGCTTGACCTGCTCGAAGGCCCGCTCGACCAGGAACGACGCGAACGTGTGGATCACCGGCCGCATGCCGGCGAGGGCCATGCCGCCACCGGCGCTGACCAGCAGCTGCTCGCGGATGCCGACGTTGACGATCCGGTCGGGGTGACGGCGCAGCGCGTCGGCGGTGACGTACTGCCGCGAGATCTCGGCGAGCAGCAGGGCCGCGCGCGGGTCCTCGTCGAGCAGTGCCAGCGCGGTGGCGACGGCCTGCTGCCGGGTGTCGGCCCGGAGACGGGACCCTGCCGGGACTGAGAGCGTGGCGGTCATGCCGCTCCTCCCGTGACCGCCACGACGGCGGTCGGTCGGCCGGGCACCAGCTCGGACAGCGCGGCCTCGAGGGCGTCGTGGTCGTGGCCGTCGACCTGGCGGACGTGCCAGCCGTCGGTGGCGAACCGCGCGGCGATCCGCCCCGGCACCGGCCAGCTGACGCTGCGGTTGTCGACGACCACCACGGTGAGGTTGTCGAGCGCGATCAGCGGGGCGAGCTCGCGGGCCTCGGCGTTGCTGCCCTCGTCGAGCTCGGCGTCGCCGACGAGCACGACCACGCGGGCGCTGCGGCCCTGCGCCCGCAGCGCGAGCGCGGTCCCGAGGCCGAGCGGGAGGCCGTGGCCCAGCGAGCCCGACGCGATCTCCACGCCGGGGACGAGGGTGCGGTCGGGGTGGTAGCCCAGGGGCGAGTCGTAGGACCCCCACCCGGCCAGCCACTCCTCCGGGACGAACCCGTGGGCGGCGAGCACGGCGTAGTAGGCCATCGGGCCGTGCCCCTTCGACAGCAGGAACCGGTCGCGGTCGGGGTCCTCGACGGTGTCCGGCGAGACCCGGAGGACCCGGTCGAACAGCACCCAGATCACGTCGAGGGTGGAGGTGCTGGCCCGGTCGTGCTTCTCGTCGCCGGTCATCAGGGACATCAGGCGCGGCAGGTCGTCGTACGCCGCTGCTGTTCGTGTCGTCATGCCACGATGGGACAACCTCAAGTCCACTTGAAGTCAAACGGGAGGACACATGTCGCCGCACGGGGAGCTGAGCGTCGGTGAGCTGAGCGAGCGGTCGGGCATCGCCCCGAGCGCACTGCGGTTCTACGAGGACCTCGGCCTGATCACCTCCCGGCGCACCGCAGGCAACCAGCGGCGCTACGACCGCGCCACCCTGCGGCGGGTGTCGTTCGTGCGCGCCGCCCAGGCCGTCGGGCTCAGCCTCGACGAGATCGCCGCGGCCCTCGCCACGCTCCCCGCCGGCCGCACCCCGACCAAGCGCGACTGGACGCGCCTGAGCGCGAGCTGGCGCGGGATCCTCGAGGAGCGGATCGAGCGGCTGGAGCGGCTGCGTGACCGGCTCGACGGCTGCATCGGCTGTGGCTGCCTGAGCCTGCGCAGCTGCGCGCTGCACAACCCCGACGACGTCAAGGCGACCCGAGGGCCCGGCGCGGTCGAGCTGGAGCCTGGCTAGGATGTGCCGGTCCCGTTCGCGGGACGGGCCCCCATCGTCTAGCGGCCCAGGACCCCGCCCTTTCACGGCGGTAGCACGGGTTCGAATCCCGTTGGGGGTGCCCGGTTTTTCGACTTCCTCCCCCGATTCGGAGGCAGCCGGGGGAGGCTGTTAGAGTTCCCTCCGTCCTCCTGCGTGGAGGGCGCAACCAGGCCCCGTAGCGCAGTTGGTTAGCGCGCCGCCCTGTCACGGCGGAGGCCGC
>CAZKZQ010000330.1:0-3991 GCA_964557235.1 uncultured Nocardioidaceae bacterium
GGTCGCCGAGACGACCGTGAAGTCCCACGTCGCACGCCTGCTGAGCAAGCTCGGGGCACGCGACCGGGTGCAGCTGGCGGTGACGGCCTACGAGACGGGGTTCGTCCGCCCCGGGCCTCCCGGCGGGGTCCGATAGGTTCGGGCCGTGGAGTCACCCGAGCAGCCTCTCGAGCCCGGTCCGGGCGCGCCGCCGCTCAAGGCGCGCATGACGCGCGGCGAGGTCGTCGAGGCCCCGATCCAGCCGCTCGACGTCACCGGCCTGCGGACCGTCGGCGTGGGCACGGCCGGCTTCCTGGGGGCGACCGCCTACCTCCTGCTGTTCCAGCTCGACTGGATGCGCGAGACCGACCGACTGTGGTGGCTGTGGACGTGTTTCGCGGGGCTGGGTCTCGGGGTATTCGGCTTCGTCTACTGCACCCGCCGGGCGCGGCACCTCGACGGATCGACCGCCGAGGCCTCGGAGCTCACGCCCGGCTCCTGAGGAGGTCCACGTGCCGACCGAGTCCGAGGGCCGCAGCGCCCTGCTGTTCGACATCGACGGGACGCTCGTCGACTCGACCTACCACCACGCGATGTGCTGGCACCGCGCGTTCACGCGCCTGGGTCACGACGTGACCGTCAACCGGCTCCACCGCCTGATCGGCATGGGCGGCGACCGCCTGGTCGCGGCGGCCTGCGGCGACGAGGTGGAGGAGCGTGACGGCGACGCGCTGCGCGACGCCTGGGCCGAGGAGTATGCCGAGGTGGCCGACGACGTGCGGCCCGTGCCGGGCGCCGCGGACGCCGTACGCCGGCTGGTCGACGCGGGCTACGTCGTCGCGCTGGCCTCCTCGGGCGAGAAGAAGTTCGCCGAGAAGGCGGTCGACGACCTCGGCATCGCCGACGTGGTCACCGAGATGACCACGAGCACCGACGCCGACGAGTCCAAGCCCCACCCCGAGCTGGTCGAGACGACCTGGGACCGGGTGCGCGAGGGCCACGGGACCGAGCGCGCCCTGCTCGTCGGGGACACGCCGTACGACGTGGAGTCGGCGCACCGCGCGGGGATCCCGTGCATCGCGGTGCTGACCGGAGGGTTCGGCGAGGGCGAGCTCGCCGAGGCGGAGGTCGTCCTGGAGGACGTGGCCGACCTGACCGCCGAGGTCGTGGAGCGGGTGCTCAGCCGAGGTCGCTGAGCACCGACGCCGCGGCACGGCGTCCGGACACGAGCGTGCCCTGGATCGAGCTGGAGTCGCGGTGGTCGCCGCAGACGTGGACCCCGCCGACGCGCACCGGCCGGCGGAAGTCGTGCGGCGGCATCATCAGAGGCAGCGCGTGGGGCACGTCGTGGCGGGCCACCAGCTCCCAGCCGTCGTCGGGCTGCCCGTGCAGCGCGGTGGCCAGCTCGCGGATGCGCGGCTCGTCGGGCAGCTTCCTGTCGCGGCCGTGGATCACCGAGGTCGCGACCAGCCCCACCCCGTCGGGCGCGTAGGACGGTGCGGCCGCGGACATCGCGACCGTGTTGGCGACCGGCGACCCGTCGGCATCGGTGATGAGACGGCCCCGCTGGCCCTCCCAGACCGGCGTGCGGTGCCACCACGTGGTGACCCCGCCCGCTCCGCGGACCGGGCCCAGCTCGGGGAGGAGCTCGTGGGCGGACCAGTGGTCGGTCGCCACGACGACGCTGCGTGCGGCGATCTGCCCGGAGTCGGTCTCGACGCCGCTAGCCGAGACCGCACGCACCGGGGTGTCCAGCCGCACCGCACCCTCGGGCAGCGCGGAGGCGACCTGCTCGGGCATCGCCTGCATCCCCTGCGCCGGCACGGTCGAGCGGCCGCGGGCGAACATGCGGATCATCAGGTCCACGAAGCGGCGCGAGGTCTTGAGCTCGGGCTCGAGGGCGAGGCCGGCGAAGAACGGCTTGAGCACCACGTCGAGGGTGCGCGTCGTCATCCCGGCCTGGCGCCACGCCTCCCGGGCCGGCACGTCGTCGCGGGCCATCAGGCGGGAGACGGGCAGCGCGGCGCACTGGGCGACGTACGCCCCGAGCCGGAGCTTCTGGCCGAGCGGGAGCAGGTCGGTGCCGACCAGGCCGGGCAGGCCGGACGGCTGGAAGATCGGGTTGGCGACGGTGTGCAGCTCGCCCCCGCGGCGCACGTCGACGGCGTCGTCGAGGTGACAGAGGTCGAGGGCGTCGAGGTCGAGGTTGCCGGCCAGGGCCGGGTAGCCGGTGTTGAGCACCTGGAACCCGCGGTCGACCAGGAACCCGTCGACGCGGTCGGTGCGGATGCGCCCGCCGACGCCGTCGGAGGCCTCGAGCACGACCACGTCGCGGCCCGCCCGCACCAGCTCGCGGGCGCAGACCAGACCCGCGAGCCCGGCGCCGACGACGACGACCTCGTGCTCCTCGGTCATGCCTTCACCCATCGCGTGATCAGGGTGTCCTCGGCCATCAGGACCGTGGCGAGCCGCAGCTCGACGTCGGAGTCCGCGCCCTGCACCGGGCGGCGGTGCTCGCCCCCGACGATGCGCGGGACGACGGTCAGGGCCAGCTCGTCGGCGAGCCCCTGCGCCCACAGGTCGCCGGCGAGGCTGGGGCCGCCCTCGCAGAGGATGTCGGTGAAGCCACGCTCGACCAGGGCGTCGCGCAGCTGGGCGAGGTCGGGCGCCTCCTTGCCGAGCACCAGCACGCGGTCCCCGAGCAGCGCGAGGGCCTCGTCGAGCGACTCGGCCTCGGAGCCGGTGGCGAGGAAGACCTGCGACAGGTCGCCGGCCTGCAGCGACTCGGGCACCTGGCCCGAGCGCGAGACGACGACCAGCGGCTTGGGGTTGGGCTCGTACTCCTCCTCGCGCACGGTGCCGGCGCCGACGACGATCACGTCGCACAGGTCGCGCAGCGCGTGGAAGACGCGGTTGTCAGCCTCGTTGCTGATGCTCTTGCTGAGGCCGTCCCCACCCTGCGTGGCACCGTCGGCCGTGGCCACGAAGAGCACCCGGGTCCAGGGTCGGCGCGGCGCGGCATAGGCCTTCCGCAGCTGCTCGTCGGACAGGTCCGCGAGGGCCAGCACGTCGGTCACGCGGCCATCCTTGCACGCTGCTGCCTAGACTCCCGGGCGTGATCTCCCTGGCCGACCTGGCCCGCCTGCACACGCAGCACGCCGACGACCTGAGCCGTCCGGTGACCCCCGTGACGGTGACCGGCCCGCACGGTGCGGACGTCGTCGTCGGCGACGGCTCCCCCGCGATCATGGGCTGCGTCAACCTGTCCCGCGACTCGACGTACAAGGACAGCGTCGCGATCGACGCCGAGGCCGCGATCCGCATGGGACGCGTGCTCGCCGCCCAGGGGGCGCACATCATCGACGTCGGCGCCGAGTCCAGCGGCCCCCACGCGCGCCGGGTCGGCGCCGAGGAGCAGAACGCCGTGCTGGGCGAGGTGATCCGCACCCTCGCCGACGAGGTCGTCGTGTCGGTGGAGACCTACTACCCCGAGGTCGTCGAGACCTGCCTCGAGGCCGGCGCCCGCGTGCTCAACCTGACCGGCCGACGCGACGAGGAGACGATGCTGAGCCTCGCGGCCGAGCACGGCGCCGCGGTGGTGATGTGCTTCGGGCTCGAGGGCGACGTCCGCGAGGCAGCGGCGTCCGTGCCCTCCGGGGACGACGCGCTCCCCGCCCTGGTCGACCACTTCGGCCCCCGGCTCGAGCGGGCGCACGAGCTGGGTGTGCGATCCGTGGTCCTCGACCCGGGCCTGGGCTTCACCTACGCCAACCTGACCACGCCGACCGAGCGCGTGACCTGGCAGGCGCGGATGCTCGCCCAGACCTTCCGGCTGCGCAGCCTGGGCGCGCCGCTGTGCCACTCGCTGCCGCACAGCTTCGACCTCTTCGGCGCGGAGTACCGCAAGGCCGAGGGCTTCTTCGCCGTCCTCGCCGCGCTGGGCGGCACGCACCTCTACCGCGTGCACGAGGTCGCCCACGTCCGGGCCGTCCTCGGCGCGATGGACGCCCTG
>CAZKZQ010000331.1:0-3970 GCA_964557235.1 uncultured Nocardioidaceae bacterium
CGCCCGAGGTCAACGACGTCTCGTTCGTCGGCACGGTCCACCCCGAGCACGGCCCCGGCTTCGACCTCTGGGTCGGCGGCGGCCTGTCCACCAACCCGATGCTCGCGCAGAAGCTCGGCGTCTGGATCCCGCTCGACGAGGTCGCCGACGCGTGGGAGGGCGTGGTCTCGGTGTTCCGCGACTACGGCTACCGCCGCCTGCGCAACCGCGCCCGACTGAAGTTCCTGGTCTCCGACTGGGGCGTCGAGAAGTTCCGCCAGGTGCTGGAGGACGAGTACCTCCACAAGAAGCTCGTCGACTGCGAGTCGCCGTCCGCGCCGACCACCAACGGCGACCACATCGGCGTGCACAAGCAGAAGAACGGCCTGTACTACGTCGGCGCCTCCGCCGTCGTCGGCCGCGTCTCCGGCACCACGCTCACCAAGCTGGGCGACCTCGTCGAGAAGCACGCGGCCCGTGGGGTCCGCCTGACGTCGTACCAGAAGATCGTGGTGATCGGCGTCCTCGAGAGCGAGGTCGAGGGACTCGTCGCCGGCCTCGAGGAGATCGGCCTGTCGGCCACCCCGTCGCCGTGGCGCCGCTCGACGATGGCCTGCACCGGGCTGGAGTTCTGCAAGCTCGCGCTCGTCGACACCAAGGAGCGCGCCCGCTCCCTCGTCGCCGAGATGGAGAAGCGCATCCCCGACCTCGACACGGTCATCACCGTCAACGTCAACGGCTGCCCCAACGCCTGCGCCCGCACCCAGATCGCGGACATCGGGCTCAAGGGCCAGCAGATCAACGAGGACGGCAAGCAGGTCGAGGGCTTCCAGGTCCACCTGGGCGGCGGCATCGGCCTGCAGTCGCGGTTCACCGAGACGCCGTTCGGCCGCAAGCTGCGCGCGCACAAGGTGAGCAGCGCCAAGCTCGACGACTACGTCGAGAACGTCGTCCGTCACTACCTCGCCGAGCGCGAGGAGGGCGAGGCGTTCGCGACCTGGGTCGCCCGCGCCGACGAGGAGTCCCTGCGCGGCGAGGCCGAGCTCGTGGAGGTGGACGCATGAGCGCCGCGACCACGACCGCTGCCCGCAACAACCGCGGCAGCCACACCGAGGGCCGCTCCCCCGAGGAGCTGCGCGACCTGGTCAACGCCGTCGGCGCCGAGCTGGAGCTCGCTCCCGCGGAGGACATCGTCGAGTGGGCGGCCGAGACCTTCGGCGACCGCTTCGCGATCACGTCCTCCATGGGCGACGCCGTCCTGGCGCACCTCGCGAGTCGCGTCGTGCCCGGCATCGACGTGGTCTTCCTCGACACCGGCTACCACTTCGCCGAGACCATCGGCACGCGTGACGCCGTCGAGCTGACCCTGCCGGTGCGGATGCTCAGCATCGAGCCCAAGCAGACGGTCGCCGAGCAGGACGCGCAGTACGGCGAGCGCCTCTTCGAGCGCGACCCCGACCTGTGCTGCGCGCTGCGCAAGGTGCAGCCGCTGCAGGACGCGCTGTCGGGTTACGACGCCTGGGCCACCGGCCTGCGCCGCGCCGAGACCCACGCCCGCGTGATCGCCCCCGTCATCGGCTGGGACGAGCGCAAGCAGAAGGTCAAGGTGTCGCCGCTGGCGCGCTGGACCGACGAGCAGGTCGACCGCTACATCGCGCGGCACGACGTGCTGGTCAACCCGCTGCAGCAGGACGGCTACCCCTCGATCGGCTGCTGGCCGTGCACGCGGCGGGTCGCCCCGGGCGAGGACAAGCGTGCCGGCCGTTGGGCCGGCCAGGACAAGACCGAGTGCGGGATCCACCTCTGAGGTCGACGAGGACCGACGAGACCCCCGCACGGACCGAGAAGGAACCAGCAGCACCGCTCCTCACGAGGAGCACGACATGAAGGAGGCTCCGATGGCCGCTCCCGCACTGGTGGCACTGGCACACGGCAGCCGTGACCCCCGCTCCGCCGCGACCGTGAAGGCCCTCGTCGACGAGGTCCGCGCGCTCCGGCCCGACCTGCGCATCGAGACCGCGTTCCTCGAGCTCTCGAAGCCGTCCTTCGAGACCGTCGTGGCCAAGCTCGTCCGCGCCGGCGTCGAGGAGATCGTGGTCGTCCCCCTCCTCCTCACCGAGGCCTACCACGCCAAGGTCGACGTCCCCGAGGCGATCGCCGCGGCGATGGAGCGCCACGAGGGCCTCAAGGTCCGCGCCACCCCGGTCCTGGGGCTCGAGGCGATGTTCCTCGAGGTGCTCGACCAGCGCCTGCGCGAGGCCCTCTGCAACGCCCGGGTCCGTGAGCTCGACGGGCTGGTCCTGGCCGCGGCCGGCACCAGCGACCCGCTGGCGCTGCAGTCGATCCAGCGGCTCGCCCGCGTCTGGGGCGCGCACCACAAGCTGCCGGTCATCCCGGCGTACGCCTCGGCCTCTCCCCCGGCCACCGGCGAGGCCGTGCGGCAGCTGCGGGCGCAGGGTCGCCGCCACATCGCGGTGGGCTCGCTGATCCTCGCCCCGGGCAAGCTCTACGACCGGGCCGCCGAGCTCGCGCTCGAGGCCGGAGCGGTCGCGGTGAGCGACCCTCTCGGCGCCCACCCGGAGGTCGCGCGCGTCGTCCTGGCGCGCTACGCCGTCGGGGCGGTGGAGCTGGTTCCGGTCTGATCACGACCGGATAGGCTCGCCCCATGAGCCAGCACTTCGATGTCGTCGTCCTCGGCGCGGGTCCCGGGGGCTACGTCGCCGCGATCCGCGCGTCCCAGCTCGGTCTGAAGACCGCGGTGATCGAGAAGAAGTACTGGGGCGGGGTGTGCCTCAACGTCGGCTGCATCCCCAGCAAGGCGCTGCTGCGCAACGCCGAGCTGGCGCACATCCTCCAGCACGAGAAGGACAAGTTCGGCATCGAGGGCGACGCCACGATGTCGTTCGAGCCCACGCAGAAGCGGTCGCGCGAGGTCTCGGACAGCATCGTCAAGGGCGTCCACTTCCTGATGAAGAAGAACAAGATCACCGAGATCGACGGCTGGGGCACCTTCGTCGACGCCAAGACGATCTCGGTCGAGGACGGGGACGGCAACACCACCGACGTCACCGGTGACCACGTGATCATCGCGACCGGTGCGACCACCCGCCTCGTGCCCGGCACGGAGCTGTCGGACAACGTCGTCACCTACGAGGAGCAGATCCTCGACAGCACGCTCCCGGAGAGCATCGTCATCGCCGGGTCCGGCGCCATCGGCGTCGAGTTCGCCTACGTCATGAAGAACTTCGGCGTCGACGTCACGATCGTCGAGTTCCTCGACCGCATGGTGCCGACCGAGGACGCCGAGATCTCCAAGGAGCTCGCCAAGCACTACAAGAAGCTCGGCGTCAACGTCATGCTCAAGACCAAGGTCGAGAAGATCGAGGACCCGGGCGGCGGCGGCAAGGTGAAGGTCACCGTCAGCAAGGACGGCAAGGAGGAGGTCATCGAGACCGACCGCGTCCTGCAGGCCATCGGCTTCGCCCCGCGCCTGGACGGCTACGGCCTCGACAAGACCGGCGTGGAGACCACCGACCGCGGCGCGATCAAGGTCGACGAGCGCGGTCGCACCAACGTCGACGGCGTCTACGCCATCGGCGACGTCACCGGCAAGCTGATGCTGGCCCACACCGCCGAGGCGATGGGCATCGTCACCGCCGAGACGATCGCCGGCGCCGAGACCGTCGAGATCGACTTCGACATGATCCCGCGGGCGACGTACTGCCAGCCCCAGATCGCCTCCTTCGGCTACAGCGAGGAGCAGGCCAAGGAGAAGGGCTACGACGTCAAGGTCGCCAAGTTCCCGTTCTCCGCCAACGGCAAGGCCAAGGGCCTCGGCGACACCGTCGGCTTCGTCAAGATCGTCGCCGACGCGGAGTACAACGAGATCATCGGCGCCCACCTGATCGGCCCCGACGTGACCGAGCTGCTGCCCGCGCTGACGCTGGCCCAGAAGTGGGACCTCACCGCCGACGAGGTCGCCCGCAACGTC
>CAZKZQ010000332.1:0-3940 GCA_964557235.1 uncultured Nocardioidaceae bacterium
GCCGACTACGCGACGTACGACGGCGCCGAGGTGATGTTCGACCTGATGGGCTTCGGCCAGCAGGGCGACGAGACCCCGCTGCTGTTCCTGCCGGGTGTCCTCACGCTCGCCTGGAGCACGGCGATCCACCAGCTGGCGGCGGGGCTCGGGATCGAGGTCGACGAGATCGTCGAGTCCCACGAGCGGGAGCCGGCGGCCGAGGCGTTCGACATCGCCGCGGGCCACATCCCCGTCGGCGGCACGGCTGCCGTGCGCTTCTCGATCCAGGGGCTGCGCGGCGGCGTCCCGGTCGTCACCGTCGAGCACGTCACCCGGCTGCGGGAGGGCCAGCGCCCGGACTGGGCGACCCCGGCGCAGCCGGGCGGGTCCTACCGCGTCGAGATCGACGGCGAGCCGTCGTACGTCGTCGACATCCAGCCCACCAGTGCGTACGGCGACCACAACCACGCCGCGATCGTGGCGGCGGCCGGCCGCATCGTGAACGCCATCCCGGCCGTGCTCGCGGCCGAGCCGGGGATCCGGACCGCGCTCGACCTGCCGCTCGTGCCGCCGGGACAGGCGCGGCACGACGACATGGTGGTGCGCTGAGCCGACCCGCTGGACATCTGTCCAGACACGGGCACCCCTGTTAGCCTGGCTAGGTGTCCAGTCAGGTGTCCACCGCTCCTCGCCAGCGCCTCAACGCGCGCCAGAAGGAGACCCTCGACAAGCTCTTCGTCGCCGGCAAGGAGGTGCTGGAGGAGCTCGGCCACACCGACCTGAGCATCCGTCTCGTCGCCCAGCGCGCCGGGGTCTCGACCGCGACGGCCTACACCTACATCGCGTCCAAGGACCATCTCTTCGCCGAGCTCTTCGCCGAGCTGCTGCGCGAGGACCCGGGCCCCGTGCTCACCGAGCGCAGCAAGGTGGGCCGCCTCGAGCAGGTCACCCGCCACCTCGCCGACCTGATGTCCGGCTCACCGGCGCTGGCCGCTGCGGCCAACAAGAGCCTGCTCGGCAGCGACCCCGAGGTCGCGCGCCTGCGGCTCGAGATCGGCCAGATGGTCTTCGACCGCTTCCGTGAGGCGCTCGGTGACGGCGCCGACCCCGACCTGCTGCTCACGATCAGCTTCGCCTTCAGCGGCGCCGTCCTCCAGGCCGGCATGGGCATGGTCGCCTACGACGACCTCGGCGACGTCCTCGCCCGCTCGATGCGCGTGATCCTCAAGGGCCACCGCTGAGCACATGACCAGCCGCTACTCGTCGCTGTCGCGCGAGGACCTCGCCGTCCTCGTGCCCGAGCTGCTGCTGGTCGGTCAGCTGATCGACCGCTCGGGCATGGCGTGGTGCATCGCGGAGTGGGGGCGCGACGAGATGGCGCAGATCGCGATCGAGGAGTGGTCCGGCGCGAGCCCGGTCTACACCCGCCGGATGCAGCGCGCGCTGGGCTACGAGGGCGACGACGTGGTCACGATCTTCAAGGGCCTCCAGCTCGACATCGGCGCCCCTCCGCAGTTCATGGACTTCCGCTACACCGTGCACGACCGCTGGCACGGCGAGTTCCACCTCGACCACTGCGGTGCGCTGATGGACGTCGAGCCGATGGGCGAGGACTACGTCCGGTCGATGTGCCACGACATCGAGGACCCGACCTTCGACGCCACCGCGGTCGCGACCAACGTGCGCGCCCAGGTGCGGCCGGTCCACCGCCCGCCGCGGACCCCCGCGGACCGCCACCCCCACTGCCGCTGGACGGTCACGATCGACGAGTCCCACCCGCCCGTCTCGCCGCTGCCGGCGTACTTCCTGATGGCGCGGACCCGCGTCGCCGACCTCGAGCTCGACCCGATCGACCCGACCGACGACGGCGCGGCCGACTACTCCGGCCCACTGGTCTCCGACCTCGACCTCGGCGCCTTCTCGCGCTCGGCTCTCGTGCGCATCGCCGACGAGGTCTGCGTCCAGATGCACCTGCTGCACCTGTCGTTCGTCGAGGCGGTCCGTGCGCGGGCGCGGGACGAGGAGCAGGTGAGCGAGATCTGCACCAAGCAGCTGACCGGCATCGCCGGGGTCGCCGCGGACCGGATCGCCGCCGCCCTCGGCATCTCGCGCGACGCGGCCGGAGCCGTCGAGGTGCTGCGCCTGCACCCGCTGCTCAACCCCGCGGCCTATGTCGAGGCGAGCATCGAGCGCGACGGCGTCACGGTGCGCCCGAGCGCGGCCCACGACGACGGAGCGTGGGTGACGCTGTGCGGACCTGGCCGCGAGCGCCCGCTGCGGGCCGTCGTCCGCGCGGTCGAGGAGCACCTCGACGTCGAGGTCACCGGCGACCCCGACTCCTGGACCGCGACCGTCGTGCGCCGCGACGAGCCGGTGCCCGAGCCCGACGAGGTGGGCGTCGTGCGCTTCAGCACCGGTGCGTCCTTCGCCTTCGAGCCGCGGCGATCGCTGCCGATCACGCCGGTCTGAGCGCTGTCCGCCGACCCGGCTGGGCGTTGCCCATCGACCCGGAGGCCGCGGCGACCTAGGGTCGCCGGATGAGCACCCTCCCCTACGGCACCTGGCCCTCCCCGATCAGTCCCGACGACCTCGCCACGGGCACGGTGGGTCTCGACGAGGTGCGCGTCGACGGCGCGTCGACGTACTGGCTGGAGGGCAGGCCGGCCGAGGCCGGTCGCGTCGCGCTGGTCCGCCACGACGGGTCGGAGAAGTCCGACGTGCTCGGCAGCGAGTGGAACGTCCGCACCCGCGTGCAGGAGTACGGCGGCGGCTCCTACGCGGTCGCCGACGGCACCGTCGTGTTCTCCAACTTCACCGACGGGCGCCTGCGCCGCCTCGACCCGGGCGCGACCGAGCCGGTCGCGATCACGCCGGAGGGGGAGTGGCGGTTCGGCGGCCTCGTGCTGCACGGCGACCACGTGTACGCCGTCCGCGAGGACCACTCCCGCGAGCCCGAGCCGGCCAACGAGCTGGTGCGGCTCGACCTGCGCGGCGACAACGCCGACGGCGGGACGGTGCTGCACACGGGCAACGACTTCGTCTCCCGGCCCGCGGTGTCGCCGGACGGCACGCAGGTCGCGTTCGTGGTCTACGACCACCCCAACATGCCGTGGGACTCGACGACGCTGCTGCGCGCGACGCTGAGCGCCGACGGCGCGAGCGCGACCGAGGTGGTCGCCGGCGGCGAGGGCGTCTCGGTCGTGCAGCCGCAGTTCGGGCCGGACGGCGCGCTGTGGTTCATCGCGGACGAGACCGGCTGGTGGCTGCTGCACCGCGACGCCGGCGACGGTCCGGTCCGCCTGCACGACGTGGAGGCCGACCACGGCAGTCCCCAGTGGGTGCTGGGGATGCGGGACTTCGCCGTGCTCGACGCCGACCGCGCGCTGGTGCGCTGGTGGAAGCTCGACGGTCAGGGCGTCGGCGTCCTCGACGCGGGCACCGGCGAGACGACCCCGGTCGCGGAGGCCGGGACCTTCAACGACCACCTCGTCGCCACCGACGGCGAGGTCGCCTTCGAGCGGGCCGCGGGTGACGGGCCCTCCACCATCCTCCGCGGGCCGGCGACCGGACCGTTCCGCGTGCTCAGCGAGGCCGACGAGCAGCCCGACCCGGCGCACGTGTCGCCGCCGCTGCCGTGGACGTGGCGCAACTCCGAGGGCGACGAGGTGCACGGCATCCGCTTCGAGCCGCGCAACGCCGATGCGACCGGTCCCGAGGGTGACCTGCCTCCGCTCGTGGTGATGGCGCACGGCGGCCCGACCGGACGCGCGGAGATGCGCTACACCGCGGCCACCCAGTTCTGGACGACCCGCGGCTTCGCGGTCCTCCTGGTCAACTACTCCGGCAGCACCGGCTTCGGGCGCGCCTACCGCGACCGCCTGCTCACCCGGTGGGGCACCGTCGACATCGACGACATCGTCACGGGCGCGCGCTCGGTGGCCGAGGCGGGCTTCGCCGACGG
>CAZKZQ010000333.1:0-2157 GCA_964557235.1 uncultured Nocardioidaceae bacterium
TCACTCGAACGGGCTCGGGTCGCCCACGCCCACGCGGATGACCTCGGGGTAGCCGTCGGTCCAGTCGACGACGGTCGACGGCACCGCCCCGCACTCGCCGGCGTCGATCACCGCGTCGAGCTGGTGGTCCAGCTCCTCCTTGATCGTCCAGCCGTCGGTCATCGGCTCCTCCTGGTCCTTGAGGATCAGGGTGCTCGACAGCATGGGCTCGCCGAGCTCGGTGAGCAGCGACCGCACGACGTTGTTGTCGGGGATGCGGATGCCGACGGTCTTCTTGTTGGGGTGGTAGAGCCGCCGCGGGACCTCCTTGGTGGCCTTGAGGATGAAGGTGTACGGCCCCGGGGTCACCGCCTTCACCGCACGGAACTCCGCGTTGTCGAGGTGCACCAGCTGGCCGAGCTGGGCGAAGTCGGCGCACACCAGGGTCATGTGGTGACGCTCGTCGTGGCCGCGGATGCGGCGGATGCGCTCGAGCCCTGAGAAATTGTCGATCCGACAGCCCAACGCGTAGCACGTGTCGGTCGGGTAGGCGATGACGCCGTCCTCGCGCAGGATCTGCACGACCTGAGCGATGCTGCGCGGCTGCGGGTTCTGCGGATGGACGTCGAAGTAGCGGGCCACGCGGTCAGCCTAGGTGCGAGCCGGTCGTCCTGGCTCAGCGCTCGCCGAGCACCAGGCCGCTGGTCGGCACGCCCGTGCCGGCGGTGACCAGCACGTGCCGGGCGCCGTCGACCTGGTTGACCGAGGTGCCGCGGACCTGGCGGACCGCCTCGGCGATGCCGTTCATGCCGTGGATGTAGGCCTCGCCCAGCTGGCCGCCGTGGGTGTTGAGCGGCAGCCGGCCGCCGAGCTCGATCGCGCCGTCGGCGATGAAGCCGGGGGCCTCGCCGCGCCCGCAGAAGCCGAGCTCCTCCAGCTGCATGAGGACGTAGGGCGTGAAGTGGTCGTAGAGCACGGCCGTGTCGATGTCGTCCGGTCCGAGCCCCGACTGGCGCCACAGCTCGCGGCCGACGACCGCCATCTCGGGGATGCCGAGGTCGCCGCGGTAGTACGACGTCATGACGTACTGCTCCGCCGCACTCCCCTGTGCCGCGGCGAGGATCGGCACGGCTCCCTGGGCGAGGTCGCGGGCACGCTCGGTCGTGGTGACCACGAGGGCGACCGCGCCGTCGCTCTCCTGGCAGCAGTCGAGGAGACGCAGCGGGTCGGCGATCATGCGCGAGGCCTGGTGCTCCTCGATCGTGATCGGGCGGCCGTGGAAGAACGCCTTGGGGTTCGTGGCCGCGTGCTTGCGGTCGGCCACCGCCACGGCGCCGAAGTCACGGCTCGAGGCGGAGTACTCGTGGAGGTAGCGCCTGGCCTGCATCGCCACCGTCGCGGCCGGCGTGCTGAGCCCGTGGGGATAGCTGAAGGAGTTGTCGAGCCCGTTGGTGTTGACCTGGGCGGCCGCCCACGTCTGCACCTGGCCGAAGCGCTGCCCCGACCGCTCGTTGAACCCGCGGTAGCAGACCACCGTGTCGGCCACGCCGGTCGCGACCGCCATCGCCGCCTGCTGCACGGTCGCGCAGGCCGCGCCGCCGCCGTACGAGATGCGGCTGAAGAAGCGCAGCTCCCCCATGCCGAGCTCGCGGGCGAGCGCGATCTCGGCGCTGTTGTCCATCGTGAACGTGACGAGCCCGTCGACGTCGCTCGCGCTCAGCCCGGCGTCGGCCAACGCGTCGAGCGTCGCCTCGGCCGAGAGCTGGAGCTCCGAGCGCCCCGACTCCTTGGAGAACTCGGTCGCACCGATGCCCGCGATCGCAGCCACCCCACGCAGCCCGGTCATGCCGGCACCTCCAGGGTCACCCGTGACGTCACGTGCGCGCCGAGCGAGACCTGCCCGACCACCTCGATGACCAGCTCGCGGCCTCCGTTGCTCTCGCGCTCCTCGGCGACGTGGCCGCTGAAGGCCAACGTGTCGTCGGGGTACGCCGGAGCGCCGAGCCTCAGCTCGCAGGCGGACACCCGCGCGCCGGCGCCGTGGCGGTCGAGCGCCCAGTCCGTGACGTAGCGCTGCACCAGCCCGGTGGTGGTGAGGATGTTGAGGAAGATGTCCTTCGTGCCCTTCTGGACCGACAGCACCGGGTCGTGGTGGACGTCCTGGAAGTCGCGGGTCGC
>CAZKZQ010000333.1:2257-3908 GCA_964557235.1 uncultured Nocardioidaceae bacterium
ACGCGGACGGGCATCCCGATCGACACGTCGGCCGCGTCGACGTCCCGCAGCTCGCCGATCATCCGGACGCCCTCGTCGAGCTCGACGACGGCGAGCAGCAGCGGCAGCTTCTTGCCCGGGATCTGCGGGGCGTGGTGCTCGATGTAGGAGTAGACGCGTCCGGTGCCGGCCGCGAGCACCCACCCGCGGTCCATGGCGTGGCACGACGGGCAGACGGGGCCTGGCGGGTGGCGCAGGGCCCCACACGCGTTGCAGGACTGGATCCTGAGCTCGCCGGCCGTCGTGCCCTCGAAGAAGTAGGCGTTGTCGCGGTTGATCGACGGCCGCACCGTGCGGGACGGGTCGGTGAGGTCGGGCCCCTTGCGTGCCGCGGGCTTGAACTTCAGCACGCGGAAGAGCATCGAGCCGACCTGCTCCTCGCCCACCCGCCAGGTCGAGCGCGTGGTGACGAACCAGCCCTCGCCGACGCCGGTCCGCTTGGGCCCGACGACCGACTCGAGCCGGATCGACACGGTCGGCTGCTCGCCGGGACGCAGCAGGCGGTCGTAGGTCTGGTCGGAGTTGGTGCCGAGCACCGAGGTGAAGCCCGCGTCGTCGAGGACGCCCATCATCTGGTGCAGCGGGTCACCCGCGCGTCCCGCGGCCGGGTCCTCGCCGGGGAGGCCGAGGCCGTACATCGTCCACACCTGGTGCATCGCCGGCGGGGCGACGGGTCCGCCGTGGAGGGCGACCGCCTCGGGCGTGTCACGCCAGGCGGGGTGGGCGTCGCCCATCGCCTCGATCCACGTGTGGATCTGGGGCTGGTTGACCGGGTCGCGGGCCAGCCGGGGCTCGGTCTCCCCCAGCCCCTTGAGCTTCTCCGCCTGCGCGAGGATCTCCTCGGCGACCGGGTCCACGGTGGGCTCGCTCATCGCGGCACCTTGGGCAGGCCGAGGCCGAACATGCACACCAGCTCGCGCTGCACCTCGTTGACCCCGCCGCCGAAGGTCACGACGAGGAAGCGCTTGGCGCTGCTGTCGAGCGTGTGCATCAGCTCGGCAGTCGCAGGGTCGGCCGGGTCGGCGTACGCCCCGACGACCTCCTCGGCGGCCCGCCCGACGTCCTGGAGCTGCTCGGAGGCGAAGACCTTGCTCGCCGAGGCGTCGGCGACCGACGGCTCGCCGTGGGCGGCGGCCTCGCAGACCTGCCAGTTGAGCAGCTCGTTGACCCGGAACGCCGCGGTCATCCGCCCGAGCACGCGGCGCACGTCGGGCTGGTCGGCCACCGGCTCACCGGCAGGTGTGGTCTGGGTGCGCGCCCAGGCGAGCACGTCGTCGCGCAGCCCCTCGAGCCGCCCGGCCGGTGCGAGCATCACGCGCTCGTGGTTGAGCTGCGAGGTGATCAGGCGCCAGCCCTGGTTCTCCTCGCCGACGAGCATCGACGCGGGCACGCGCACGTCGGAGTAGTAGGTCGCGTTGACGTGGTGGGAGCCGTCGGCGGTGATGATCGGGGTCCAGGAGTAGCCCGGGTCCTTGGTGTCGACGATGAGCACCGAGATCCCCTTGTGCTTGGGGGCGTCGGGGTCGGTGCGGACGGCGAGCCAGACGTAGTCGGCTGCGTGGCCGCCCGTGGTCCACATCTTCTGCCCGTTGACGACCCAGTCGTCGCCATC
>CAZKZQ010000334.1:0-3897 GCA_964557235.1 uncultured Nocardioidaceae bacterium
GTCGGCCCCAACACCGGCCTCGGCCACTCGAGCATGGTCTTCATGATCGAGTCGCAGGTCGCCTACATCCTCGACGCGCTGCGCCACCTCGACCGCGAGGGCGTCACCGCCGTGCAGCCCAAGGCCGAGGTCCAGGCGGCGTACGTCGACGACCTGCAGGACCGCATGACGCAGACCGTCTGGAGCGCCGGCGGCTGCGCGTCGTGGTACCTCGACTCGCACGGCCGCAACGTCACCCTGTGGCCGCGCGCGACCTTCACCTTCCGCCGGCTGCTGTCGTCCTTCGACGCCGACGCCTACGAGGTCGTCTCACCCACCCCCGTCCCCATGGTCTCGACGAGCTCGACCGACGACTCGACCGAGGAGGTCTTCGCATGACCAACCGCGACTGGGTCTCCGGCAAGGTCGTCGTCGTCACCGGCGCCGGCTCGGGCATCGGCCGCGCGCTGGCCGTCCTCGCCGCGCGCCACGGCGCACGCGTCGCGATCAGCGACGTCGACGAGAACGGCCTCGCCGAGACCGCGGCGACGATCAAGCAGGTCAGCGGCCTCGAGGCACACGTCGACAAGCTCGACGTGCGCGACCGCGACGCGGTCAAGGCGTACGCCGCCGCCGTCGCCGCCGAGCTCGGTGGCGTCGACGCCGTGGTCAACAACGCCGGTGTCGCCCTCAACGGCGACTTCTCGGCCCTCGACTACGAGTCGCTCGAGTGGGTCATGGACATCGACTTCTGGGGCGTGGTGCACGGCTCCAAGGAGTTCCTGCCCTACCTCGTCGAGTCCGGCGACGGACGGCTGGTCAACATCTCCAGCCTCTTCGGCCTGATGGCCGTCCCCGGCCAGTCGGCGTACAACGCGGCGAAGTTCGCGGTCCGCGGCCTGACCGAGGCGATCCGTCAGGAGATGGTCGTCTCCGGCGCGCCGGTGCAGGTCACCTGCGTCCACCCCGGCGGCATCAAGACCGCGATCGCGCGCAACGCCCGTGCGGTCGGGACCGACCAGGCCAAGGCCGCCGAGCTGTTCGACAAGAAGCTCGCGCGGATGACCCCGGACAGGGCGGCCGAGATCATCCTCGACGGCATGGTCGCGGGCAAGCCGCGCGTCCTCGTCGGGGCCGACGCCAAGGTGCTGGACCTGATGGTGCGGCTGCTCGGCTCGGGCTACCAGCGCCTCGTGTCCGCGTCCGCGTCGCGGGCCACGCGCGGTCTGCGCTGAGCGCTCCGGACCGCCCGGGTTCGCTCCCGCGGATTCATCGCACGACACCCCGCCGGTGGGCCACACTGGCGGGGTGCCGCTGTTTCGACGCAACTCCGCTCCACCCACCGCCGCCCCGGTGACCGACCAGTCGGTCGAGCCGCCGCAGGACCTCGCCGAGGGACAGGCACCGGAGGCCGAGGCGCCGCCGGTCGTCCGGCCGCCGGTGGTCGACCCCGACCCTCGCCTGCCGTCCCTGGACCGTCAGCGTGCGGACATCCTCCGCCGCCTGGTCGAGACGGTGCTCGAGGAGCGGGGCGAGGGCGGGATGAGCCTGGTCCGCGGCGAGTCGTTCGTCGACGCCGCCGGCCGCCACCACCACCTCGGCGACCTCGCCGAGGCCGTGGCGCCGCTCGAGCTCCCGGCGTGGAAGGGCGTCATCACCGACCACATCGCGGCCATCGCCGCGCCGGTCGCCCCGGAGACCCTGAGCGACGAGGACTTCCGTGAGCGCCTGCGGGTGCGGTTGACCGCCCACGAGGCGCTCCCGCCGTCCGTCGCCGGCCTCGCCCCCGACTGGCTGCCCGGCGTCGCCCAGGAGCTCGTCCTCCACGCCCCGGGCCTGCTGCACTCGGTGACCGAGCCCGAGCTCGCCCCGCACGGGACGTACGCCGACATGGTCGCGGTGGCGTTGGAGCACACCCGCGAGCTGGTCGAGCACGTCCAGGCCGTGACCATCCCCGAGGCGGGTCCGGACCGCATCACCGTCGTCGTCGGGCCCGAGCAGTTCACCGCGACCCTCGCGACCTGGCTCCCCCAGGTGATCCACCACGCGACCGGCGAGACCGACTGGGGTCACGGCGTCCTCGTCGCGATCCCGACGCGCGCCAAGCTCGTCTATCGCGTGGTCGACGGGACCGACGCGATCGGCAGCCTGATCCGTCTCTTCCACCAGGCGCGCGAGGCCTTCGACAACGAACCCGGGCCCGTGAGCCCGCACGTCTACTGGGTGCACGGCGACCGGTGGCAGCAGGCCACCGGGCTCGACGCCTCGGGCGCCCCCTCCATCCTCGTGCGCGACCAGCTCGAGGCCGAGTTCCAGCGGGCGGGCTGGGTGTGAGGGCCGCACACGGGGGACGTCGGGCCACGCTGGTCCGACTGGCGCTGACCGGTGCCCTGGTCGCGACGAGCGCGGCACTCGTGCTGCCCAACGGCAGCTCCAGCGCCTCCAGCGAGCCGGTGGTCGCACCGACACCGCAGAAGGCCTGCAACGCCGGGTCGCGCCCCGAGACCTCGATCCAGGGCCGCGTCCCGCAGCGCGACTACGACAGCGGCCGCGCGCGTCGCGGCTACACCTGCAACACCTCGTTCGTCTCCCACATCGGCGCGAGCGGCGGCTTCAAGGTCCACCGCTACGTCGACGCCGCGGGCCACACCTGCATCTACTACGACTCCACGCGCCTGGCGCCGACCGACCTGCCCTACAACCTGGGCGCCGGCGGTGTCGGCACGTTCGTCATCGACGTCAGCAACCCTCGCGAGCCGCGCCGGACCGCGTCGCTGCAGACCGTCGCGATGGACAGCCCGCACGAGTCGCTCAACCTCAACCGTCGCCGTGGGCTCCTCGCCGCCGTCGCCGGCAACGCCGCGACCCTGCCGGGGCTGCTCGACGTCTACTCCGTCAAGAAGGACTGCCGTCACCCGCAGCTGCTGTCCTCCACGCCGTTCAGTGGCTTCGGGCACGAGAGCGGCTTCGCCCCCGACGGTCGGACGTTCTACGCCTCCGCCACCTCGGGCTACACCCTCGCCGCGATCGACCTGACCGACCCGACGAGCCCGACCACGCTCGCGACGTACTTCGGGGTGAACTACCACGGCCTGCGGCTCAGCCCCGACGGCAACAAGATGTACGTCGCCAACATCGGCACGCCCTCCCCCGGCGGTCGCGTGTCGGTCGGCGGCCTGCGCATCCTCGACGTCAGCGAGATCCAGGCCCGCAAGCCCGACCCTCAGGTGCACACGCTCGCCGACCTGTCGTGGCGGCAGAAGTCGATCCCGCAGGCGGCCGACCCGATCGTGATCAACGGCCACAAGTACCTCCTCGAGTCCGACGAGTTCGCCAACTTCACGCTCGGCCCCGGGCTGATCGTCAGCCAGGGCTACGAGGAGGACGCACCGGTCGGAGCCGCACGCCTGATCAACGTCGACCGCCCGCGGCGGCCGTTCGTGGTCTCCAACCTCCGCCTCGCCGTGCACCAGCTCAAGAACCGTGCCGGCCCCCAGCGGAACGACCCCGGTGTCGGCACCCCGATCAGCGGCTACGCCGGCCACTACTGCTCCGCACCGCGCTACACCAACCCCGGGATCGTCGCCTGCAGCATGATCGGCAGCGGGCTGCGCATCTTCGACGTACGTCGGCCCTACCACCCGCGCGAGGTCGGCTACTTCAACCGGGTGACCTACCCCAACACCAAGCCCAACGGCGCCGGCGGCATGGCGTTCTCGGCTCCGGCCTGGGATCTCAAGCGCCGGCTCGTCTACTACACCGACGGGCTCAAGGGGCTCTACGCCGTGAGGCTCGCGAAGTCGATCGTCCCGCGGCACTACTGGGACTGACCTGCCCGGCACTGGTCGAGATGTGAGCCGCCAGGCGAGCCTCGAAACCACCCCGCGAGAAGACCGCAGAATCCCTGTCAACAGAGCC
>CAZKZQ010000335.1:0-3891 GCA_964557235.1 uncultured Nocardioidaceae bacterium
CGGTGATGTCGGTGTCGAGGTCCTTGAGGATCCGCACGACGCCGGAGGACTTGGTGCCCGAGCCGTAGGACGAGACCGCCATCCAGTCCATCTCGACGTGGCGGCTGAAGGAGCGGGCCAGGTCGGCCATCACCATGACCGCACCGCGCAGGACGCCCACGAGGAGCACGTCCTTGCCGGCGTAGTCCCGCTCGACCTCGGCGGCCAGCTCACCGAGCCGACGGTGGATGTCCTCCTCGGTGAAGAGCACGTTGACCAGGTCGTCCTCGATGTGTGACGCGTCCACGGGCGTCAGCCTGCCACAGGACCGTCGGGCGCCGGACGGGTGTCGACGAAGCGGATCACGTCGTCGCGCCGGCTCGCGGTCACGTGGCCGGGCAGGTGCAGGTCGCGCTGCTCCCCGCGTCGCCGCCAGACCATGTCCTCCAGCGCCTCGACATGGGCGTAGGTCAGCTCGCGAGGAGGTACGCCGGCGCGGAGCGCGGCCAGGCGCAGGACGCGCGTGCGGACCGCGCGGGAGAGGGTCTCGACCTCCCAGACGTCGATGCCGTCGGCGTGCTGCTCGACCAGGCCCTCGGCCTCGTCGTCGAGCGCGTCGAGGTCCTCGCGCAGCAGGTGGCCCGTGCGGGCGAGGGCGCCGGCGACCCCCGGACCGAGCTCGGCCTCGAGCAGCGGCAGCACGACGTGGCGCACGCGCGCCCGCAGGAAGCGCTGGTCGAGGTTGTGCGGGTCCTCCCAGAACTCGATCCCCTCGGCCCGGCAGGCCGCCTCGGTCTCGGCGCGGGTGACGGTGCGCAGCAGCGGCCGGAGGAACACGTGGGTGGCCCCCGGCTCCTGGCGGAACCCGTCGCGCATCCCGGCGAGGCTGCGCGGCCCGGAGCCCTGGGTCAGCCCGAGCAGGACGCTCTCCGCCTGGTCGTCGACGGTGTGGCCGAGCAGCACGTGGGTCGTGCCGAAGTGCTCGGCGAGCTGCGACAGCGCGGCGTACCTCGCCTCGCGCGCGCCGGCCTCGACGCCGCCGGGCCCCGCGTCGACGGTGACGCGGATCGACGCCGTCTCGTCGGCGCCCAGGGCGGCCATCTGCTGCACGACGCGGGCCGTGTGCTCCCCCGACCCCTCCTGGAGCTGGTGGTCGACCACCACCCCGATCACGCGGAGGTCGCTGCGGCGGAGCTCGAAGACCGTGGCGGCCAGCAGCGCGAGGGAGTCCGCGCCCCCCGAGCAGGCGACCAGGACGGAGCCCTTGGCCTCCGGCACCCAGACCCGGTCCCCCTCGGCGCGCAGCACCGGCAGGCCACGGCGTACGGCGAGGCGGACCGCGGCGACCGCGGGGTCGGGACCGGTCATCGAGCGGTCACGGCTCAGCCGTGGACGCGGCGCACCCAGGACCCGGGGTCGCCGATCTCGGCCTTGGAGGGGAGGTTGGCCGGCTCGACCCAGACCTTGTTGAAGCCGTCCATGCCGACCTGGTCGACGACCGCGCGCACGAACTTGGCGCCGTCGCGGTACTGCGCCATCTTGGCGTCGAGGCCGAGCAGCCGGCGCACGAGCCGGTCGAGGGAGCTCGCGCCCTTGCGACGCTCGTTGAACCGCTCCCGGATCGCGTCGACGGTCGGGATCACCTCGGGGCCCACTCCGTCCATGACGACGTCGGCGTGGCCCTCGAGCAGCGACATGACGCCGGTGACCCGGTCGATCACCTCGCGCTGTGCCGGCGTGGCGAACAGGTCGATCAGGCTGCCGTCGCTCTTGCCGCTGAAGACCTCGCCGGCGCGCTTGGCGGCGTCGCCGAGCACGGACGCCATGGCCGCGGGCTCGAGGTCGAGGCCGCCGACGAGCTGCTCGACCTGCTGCTCGAGGTGGTCGCGCATCCAGGGGACCGCGGTGAACTGCACCCGGTGGGTCTCCTCGTGCAGGCAGACCCAGAGGCGGAAGTCGTGCGGGTCGACGCCGAGCTCGCGCTCGACGTGGATGACGTTGGGGGCCACCAGCAGCAGCCGGCCGACCTCGGTCGAGCCGGGCTCGCCGTGGAAGGGGTCGAACTGACCGAGCACCTTGGAGGCGAGGAAGCCGAGCAGCCCGCCGACCTCGAGACCCGTGATGCGGCTGCCGATCGCGTCGGCGATGCCCTCGCCGGGCACCTTGCCGCGCTTCTCCAGCAGCCGGTCGACGATCGGGGTCAGCAGCCGCTCGAAGCCGTCGGCGTTGGCCTGCACCCAGCCCCGCCGGTCGACCACGAGCACGGGGGCGTCGGTCTCCTGCGCGACCAGGCCGGTGTAGTCGCGGACCAGAGGGGTCGAGCGGTGGGCGGCGGCCCGCAGCTCGGCGACCACCTCGTCGCCCTCGGCCCGGGACACCTGGGGGCCGGGACCGGCCAGCTTGGTCGCGGCGTTGACCGCGAGGTTCCAGTCGACCATCCGCCCGCTTCGCTCGCTCACGTGCCGAGCGTACGTCCCGTGCGGGGAGGCCGCCCTCAGGCGCCGCAGCGACAGGCGGCGAGGGCCGCCGCGATCCGGTCGAGCTGGTCGCGGGTGTGGAGCACGTCGGGCTCCTTGACCCGGTCGGTCAGCGCCGCGAAGAGCATCACCGACCCGTCGCGCCCGACCGCGACCCCGGAGAGCCCGTGCACCCCCGTCAACGTGCCGGTCTTGGCACGGACGCGGCCGAGCCCCGCGTCCGCGCGGACGGCGAACCGGTCGGTGAGCGAGCCGCTGAAGCCCGCCACCGGCAACCCGGATGCCACTCCGGCCAGCTCCGGCCGCCCGGGCGCCAGCGAGTGCGCGAGCACGTCGAGCAGCGTGGCCGGGTCGATCCGGTCCTGGCGCGACAGCCCCGACCCGTCGTACATCGTCAGGCCGGCGAGCCGCACGCCCAGGTCCCGGAGGACCTCGCGGACGGCCGCGGCGCCGCCGTCGAACGACGCCGCCCGGCCCTGCGCGATCGCCACGTGGCGCAGCAGCACCTCGGCACCCTCGTTGTCGCTCGCCTCGAGCACGTGCTGGACGACCTCGACCAGCGGGGCACCGCGGACCTGGGCCACCCGCCTCGCACCCTCCGGGGCCGCCCCCGGCCGGGCGTCCGCCACGCGCAGCCCTGCCCGGCGCAGCTCGTCGGCGAACACGCGGCCGGCCTCCGCCGCCGGGTCGGGGACGCGGAAGCCGAAGCCGCGCTCGTCGCGCCCCTCGTCGACCCACAGCGGCACGATCGGGCTCACCACGTCGGTCGGGACGTAGTCGCTCTCCCACGTCGGGCTGACCGCGGGCCCGGTGAACAGCGAGGTGTCGTAGGTCAGCCGCAGCCGGCCCGCCGGCGCGTTCGTGCGCAGCGCCTTGGCGGTCAGCTGCGCCAGCGTGCGCAGGTCGGCGCGCGCGGGGTAGAGCCCCTCGACCGGCCTCCGCTCGAGCAGCGGGTCGCCGCCGCCGACGAGCGTGAGCGTGCGGCCGCTGCGCACGACCGTCGTGGCGAACCGGTGCTGCGGGCCGACCGCCTCCAGCGCGGCCAGCGAGGTGAGCATCTTGAGCGTGGAGGCGGGCATCATCAGCGCCGGTCCGGAGCGATAGGCGGGCTTGCCGTCGGTGCCGGCCACGACGACCGACACCCGCCTGCCGAGTCGCTTGTCCGCCGCGAGCCGCGAGACCGCACGCCCGACGGCCACGCGGTCGAGCCCGCCGCCGTCCAGCGCGGCCGCCACCGGACGCGCCACGGGCGCCTCGGGCAGCTCGAGCCCCGGCGGCGGGGCGACGGCCTGCGGCTCCACGCCCGGGTCGGGGGCGGCGGTGCCGAGGCGGTCGCCGAGGTCGAAGGCGTGCGCCGCTGCGGTCGCGACGAGGAGCGCGAGCACGCACGCCTCCGCCGTACGCCGGAGCAGGGGGCCGCGGTCGGGCCGCGGCT
>CAZKZQ010000336.1:0-3890 GCA_964557235.1 uncultured Nocardioidaceae bacterium
CCTGACGGTGGTCGAGCAGCGAGCGAAGCGAGCGATCAGTCGAGACCACTCAGCGGCTGACCGCCGACTGCACCGCGGAGGCCGCGCCGCTCGCCTTGTCGGAGATCGCGGAGGCGGTGTCGACAGCCGCGATCTGCGTGCGGCCGAGCAGGATCGCGGCGGCGATCCCGGCCTCGATGCCGATGGCCACCTTGGCGGGGGTCGACGGCTCCTCGCCGTCCATCGCCAGGCTCGCGGCGCGTCCCGCCGCCGCCCCGCCCAGGATCACCGCGACGGTGCCCGCGCTGCGCGGGCGCAGGACCAGCAGCCCGGCCATCACCAGGGGCGCGGCACCGTGAAGGGCGCGCAGGTCCTGACGATCCTCGGAGGTGGTGGCGGTGAGGTTCGAGGTCTTGGCGGCCTTCTCCGGCTGGGTCAGGGCATAGACCCCGGAGCCGGCGAGAGCGAGGGCGCTGAGCTTGATGAGTCCGTTCATGTCATCACCCTTCCCCTCGTGTCGGCCGTCACACTGCCGGTCCGGTCACACAGGTCTATCGTCGGCACATGAGTGAGCAGCCTGCACCGTACGGCGGCGTCCCGGGCACCACCGGCGAGGGCACCGCACAGCGCCGCAAGGTCCGCACCCAGCACCTGCGCGAGATGAAGCAGCGCGGGGAGCGCTTCTCGATGCTGACGTCCTACGACATGTACACCGCGGCGACCTTCGACGAGGCCGGCATCCCGGTGCTCCTGGTGGGCGACTCGGCGTCCAACAACGTCTACGGCAACGAGACCTCCCTGCCGGTGACCGTCGACGAGCTGATCCCGCTCGTGCGTGCGGTCACCCGGTCGGTGCGCTACGCGCTCGTCGTCGCCGACCTGCCGTTCGGCTCCTACCAGGCGTCGCCGGAGCAGGCCTACCTCACCGCGGTCCGCTTCATGAAGGAGGCCAACGCCCACTGCGTGAAGCTCGAGGGCGGCGCGGAGATGGCGCCCCAGGTGGCCAAGCTGGTCGAGGGCGGCATCCCGGTGATGGCCCACATCGGCTTCACCCCGCAGTCCGAGCACACCCTCGGTGGCTACCGCGTGCAGGGCCGCGGCGACGCGGCCGACAAGGTGCTCAACGACGCCCTGTCGATGCAGGACGCCGGTGCGTTCGCGGTCGTCATGGAGATGGTGCCGGGCGATGTCGCCGCCGAGGTCACCGCCAAGCTCGAGATCCCCACGATCGGCATCGGCGCCGGCAACCGCTGCGACGGCCAGGTGCTCGTCTGGCAGGACATGATGGGCCTGCGGACCGGCCGGATGCCGCGCTTCGTCAAGCAGTACGCCGACCTGCACGGCGTGATGCTGGAGGCCGCCCGGACCTACGCCGCCGAGGTCGCCTCGGGCGACTTCCCGGGGCCCGAGCACACCTTCTGACGGCCGATCAGCCCCAGTCGAGCCAGACCGCCCCGCCGTAGACGACGGCGAGCCACAGCACGACCATGAGCATCGGCGCCGCGACGACGCGCGACGGATAGGTCATGAACCAGCGCGCGCACTGCACGAGCGCGGCCACCCACACCAGGGTCAGCAGCGCGATCGCCCAGATCGGCACGACGGTGCCGGACGCCAGGATCAGGAACAGCACCATCGCCATGCCGGCCATGCCGACGAACGACGCCCGCTGAGGGCGCGCGGTCGGTCGCGCCGCCGTCCACCGGTCGACCATGGACTTGTCGAGGGGCGGTGCCTCCGGCACCTCGCGGGTGCGGTCGGGCTGGTCGCTGGTCTCGCTCATGCCCAGATCATGCCCTGTCCTCGGGGCGCGGCTCACTCAGGAGCGTTGTCACCGGTCCACTTGGGGTCGTGGTCCCAGTCCTCGTTGCGCTCCTCGACCTTGTCGAGGGCCTTGGACGCCTCGGCCTGGCTGGCGTAGGGCCCCAGCCGGTCCTGGTTGCGGCAGCCCTCCCGCGGCTCGACCGTCTTGTGCTTGAGGCAGAACCAGTACTCCTGCTCGTCCGACATCGCTCGTCTCCTCGTGCTCGCTCCCCCGGCCGTCCCCGGGATCCTAGAGATCTGCCCCGTCGCCGGACTCCTCACACGGTGCCACCTCGGTAGGGTTCCTCGTCACCGACGCACGGGGGTGCCGATGATCCGACTCGCCAGGGCACGGGCCGCACGACCGAGTGGACGCACGTCCCTGGCCGGGCTCGCCGTGCTCGCCCTGCTGGCGACACCGTCCCTGGCGGCGTGCTCGCGGTCGGAGCGGAGCACGACCGACGAGGGTCCCCTGCGGGTCCTCACCGACCACGGTTCCCGGAGTCTCCATCCCCCCAGCTCCGACCCGTCGCGGTGGCAGGGGACGTTCGGCTCCCTGCTCCTCTGCGTCGAGGACCCGTCCTCCCCCGTCACGCTCACCGGCGTGTCCTACTCACCGACGGACTCGCTCCCCGACGGCGGCAGCGTCACCCCGGCCGTCCACACCGACCCCGGTGAGGACGGCCGCACCGGCGGGGGCGACTGGGGGCCGGTCCTCTTCCGCCTCGGCACGCCACGACGCTTCCTCGACGCGCCGCACCACCTCGCCGGACCCGTCACCGCCGTCGCCGGGGCGCCCGTGCAGGTCGGGTGCTCGACCGACGCGGACCAACCCTTCGTCGAGCTGCTGACCACCTTCGAGGTCGGGAGGGCCGGGGGGCGCGTCGACGGCATCGAGATCTCCTACCGCGCCGGGGGTCGCGAGCACCGCACGCACGTCGACTACACCTTCGCCGCGTGCGGCACCAGCATCACCGACGAGGACCTCTGCCCCGCCCCCTGAGCCGCGACCTACACTCGCCCACGATGCTCACCGCCCCGATCTCGCCCGCCACCATCTCGCCCCGCCGGCCCGTGCCGCCGCACATCGTCCGGCCGGAGTACGTCGACAAGCTCGCCCCCGCGGCGTACACCGGCAGCGAGGTGAAGGACGCCGACACGATCGAGCGCATGCGCGCCGCCGGCCGCCTCGCGGCCCAGGCGCTGCAGGAGGTCGGCCGCCACGTCGCGCCCGGCGTGACCACCGACGAGCTCGACCGCGTCGGGCACGAGTTCCTGTGCGACCACGGCGCCTATCCCTCGACGCTGGGCTACCGCGGCTTCCCCAAGTCGCTGTGCACCAGCGTCAACGAGGTGATCTGCCACGGGATCCCCGACGCCCGCCCGATCCAGGACGGCGACATCGTCAACGTCGACATCACGGCCTACCTCGACGGCGTCCACGGCGACACCAACGCGACCTTCCTGACGCCCGGTGTGCCGCTCGAGACCCGCCAGCTCGTCGAACGCACCGAGGAGGCGCTGCGGCGTGCGATCACGGCGGTCAAGCCCGGGCGCCAAGTCAACGTGATCGGCCGCGTGATCGAGGCGTACGCCGCCCGCTTCGGCTACGGCGTCGTCCGTGAGTTCACCGGCCACGGCATCGGGACGGCGTTCCACTCCGGGCTGGTCGTCCCCCACTACGACGACCCGCACTACGACGACGTGATCGAGGTCGGCATGACCTTCACGATCGAGCCGATGCTCTGCCTCGGCACGGCCGAGTGGGACATGTGGCCGGACGGCTGGACCGTGACCACCAAGGACAAGCGCGCGAGCGCGCAGTTCGAGCACACGCTCCTCGTCACGCCCGAGGGCGCCGAGATCCTGACGACCGCCGACTGAGCGTCACGGACGCACGACGAACGCGTCGACCGCGACCGACTTGCCGCGCGACCGAGCGTCCTTGATCCCGAGCGGACGAACGCTGATCGTGTGGGTCCCCTTTCCGAGCCCGGTGAAGACGATCGGCACGCGCCAGTGACGCTTCGCCGAGTAGAGGTTCACCCGACGGGCCTTGCCGTCCACGACCACGCGCGCCTTGCCGTACGCCGGCCCGCGAGCCGTCA
>CAZKZQ010000337.1:0-3852 GCA_964557235.1 uncultured Nocardioidaceae bacterium
TCTTCATCGGCGACAAGGACGTCACGACGATGCCGCCGAAGGACCGCGACATCGCGATGGTGTTCCAGAACTACGCGCTCTACCCCCACATGAGCGTGCGCGAGAACATGGCGTTCGCGCTCAAGCTCGCCAAGATCGACAAGAAGGAGCAGGACCGCCGGGTCGCCGACGCGGCCCGCATCCTCGGCCTCGAGGAGTTCCTCGACCGCAAGCCCAAGGCGCTGTCCGGCGGTCAGCGCCAGCGCGTCGCCATGGGTCGCGCGATCGTGCGCGAGCCCCAGGTGTTCTGCATGGACGAGCCGCTGTCCAACCTCGACGCCAAGATGCGCGTGCAGACCCGCACCGACATCGCCAAGCTCCAGTCCGACCTCGGCGTCACGACGGTCTACGTCACCCACGACCAGGTCGAGGCGATGACCATGGGCGACCGCGTCGCGGTGATGAAGCTGGGCGTCCTGCAGCAGGTCGACACCCCGCTCAACCTCTACGACAAGCCGGCCAACCTGTTCGTGGCCGGGTTCATCGGCTCCCCGCAGATGAACCTGCTCGACGGCGTCGCCGACAACGGCGAGGTCCGCCTCGGCAAGTACCACGTGCCGGTCGACCCCAGCGCCGAGAAGAAGATGAACGGCAAGGTCACCGTCGGCGTGCGCCCGGAGAACTGGCGGATCGTGTCGGCCGAGGAGGGTGGCCTGCCGGTCCAGGTGACGGTCGTCGAGGAGCTCGGCGCCGACTCGTTCGTCTACGGCAACTGCGACGTCGAGGGCACCCCGGGCCACATCATCGTCCGCGCCAGCGGCCGGGTGCACCCCACCCGTGGCGACACGCTCTACGTCACCACGGACCCCAAGCACGTGCACGTGTTCGACACCGAGAGCGGTGCCCGGCTCAGCGACTGAGCGGGGCGTGCCCGGGCCGTCCACCGTCTCCCGGTGGACGGCTCCGGGTCGGGTCAACCTGATCGGCGAGCACACCGACTACGCCGGAGGACTCGCGCTCCCGTTCGCCGTCGCCCAGTCCTGCACCGCCGTCGTACGCCGTCGGCGGGAGCCGGGCCTGGTCGCGCGCTCCGCCCAGGCCTCCGAGGGTCCCGTCGAGGTCGACGGAGGAACGCTCGGTGACGACCTGCCGGGGTGGGTCCGCTACGTCCTCGGCCCCGCGCTCGTGCTCCGCGAGCGCGGGACCACCGTCGGTGGGCTCGAGATCTCGGTCGACTCCGACGTCCCGCTCGGTTCCGGTCTCTCCTCGTCGGCGGCCGTCGTCTGCTCGGTGACCACGGCCCTGGACGACCTGCTCGGCCTCGACCTGTCGGCCGACGAGCTCCTCGCGGTCAGCCGCGCCGCCGAGAACGACGTCGTCGGCGCCCCCACCGGGGGCCTCGACCAGCTCGCGTCCCTGCGTTGCGAGGCCGGCCACGCCCTGCTCTGCGACTTCGCCGACGTCGACGCGCCGACCACCGAGCAGGTGCCCTTCGACCCGGCGGTCGAGGGCCTGACGGTGCTCGTGGTGGACACCCGGACCTCGCACACCCACGCCGACGGGGAGTACGCCGCCCGCCGGCGCGCCTGCGCCGAGGCCGTTCGCCTGCTGGGGCTGTCGTCACTGCGCGCGATCGGCGTCGCCGACCTGGAGGCCGCTCTCGCCGACCTGCCCGAGGGAGCGGGGGACGGCCCGGGGCTGCGTGCCTGCGTGCGTCACGTGGTGACCGAGAACGACCGGGTCACGCAGACCGTGGCCCGCCTGCGCGACGGGGGAGCCGCCACGATCGGCGAGCTGCTGAGCGCCTCGCACGCCTCGTTGCGCGACGACTACCAGGTCACCGTGCCGCAGCTCGACCTGGCGGCCGCGGCGCTGGAGCAGGGAGGTGCCCTCGGCGCCCGCATGACCGGCGGTGGGTTCGGCGGCAGCGTCATCGGCCTGGTCCCCCGGGAGGCCCGCGCGGCGGCCGAGGACGCCGTACGCCGGGCCTTCGCGGAGCGCGACCACACGCCGCCGGAGGTGTTCGAGGTGCTCCCCGGACGGGGGGCGCACCGCGTCGACGAGGAGGAAGCATGAGCCGGACGTCCTCGGCGCCGGACCTGTCCGGCGTGGCCGGGATCGCCACCGAGCGGCTCGGCACCCTCGAGGGTGCGGCGTTCGCGGCGCGCGCCGAGCTGGTGCTCCCCGACCTCGACGAGGCGCTCGCGCTCGTCTACCCGGCGGCGGACCAGCAGGCGCTGCGGACGCGCCTGCTGGAGGCGGCCCTCGACGCCGCGAGCGCCCGGGCCGAGCCGCTCCGGGTCCTCGACCGCGTGCGCGAGGTCGACCCGACCTGGTTCCTCGACGGCCGGGTGGGCTACGTCGCCTACGCCGACCGCCTCGCCGGCGACCTGGCGGGAGTGGGCAAGCACCTCGACCACCTCGCCGAGCTCGGCGTGGGCTACCTCCACCTGATGCCGCTGCTCGAGCCGCGGGAGGGCGAGAACGACGGCGGCTACGCCGTCGCGGACTACGACAGCGTCGACCCGCGGCTCGGCACGATGGCCGACCTGGAGGAGCTCGCCGGTGCGGTCCACGAGCGCGGCATCGCCCTGTGCGTCGACCTCGTGCTCAACCACACCGCCCGCGAGCACGCGTGGGCGCAGGCGGCCCTCGCCGGCGACGAGGCGTATCGCGACTTCTACTTCTTCTTCCCGGACCGCACGCTGCCCGACGCCTACGAGCGCACGCTGCCCGAGGTCTTCCCCGACATGGCACCGGGCAGCTTCACCCTGGTGGAGGAGACCGGGGAGTGGGTGTGGACGACCTTCCACGAGTTCCAGTGGGACCTCGACTGGTCCAACCCCGAGGTGTTCGTCGCGATGCTCGGGGTGCTGCTGCGCCTGGGCAACCGTGGGATCGACGTCGTGCGCCTGGACGCCGCGCCCTTCCTCGGCAAGCGGATGGGCACCGACTGCCAGAACCAGCCGGAGGCCCACGCGATCCTCCAGGCCCTCCGCGCCCTGACCCGGCTGGCGATGCCCGGTCTCGTGCTCAAGGCCGAGGCGATCGTCGGGCCCGACCAGCTGCTGCCCTACCTCGGGGCGCACGACCGGGTGCGGCCCGAGTGCCAGCTGGCCTACGACAACCAGCTCATGGTGATGCTGTGGTCGGCCCTGGCCACGCGCGACGTGAGCCTCGCCCAGCAGTCGCTCGGCCGCCGGGCACCCATCCCGCCGGGCACCGGGTGGATCAGCTACGTCCGCTGCCACGACGACATCGGCTGGGCGGTCGGCGACTCCGACGCCCGGGCCGTGGGGCTCGACCCGGAGAGCCACCGCCGCTTCCTCTCCGCCTACTACGCCGGCGACCACGCCGGCACGTTCGCCCGGGGGCTCGACTTCCAGGTCGACCCGGTCTCCGGCAGCCGTCGCACCTCGGGCATGACGGCGTCGCTCGCCGGGCTCGAGACCGCGTTGGCCACCGGTGACGCCCAGCAGGTCACGGCGGCGCTGCTGCGCATCGAGCTGCTCTACTCCGTTGCCTACTCCCACGGCGGGATCCCGCTGGTCTACATGGGCGACGAGATCGCGATGCTCAACGATCCCGCCTGGGCCGAGGACCCGGCCCACGCCGACGACAACCGGTGGCTGCACCGGCCGCGCATGGACTGGGACGCCGCAGCGCGTCGCCACGACCCGTCCACGGTCGAGGGTCGGGTGTTCGGGGCGCTCCTCGCGCTGGCCGAGGCCCGCCGCAGCACCGAGTCGCTGCGCTCCGACGCGGCGACGTGGGTCGTGCGCCAGGGCAACCACCGCGTCCTGGCCTATGCGCGCCGGCACCCGCGGGCCGCGCCCGTGCTGTGCCTGGCCTGCTTCAGCGACGAGCCGCAGC
>CAZKZQ010000338.1:0-3848 GCA_964557235.1 uncultured Nocardioidaceae bacterium
CTCAGGAGGTCACGAGACGTGGCGCTCCTCGACGGTCTTGGTGCGACCCGCGTTGCGGGTGGCGATGAGGCCGATCACGATGCCGGCGATGCCGGCCAGGAGGAGGATCAGGCCGAGGGTGTTGTCCTCGATGCCAGGGATGTCGACGTCGACGGCGAACATCAGGACGAGGCCGACCACGGCGAGGAAGATTCCGACTCCGATACCCATGGGGGGTCTCCAATCTGTGTGTCGCACGCGGTGGGCGTGCGGGGCCCCCGGTCGTCCGGCGGCGAGGAAAAATACCCCTGCGGCCGCCTCGGCAAACCGAAGGCGGCCGCAGGGGCTCCACTGGGAGTGGTTCTGGGGTCAGCCGATCACGACGCTGGTGCCGCAGCCCTCGAGCGGTCGGGCGCCGGAGGGGATGCCGCGGACGGGGACGGGGTCGCCGGCCACGTCGAGGAGCTGGAGCTCTGCGGTGAGCACGTCGGTCGGCAGCGCGCCGCCGAGCCGGCTCTGCAGGTGGACGAACCTGCCCTGGCGGGCGGCGGTGAACCACGGGCCGGGCACGCCGTCGACCGTGTAGCGCACGCGCGCGGTCCGGACCGGGTCCTGCACCTTGAGCCAGGTGGTCATCCGGAACGACCGGAGCGTGGTGCCGTCGCAGGACCAGCGGCGCTGACCGGCGGTGAGGAAGACCGCGGGGCGCTCGGCGGTGGTGGTCGGCAGCGGCAGCGTCGCCGGCCGGTCGCGGCCGAACATGTCGCACAGCAGGACCTGGCCGTCGCCGTTGCGGAGGACGAAGACGGGGGAGGTGGCGTCCGCGCCGCGCAGCTGCCGCTGGCCGTAGAGCACGCGGACGCTGTCGGGGTCCGCGGCGAAGGTGCTGGTCGCGCAGGTCCGGAGAGCGGCGAGCCTGCCGAGGGGAGCGACGTCGAGGGCGACGTCGGCGACCGCGCGGTGGCTCACGGTGGCAGCACCGGCCACGCCGGACACCCCGGCCACCAGGCCGGCACCGAGCACGGCGGCCACGACCGTGCGCCGCGCCCTCCGCGCCAGCTGCTCCCACGTGCGTCCCACGACTGTCTCCCACTCCCGGTCGCCGCGCTCCCTGCCCGACTCGCCAACCGTAGGGAGCGGGCTCGGACCACCCATCCCGTTTGCGGCGAATCCGGACATTCGGCAGAACGTCGGCGCTTCCGTCCCGCACACTAGGGACGTTGGTCCGCCTCGGGAGGTGCGCGGGCCGGCCGAGCCGAACTTGGGAGGGTTCTCGTTGGCTTCCCCCACCCTTGCCGCCCGCGTCGTCACCGGGCGCACCACCGCGCGCGCGACGTACGCCGCGGTCGCCTACACCAAGACCACCGTGCCGACCGCGCGCGAGCTCCACATGCTCAACCGGATGGGCTGCGGGTTCACCCCGAACCTGCTCAAGGACCTGCGGGCCGCGGGCTCGCCCGCCGCGTGGTTCGAGCGCCAGCTCAAGCCCGCCGGCATCACCGACACCGCGCGCGCCCAGTCGCTGCCCGGCTGGTTCCCCGAGCTGCTCACCACCACCGCCGCCGAGAAGTGGGAGACCAACGAGAACGGCGGCCGCCAGGGCTGGGAGTACGCCCGCGACCTCTCCAACTACTCGCTGCTGCGCCGGATCTACTCGCGGCGCACGGTGCTGGAGAGCATGGTCCTGTTCTGGGGCGACCACCTCCACGTCAACGCCGGGCACTTCCCCGGCTTCACCCAGCGGGCGGCGTACGACGCGGTGATCCGCAAGCACGCACTCGGCAAGTTCGAGGACCTGCTCGTCGCGTGCACCACGCACCCCGCGATGCTGCTGTTCCTCGACAACTTCCGGTCGGTGCGCAACAACCCCAACGAGAACCACGGGCGCGAGCTGCTCGAGCTGCACACGGTCGGCCGCGACGGCGGCTACACCGAGGCGATGGTCAAGGACGCGGCCAAGATCCTGTCGGGCCACACCGTCGTCGACGAGACGTGGGAGTACTTCTACTCGCCGTCGCGCCACACCACCGGCCCCGTCTCCGTGCTCGGCTTCAACCGGGCCAACGCCGACGCCGACGGCTCCGCGATGAGCGTCGAGTTCCTCAAGCACCTCGCCCGCCACCCCAGCACCGCGAAGCGGATCTGCCGCAAGCTGGCGACCCGCTTCGTCTCCGACACCCCCTCCGACGCGCTGGTCGACAGCCTCGCCGCGGTCTACAGGTCGAGCGGCACCGACATCTCCGCCGTCCTCCGCGCGCTCGTCCGCAGCGACGAGTTCTGGGCCAGTGCCGGCAAGAAGGTGCGCACGCCCGTCGACGACCTCGTGCACACCTATCGCGTGCTGGGCGTCGCGGTGAACGCCCCGGTCGACCTCGACTCCGGAGCGCACGTGCTGTCGTGGCAGCTCGCCTCCACCCTCGTCGCGCAGTGGCCGACGCCCGCCGGTCCCCCCGAGCGCGCGATCGACTGGGCCTCCCCTAGCCGGATGCTCAACTCCTTCGACATGCACTGGAGCGTCGCCGGGGGCTGGTGGCCGACCGCGCAGGTCACCCACCGCAAGCCGATCGCCTATCTGCCGCAGGCCTCGATCCGCTTCGACTACTTCGTCGACCACCTCAGCCGCGTCGTCCTCGGCCGCCGCTCGACCAGCCGCCTGCTCCAGGCCTGCGTCGAGGGGACCGGGGTCGGCGTCGCCGAGACCATCACCAAGGACCACGCGGTGATCCGCTGGCTCATGCCCCGCCTGATGGGCGTCCTGCTCGACTCGCCCGCCCACATGACCCGGTGATCGCTGTGACCACACCTGACTGCTGCACCGACTACCTCCGCGCCGCCGCGGTCTCGCGCCGCCGCTTCCTCGGGGGCATGGCCGCCGCCGGGGCCACCGGCGTCGTCACCTCGGTGTTCGGCGACGCGGTCCGGCAGGCGTCGTACGCCGCGACGACGGGGGGCAACGTGCTCGTCGTCCTCAGCCTGCGCGGCGGCGTCGACGGACTCGGGGTCGTCGTGCCTCACGGCGACCCGGCGTACGCCACGACCCGCAAGGGGCTCGCCGTCCCGACGCTGCCGCTGCTCAACAAGGACGAGAAGTTCGGCCTGCACCCCGAGCTCGCGCCGCTGCAGTGGCTGTGGGACGCCGGCCAGCTCGCCGCCGTCCAGGCCGTGGGCATGGAGGCGCCCAACCGCTCGCACTTCGCCGCGATGGAGCTCGTCGAGGACGCCGACCCGACCTCGTCGGTCCGCCGCGGCTGGGTCAACCGGATGATCGGCCTCGACGCCGACGTCTCCGCGGTCGAGGCCGTCCACATGGGCGACTCGATGCCGCCCACGATGATCGAGGGGCCGGCCCCGTCGCTGGCGACCAACGGGTTGTCCGACGTCGGCCTGGTCGGTGCGGACGACGGCTATGCCGCGCGTCGTCGTACGCAGCTGACCACGATGTGGGGCGCGCAGAACGGCCCGCTCGGCAACGCCACCCGCTCCGCCCTCGAGGCCGTGCAGACGCTGTCCGGCATCGGGAGGTACACGCCGTCCGTGGCCTATCCGACCGACTGGCCGGCCACCGACCTGTCCGCCGCCCTCAAGGACACCGCCGCCCTGATCAAGGCCGACGTCGGCACCGAGGTGGTCTCGGTCGACTTCGGCTCGTGGGACATGCACGACGGCTACGGCAACCTCGACTGGGGCCGGATGCAGACGATGCTCGGGGCGCTCGCCTCGTCGGTCAGCGCCTTCATGAAGGACCTCGGCACGATGCGCTCGAAGGTGACGCTGCTGACGATCAGCGAGTTCGGGCGCCGCGTCGCCCCCAACGGCAACGGCGGCCTCGACCACGGCTGGGGCAACATGATGCTGCTCATGGGCGGCGG
>CAZKZQ010000339.1:0-3827 GCA_964557235.1 uncultured Nocardioidaceae bacterium
TCGACCAGCGGCTTGTCGAGCGCGGCTCGGACGCGGGCGAGGACGTGGTCCCGGGAGTTCATCGGCCACCCCCGGTGCGCTTCCACCAGGCACGGAACGACTCGAGCGGGGCCTCCGGCAGGTCGCGGGCGCTGGTCCACCTGCGGGCACCGACGCGACGGGCGACGGCGAGACCGGGACGGGTGAGCCGCTCGGCAGCACGCAGCCGGCGCGAGGAGCCGAAGGTCGCGGCGGCGGCCTTCATCGCGAGCGCCTCGGGCTTGGGCACTCCCCCGCGGTGGGCGTCGACCACCTGGGCGCGCAGCTCGACCAGCACCGAGGGGATGTCGATCTTGACCGGGCACACGTCGTAGCAGGCACCGCACAGGCTGGAGGCGTAGGGCAGCGAGTCGACCTGGTCGTCGGTGCCGACGCCGCGCAGCAGCGGGTTGAGGATCGCGCCGATCGGGCCGGGATAGACCGAGCCGTAGGCGTGGCCGCCGGTGCGCTCGTAGACCGGGCACACGTTGAGGCACGCCGAGCACCGGATGCACCGCAGCGCCTGGCGTCCGACCTCGTCGGCGAGCGCGCGGGTGCGGCCGTTGTCGAGGAGGACGACGTGCACCTCCTGCGGGCCGTCGCCGGGGGTCACGCCGGTCCACATCGAGGTGTAGGGGTTCATCCGCTCGCCGGTCGAGGACCGCGGCAGCAGCTGGAGGAAGACGTCGAGGTCGGCCCACGTCGGGACGACCTTCTCGATGCCGACGACGGAGACGAGCACCTCGGGCAGCGTCAGGCACATGCGGCCGTTGCCCTCGGACTCGACCACGACGAGCGTGCCCGTGTCGGCGACCGCGAAGTTGGCCCCCGACACCGCGACCTTGGCGCGCAGGAACTTCTCGCGCAGGTGCACCCGCGCCGCCTCGGCCAGGTGGCCGGGGTCGTCGTCGAGGTCCTCGGGCGCGGGTCGGCCGACCTCGCCCATGCGGCGGGCGAAGATGTCGCGGATCTCCGAGCGGTTGCGGTGGATCGCGGGCACGAGGATGTGGCTCGGCAGGTCGTCGCCGAGCTGCACGATGAGCTCGGCGAGGTCGGTCTCCCAGGCGTCGATCCCCTCGGCAGCCAGGGCCTCGTTGAGGCCGATCTCCTGGGTGACCATCGACTTGACCTTGACCACCTCGTCGGCACCGTGGGCCTTCGCCACCGCGGCGACGATGCGGCACGCCTCCTCGGCATCCTGCGCCCAGTGCACGGTCGCACCGGCGGCGGTGAGCGACTCCTCCAGCCGCAGCAGGTGGACGTCGAGGTCGATCAGGACGCTGTCCTTGATCGCGGCGCCGGCGGTGCGCAGCTCCTCCCACTCCGCGACCTCGTCGACGACGGCCGCGCGCTTGGCGCGGATCGTCGACGTGGCGTGCCCGAGGTTGGTGCGCAGCTGGGTGTCGGCCAGCGCGATCCGCGCAGCCTCGGGGAAGGGCGGCATGCCCAGGAAGGTGCGGTGTCGACTGGGCTCAACCACCGTGGGCCTCCTCCGACGCGAGCACCTCGGCGAGGTGCATGACGCGCACGCCGGAACGTTCGCGCGACAGCAGCCCGCCCACGTGCAGCAGGCACGAGGAGTCGCCGGCGACGAGCACCTCGGCGCCCGTCCCGCGGACGTGGCGGGCCTTGTCGGAGCCCATCGCGACCGACGTGTCGGCGTTCTTCATCGCGAAGGTGCCGCCGAAGCCGCAGCACTGGTCGGCGCCCGGGAGCTCGACGAGGTCGATCCCGCGGACCGCGCGCAGCAGCCGCAGCGGCCGGTCCCCCACGCCGAGCATGCGCAGCGAGTGGCAGGTCGGGTGGTAGGTCACCCGGTGCGGGAACGACGCCCCCACGTCCTCCACGCCCAGCACGTCGACGAGGAACTCGCTCAGCTCGTGGACCCGCGGCGAGGTGCGCTCGACCGCCTCCACCAGCGCCGGGTCGCCCGAGCGCCGGGCGACGATCGAGTGCTGGTGCCGCGCGCACCCGGCGCACGACCCCGACGGCGCGACCACCGCGTCGTACTCCGCGAAGGTCTCGGCGAACCCGCGCACGACCGGCACCGCCTCGTCGACGTAGCCGGTGTTGACGAACGGCTGCCCGCAGCAGGTCTGAGCCTCGGGGAACTCGACGTCGACGCCGAGCCGCCGCAGCAGTCGGACCGTCGCCTGTCCGACGCCGGGCTTCACCGCGTCGTTGATGCAGGTGACCATCAGGGCGACCCTCATGCGGTCACCCTGCCACCTGCCCCGTGACCGGGCGCGCAGCGGCGCAGCGGCCGCGTGAGCTCAGTCCCCGACGGCGGACGGGCCGAGGGGTCGCGAGAGCCTGCGCGGCAGAGGAGCGCGGCACGCGGCGCCCGCGCAGTCGCGCAGTCGTGCCAGCTCCCGGGCGAAGAGCCTCATCCGCCCGGCGTAGGCCGGATCGCGGGCGAGGTTGACGTACTCGCGGGGGTCGGCGACGACGTCGTACAGCTCGTGGGCGCCGGAGGCGAGGTCGACGTAGAGGTAGCGCGAGGTGCGGATCCCGATCGCGAAGCGGAGGTCGCGGTCGGCGTAGGTCGTCAGCGGCAGGCCGTCCCAGTCGGTCGTTCGGATCATCTCCGGGTGCTGCGGACCGGTCTCGGTCAGGATGCCGCGCCGCCACCCCCGGTCGCCGTGGCGGGCGACGTCGAGGAGCGACATCCCGTCGACCCCGGACCCGGGACGCACGCCCGCGGCCCGGGCGATCGTCGGCGCGAAGTCGATCGAGGTGAACGGGTCGTCCCTGACCTGTCCAGCCGGGATGCCCGGGCCGCGCACCAGCAGCGGCACGCGCAGCGACGGCTCGTGCGGCCAGATCTTGCCCTGGCGCATGCGCTGCTCGCCGAGGAAGTAGCCGTTGTCGGAGGTGAAGAGGACCAGGGTGTCGTCCAGCTCGCCGCTGTCGCGCAGGGCCCGGATGGTGCGCCGGACCTGGCGGTCGACGACCCAGAGCGCCTCGGCCCGCTGCCGGGTCACCTCGAGCAGGGCGTCCCGCTCGGCGCGGTTGAGCGGGGGCTTGCGGAGGTAGCCCGGCTTGTCGCCGAACCGCCGGTCCCGCCAGGAGGCACCGGGCGCCTGGCGCACCACGTCGTCGAAGCGGCCCTTGACCGAGTCCGGCCGCGCGGTCGTCCAGAAGGTCGTCAGATGTCCGTCGTCGCGCCTCACCGAGCCCGGGTCGTCCGGCTCGACGGGCCAGCCGTGGTGCGGAGCGGCGTAGGAGACGTAGAGGAAGAACGGCTGGTCCGAGGCCGCCCGCCGGCGGATGATGCGCTCGCTGAGGTCGCCGTACACCCGCGTCTGGTAGCGCCCCGCGTAGGGCGTGAACCCCTGACCGTTGCGGCTCAGCGTGGTGTCGAAGAAGTCGTAGGTGTCACCCGCGTAGGGGCTGCCCGGAGCGAAACCCTGGTCGAAGGACGCTCGCCAGTCGTCCCAGCCGGGCGGCACGTAGTGCAGCGAGTTCCCGCCCTCGGCGCGCGGCGCCGGCCAGCGGCCGTAGCCGTTGAGGTACTTGCCGACGTAGGTGGTCGAGTAGCCGGCGTCGTGCAGCCACGTGGCGATCGTCGACCTGTCGTCGAACGACGGGAAGCCGAACGGCAGCTCCACGCCGAGCACCCGGTGGTTGTGGGTGTAGCGGCCGGTGAGCACCGACGCCCTCGCCGGGCAGCACAGCGGATAGGGCGCGAAGGAGTTGCGAAACTTCACGCCCTGGCCCCCGATCAGCCGGCGGGTCCACGGCATGAAGCGCAGGTCGTCGTCGCGCATGTCGTCGGTCATGATCATCACGACGTTGGGCCGGGGGCG
>CAZKZQ010000340.1:0-3821 GCA_964557235.1 uncultured Nocardioidaceae bacterium
CCGGTCTTGATCGCCTCGCGCACCGGCGCCGGCGGCGGGGCCGCCCGGACGGTGCGGTAGGCCGTGACGTCGTCGACCTCCCAGCCGAGCTCGACCAGGCCGGCGGCGAGGGTCTCGGTGGCGATGTCGGCGCGGGGCAGGAAGACCCGGTCGATCATGTCGAGCTGCTCGTCGTACTCCGGCCAGTCCTCGAGCAGGCCGCTGGCGGACTGCTCGCCGGACGGGACGAGGTCGGCGCGCAGGCCCCAGTCGGCCAGCGCCTGGGCGGTCTTGTCGCCGACGGCGGCGACGGACAGGCCGGAGAAGGCGCGGGCGTCGAGGCCGTACTCGTCGAACTTCTCGCGGACCGCGCGGACGGCGTTGACCGAGGTGAACGCGATCCACTTGTAGCGGCCCTCGACGAGCCCGCGGATCGCCTTGTCCATCTGCTGCGGGTTGCGCGGCGGCTCCACCGAGATGGTGGGCACCTCCTCGGGCGTCGCGCCGTAGGACCGCAGGCGCTCCGACAGCGTGCCGGCCTGCTCCTTGGTGCGCGGCACGAGCACGCGCCAGCCGAACAGGGGCTTGGTCTCGAACCACGACAGCGCCTCGCGCATCGCCACCACCTCACCGACGACGGTGATCGCAGGCTCGCACAGCCGGGCCGCCTCGGCATCCGCCGCGACCTCGCCGAGGGTGGAGACGAGCGTGGTCTGCTCGGTCGAGGTGCCGGTGCAGGTGATCGCGACCGGGGTGTCCTCACCACGGCCCGCCTCGATCAGGCAGGTGGCGATCTTGTCCAGGCCCTCCAGCGCGTGGAGCAGCACGAGGGTCTTGTCGTCGGCGTACCACTCCCAGTCGACCTTGGAGGAGGCGCACGAGACGACCGCGAGCTCCTGCGTGGTGCGCGTGGTCAGCGGGATGCCGGCGTACGTCGGGACCGCGAGCGCCGCGGAGATGCCCGGCACGATCTCGAACGACAGGCCGGCCTTGGCGCAGCCCTGGGCCTCCTCGGGCCCGGCGGCGTAGACGAACGGGTCGCCCTCGAGGAGGCGGACGACGCGGCGACCGGTCTTGGCGTGGCGTACGACGACCTTGGAGCGGGCCGACGGGGGCAGCGAGTGGCCGTCGGGGCCGAAGCCCACCTCGACGATCTCGGGCACGCCCGGCGCGGGGACCTCCTCGTCGGTGGCCATGCCGGCGGCGTCGACCGCGGGGACGGTCAGGGACGGCACGCCGAGCACGATGCGGATCAGCTCGCGCTGGCGGGGGGTCTCGACGACCACGACGTCGGCCTGCCGGAGGAGGCTCGCGGCGCGGACGGTCAGGAGGTCGGGGTCGCCGGGTCCCGTGCCGACGAACGCCACGTGCCCCACCGGGAGGGTGGGCAGGACGGAGGCGGTCTCACGGGTCTTCTTGGCGGTGTTGCTCACGGTGTGCCTTCTGTGCCTTCTGTTGGTGGCTGCTGGCTGCAGCCCGGTGTGCGGACGTGCGACGGTGGGGCCCCGGTCAGGGCTCGTGCTCCGCGGCGACCAAGCCGCCCATGAGGTCGGCCGCGCCGTCCTCGAGCATCGCCTCGGCGAGCTCGCGGCCCAGGCGCTCGGCGGCGCCGACGGCACCGCTGGAGGACTGGCGCACGGTCAGGGCACCGTCGAGGGTGAGGACCACGGCGCGCAGCCACAGCTCCTCGCCGTCCTCCCCCTCGACCACCTCGGCCAGGGCGCCCACGGGGGCGCTGCAGCCCGCCTCGAGCGTGGCCAGCAGGCTGCGCTCGGCGGTCACCGAGGCGCGGGTGGAGTGGTCGTCGAGCGCCTCGGCGACGGCGGCGCAGGTCTCGGCGTCCGCCGTGCGGCACTCGACGGCCAGGGCGCCCTGCCCGGGGGCGGGGAGCATCTGGAGCGGGTCGAGGGACTCGGTGATCGCCTCCAGGCGCCCGATGCGTGCCAGGCCGGCGCGCGCGAGCACGACCGCGTCGAGCTCGCCGTCGGCGACCTTGCGGAGGCGGGTGTCGACGTTGCCGCGGATCTCGCGCACGTCGAGGCCGAGGCCGAGCGCGTGCAGCTGGGCCGCGCGGCGCGGGGAGCCGGTGCCGATGGTGCTGCCGACGGGCAGCTCGCCGAGCGTCAGGCCGTCGCGGGCGACGACCGCGTCCCGCGGGTCCTCCCGCGGGGGTACGGCGACCAGCGAGATCCCCTCGGCAGGTGCGGTCGGGAGGTCCTTGAGCGAGTGGACGGCGACGTCGACGCGGTCGTCGAGCAGGGCCTGGCGCAGCGCGCCGACGAACACCCCGACGCCGCCGAACGAGGCGAGCGGGGCGTTGCTGACGTCGCCGGCGGTGGTCACCTCGACCAGCTCCACCTCGCGGCCGAGCCGCTCGGCCAAGAGGTCGGCGACGGCCCCGGACTGGGTGCGGGCGAGCAGGGAGGCGCGGGTGCCCACGCGCAGCGCGGTGGTGGTCACGGGGCACCTCCCTCGTCGAGCGGCGGGGGGACGGGCAGGCCGCGGGGCGGGTCGACCGGGTCGACCGTCGCGGCTCCGGTGCCGGTGGAGTCCACCGACGTCACGGCCTCGACCGCCTTGGGGTCGAGCGCGAACAGCTCGGCCAGCGCCTCGGCGTAGGACACGACACCGGTGCGGCTGGCCAGCTCCTTGACCCGCACGGTCGGCTGGTGGAGCAGCTTCTGGGCGACGCGGTGCAGGGCCTGCTCGAGCTCGCTGCGGGTCGCGGGCTCGAGGGCCGGGAGCCGGGACTCGAGGCGGGTCAGCTCGGCCTCGACCACGTCGGTGGCCATCGAGCGCAGCGCGACCACCGTCGGCGTCACCGACGCGACGCGACGGGCGTCGAGGAACGCCCGGATCTCCTCGGTGACGATGCGGCGCACGCCGAGCACGTCGACGACGCCGGCGTCCTCGTCACCGAGCTCCTCGGCGAGCTGGCGCAGGCCGACCAGGCGCACACCCGGGAGGTCGGCGGCGGCCGGCTCGACGTCGTGCGGGAGCGCGAGGTCGACGACCACGCGACGCTCGTCGTCGCTGGGCGACCAGGCCGCGCGGAGCAGGTCGACGGACAGGACGGTGCCGACCGCACCCGTGCAGGACAGCACCAGGTCGGCGCGGGCCACCTCCGTGGCGAGCGCGGACATGGGCGCCGAGCGGACGGAGTACGCCGAGGCCAGGCGCGCGCCCTTGTCCTCGGTGCGGTTGAGCACGACGACGTCGTGGACGCCCGAGCGCTGCAGCGTGGTCACGGCGAGGCTGGCCATCGCGCCGGCGCCGACGACGACCGCGCGACGGCCCTCGAGCCCGGCGAGCCAGTCGCCGGCACGCTCCAGCGAGACCGAGACCAGCGACGGAGCCGCGTGGTCGATGTCGGTCTCGGTGTGGGTGCGCTTGGCGACGCGCAGCGCCTGCTGGAAGGCGGCGTTGAGCGCCGGGCCGACCGTGCCGTGGTCCTGGCCCAGCCGCAGCGACTCGCGCGCCTGGGACAGGATCTGCCCCTCCCCCACGACCATCGAGTCGAGCCCGGCGGCCACGTGGAACAGGTGCGAGACCGCTCCGTCGTCGTAGTGGACGTAGAGGTGCGGGACGACCGTGTCGGTCGCCTCGCCGGACAGGTCGCACAGCGCCTGGCAGATCGCCTCGACGCTGCCGTGGAAGCGGTCGACCTCGGTGTAGATCTCGACCCGGTTGCAGGTCGCCAGGACCGTGCTCTCGCGGACGTGGTCGATCGACTGGACGGCCTGGACCAGCTTGTCGACCTGGTCGCCGTCGAGGGCGAGCCGCTCGAGCAGCTCGACCGGGGCGGAGTGGTGGGAGACCCCCACAACCAGGATGCTCACGCT
>CAZKZQ010000341.1:0-3811 GCA_964557235.1 uncultured Nocardioidaceae bacterium
AGTGGGAGCGGCACCGCATCGACTACCACGTGCTGCTGGCGCAGGGCCCGATGACCGACGCCGGACCGGCCCTGGCCCAGGCCGTCGTCGAGGCGCAGGCCGAGCGGACCTACCCGGGCTGGCCCGCCGCACTGCAGGGCGTGCGGGCGCGCTACGAGCGGGAGCGGCTGCTCTCCATGCTCACCGTCTTCCTCGGGCCGGAGAGCATGCGGGAGCTCGGGTTGCCGATGCGGCCGCCGTGGGCGCACGCCTACCTGGTCGGGCTGAACACGCTGCGCTACCGCGTGCTGCGGCATCTGCCGGGCGGGCAGGAGCGGCTGTGGCGGTGGGGTGGCCGGCGGGCGCAGTGGCTGCTGGACAGCTACTTCCAGGGAGACGCGGAGGACGTGGGGAAGCTCAAGGTGTGAGGTCGGCGAGGGTCGTGGGAATGGCCTTGAGCACACCCGGCTGCTGGCCGTTCCACAGCAGGAAGCCACACCCGGTGTCGCTCAGCTGCACGACGTCGGCGCGATCCGTGACCACCATCAGGTAGGACGGCCGCGACTCGGGAGCCGTGCAGATGCTCTCGTCGCGGGTGGCTTTGGGGTCGCTCGGCACCGCCTCGGGCCGCTGCCAAGCGGCGTCGAGCTCGCGCACCGCGTCGTCGGCCAGGGCGCTCCCGCTCACGATGGGTTCCTCGTCCGATCCCGTGATGTCACATCGCACCGCAGCCACGACGTGTTCCCTCCCGGGCCGTGCGGCGGTGGGTACGCCCCGCCGATCACAGGTCAGTGCACCTTCGAGATCGCGGCGGTAGGAGAGCACGTCCCGCTGGTGGTCGAGTGCTGAGAGGTAGGCACTCGCGAGGTCGCTGCCGTCGATCTCGTGGCCCGCCACGCTGATCGGTGAGCACATCGGCGTCGGCAGGAGGACCTGGCGCCCGTCGGCATAGGTGAGCTGCAGCGACTGACGGGTGTTCAGCACCGAGATCGTCACGCACCGCGCCGGGTCGAAGTCCTCGCTCGCGTCCACCCGCTCGGCGAATCCGGGCAGGTCCTCGACGAGCGCGTCCATGCCCGCGAGGAGCGAACTCTGCTCACCCGCGGTCGGGGTGTCGACGGTGAGGCCCGGCGGGGCGAAGTCCGGGCAGATCCGCACGCTGGTGAGCCCGTCGAGGCTGTCGACCGACGTGAGCGCCTCGCTCAGCTCGGGGAGTGTGGTCGGGCACGCCGGGGCGTCGTACGGCGCCGAGGAGCCGTCGTCGGCCACCTGGCCGCTGTCGTCGCCGCGTCCCTCGAGCGCGGCCCAGGTGCCGCCGCCGCCGACGACCACGAGGGCTGTCACCCCGGCGACGACCGCCCGCGAGCGGTTGCGGCTGCGGCGCGCGGCGGCGGCGACGGTGTGTGGGTCGAGCGTGGGGGCGTCGTCGGGGACGGCCCGCTCGAGCAGGCCGCGGAGCTGTTCAGTCATCGCTGTCCTCCAGGAGTCCGGACGTGCGGAGGGCGCAAAGGGCGCGCGAGGTCTGGCTCTTCACCGTGCCGACCGAGACGCCCAGCGCCGCGGCTGTCTGCTCCTCGGTCAGGTCGTCGTAGAAGCGCAAGACCACCACGGCACGTTGGCCGCGGGGGAGGGCGGCGAGCGCGACAAGCACGTCGCGTCGTAGGCCCGGGTCCGCGCCGGCGTCGACGCGCTCGGGGAGGTCGTCGGTCGGCAGCTCGCCGTTCCAGCGCCGGCGCCACCAGTCGGTGTAGGTCGTGACCATCGTGCGTCGCACATAGGCCTCGACCGCGCCGGGGTCGTCGATCCGGTCCCACCGACGCCAGCACTTCATCAGCGCCGTCTGGACCAGGTCCTCGGCACGGTGCCGATCACCGGTGAGCAGCCACGCGCTGCGCCACAGGGCGGCGCTGCGGGCGGCGACGTACTCCTCGAACGCCGGCACGCCGCGGGTCGCGTCGTCCGCGTCCTTGCTGAGCACGGGAACAGCCTCGCGCATCGGGTCACCTCCGTCCGGTACGACGGGGTGGCTGCCGCGGATGGTTGTCGGCGGGCTGTGGGAGATTGCTGCCGTGGCCCGCCCGACCCGCCCCGACGTCCCCGGGGAGTACCTCGCCCGCCTGCGCGCGATCTTCGGCCGGCTGCCCGAGTGCCGTGAGGAGGAGGCGTGGGTCGGGGTCCGCTGGCGGGTCGCAGGTACCACGGCCACCGTGGCGCACGTCTTCGGCGGCGAGGACCAGCTGTTCCGGATCACCTTCCGAGCCGAGCCCGACGAGGTGATGGCCTTCCAGCACCTCGGGACGCCCTACTTCCGGTCCGAGTGGGGCGCCAATGTCGTCGGCATGCTGATCGACGACGATACCGACTGGGAGGAGCTGGGCGAGCTCCTCACCGACTCGTTCTGCCTGCAGGCGCCCCAGCGGTTGGTCGACCTCGTGGACCGACCGACCGCCTGAGTCAGTCCCGCCGCGCGAGGGCCGCCCGGGTGACGTCGTCGGCCGGGAAGAGCAGCTCGGCGCGAAGGGATGCCAGCGTGACGCTGTGCGGAGTCCCGAACGTGGTGAACATGCTGAGGAAGGACAGCTCGCCCCGGGCGGTCGCGTAGCGGGTCACCAGGGTGGGCGGGTAGCGGACCGGCGCGGCGCCCGGTGCTGCCACGACGGCAGCCAGCAGGTCGACGCGCTCGTGCAGGGACGGCTCCGTGACCGCCTCGTCGCGCAGCTGGTCGAGGAGTGCGGCGGCCACGTCCGGCAGGTTGATGACAGCGGCGCCGAGCGGCCCGAGGGCGAGGTCGAGCAGGTTGACCGTGGGTCCGTCGCCGGTGCCGTCGCGGCCGGGCAGCTCGACCTCGGCACCGACCTGCTCGAGCAGCCAGGTCGTGCCGGCGTTGGCCGCCACCACGTCCCATCGGGCGTCGATGACGAGGGCGGGCCACGGCTCGTGGTTCTCGAGGAGGCAGGCAAGGGCCGCGCGGGCATCGGCGAGCGCACCATCGTCCAGTCGGCTCTCGTCGAAGGCGGGAGCGTGGCCGCCCAGCAGGAGGGCGTGGTTGCGCAGTACGAGTGGCACGTCCAGGGCCTGGAGCCACCGCAGCAGGAGCTCGCGGCCCGGCCGGGCCCGACCGAGCTCGACGAACGACAGGTGGCGCTGGCTGACGCCGAGCTCGAGCGACAGGTCCCACTGGCTGATCCGGCGGCGGGCGCGGGCCTCGCGCAGCACCCCGGGCAGGTCCGGCTCGGTCGAGGTCACCCCCGGATCGAAGCGCACGCCCGGGCGGCGCACAACTACCTGGTAGGTAGTTGAGACGACGACCTCCGGCAGGCGAGCGTTGCGCCATGGACACCACCGAACTGCTCGCCGTCGCCGCCGGTGTGATCGCCGTCTGCTCCTACGTCGCCATCGCCCGCTCGTCGCCCGGCGGCCCGGGACCGTGGTGGATCCCCGCCGTGGCGCTCGCGTTCTTCTCCGCGTGGACCGCCCACAGCATCATCCAGGACGGCCCGTTCGGCTTCTGGCGCGAGCACGTCGGCCCGCCCTGGGAGACCCAGATCTGGCTCGACCTGTTGATCATGGCGGGGATCGCCTGGTGGCTGGCGCAGCCACGGCTGCGGAGCCTCGGGGCGCCGCGGACCCCGTGGCTGCTCTTCATCGTGGGCACTGGCTCGATCGGTGCCCTGTCCATGGTGCTGTGGATTCGTCACCGTGAGGCCGGCCTGGAGCGGCGGGCATCGGCTCCCGCCGCCGGGTCCGCGCTGCCGGGCTGAGCGCCAGTACCCTCGAGCGGGTGAGCGAGCCCACCGACGAGATCGCCGTCCGCACCATCCGCCACGAGCGC
>CAZKZQ010000342.1:0-3807 GCA_964557235.1 uncultured Nocardioidaceae bacterium
GGCGGCTGGGGCACCGACGACGACCTGTTCTCGCGCGTCTTCCCGATGGACCTGTGCACCCAGGGCCACGACATCATCCGGACCTGGCTGTTCTCCCGCGTCGTGCGCTCCCACTTCGAGCACGGCGTCGTCCCGTGGACCCACGCGATGATGTCGGGCTTCGTGGTCGACCCCGACCGCAAGAAGATGTCGAAGTCCAAGGGCAACGTGGTCGTCCCGACCGAGATCCTCGACAAGTACGGCGCCGACGCGGTCCGCTGGCGCGCCGCCACCGCGCGGCCCGGCCTGGACTCGCCGTTCGACGAGTCGCAGATGAAGGTCGGCCGGCGCCTGGCGATGAAGGTGCTCAACGCCTCCAAGTTCGTGCTCAGCGGGGTCGGTGCCTCGACCGTCGACCCGGCCGCCGCGACCGAGCCGGTCGACCGTGCGCTGCTCGCCGCCCTCGGCGAGGTCGTCGACAGGGCGACCGCGGCGTTCGAGGCCTACGACTACACCACCGCGCTGGAGGTCACCGAGAGGTTCTTCTGGACCTTCTGCGACGACTACGTCGAGCTGGTCAAGGAGCGGGCGTACGGCGCCCGCGGCGACGAGGCGGCCGCCTCGGCCAAGGCGACCCTCGCGACCGCCCTGCACGTCCAGCTGCGCCTGCTCGCGCCGTTCCTGGTCTACGTCACCGAGGAGGTCTGGTCGTGGTGGCAGGACGGCTCGGTCCACCACCAGGCGTGGCCCACCCGCGACGAGGTGGCCGTCGACGGTGACCCGCAGGTCCTCACCGTCGCCTCCGACGCGCTCACCCAGCTGCGCGGCATCAAGTCGACCGCCAAGGTCTCGATGCGCACCCCGCTGCGCACCGTGCAGGCCAGCGGCATCCGCACGCTGCTCGAGCTGCTCGCGCAGTCGATGGCCGACCTCGAGGCGGCGATGAAGGTCGTCTACGACACCTCCTACGTCGAGACCGCCGACGGCGACGGGCTCACGCTCACCGCCGAGATCGCCACCGACGACGACGACTGACCGCGAGCCGACTGATCAGGCTCGCTCGAGCACGGGAGTCTCGGGGGCGACGACCGGGGCGTCCCAGGCCTGGGCGGGCATGGCGTGGACGACCCGCGCGAGAGCCGTGAACGCCACGAGGTAGAGCACTGCTGCCACCTGAGCGGCCCATGAGGTCAGGTTCGACCCCACGAACTCCACGAGGATGAAGGCGACGACCAGCGCCGGCACCCACCGCGGAGCGGTCCCGGTCCGCCAGATCGCGACGGCGAGCACGACCAGTCCGAGGACGGTGCCGAGCAGACCCAGAGCGGCGAACACCATGACCGGCGACGACTCGACGTCCTCGAGCAGGCGGGCCTGGTCGGCCCGGGAGGCGGCATCCTGCGCCATCACGACGCTGACCATCGAGACCCCGCTGAACACGGCGTGCCCGAAGGCTCCCACCGAGGCCAGGCAGACGCCGACCAGCGAGAGCCGCGGCGCCGCGTGCCGGAGCAGGTGACCCAGGCCCAGGACCGCGACGAGGAAGGGCAGCTGGGCGAGGGTGAAGGCGCCCGCCGAGACCCACGCGCGGCCGCCGATCGCGTCGATCGCAGCGAGACGTTCGGCGTAGCCGGCGGGGAACTCCGGGGAGGTGGCGGCGGAGACCGCGCTGAGCACGGCCGTGGTGACGAGGGCGGCGGCGGCGAGGTCTCGCCGGGAGGTGGAGGCTGTCATGGCTCCAGCGAAGCCGGTCGGCCGGGTCTCCGGCGTCCCTCCGCGGTCGACAGCGCAGTCAACCCCGGTATGACGTCGTCCGGAGCCGCACCCGCCTAGGGTGACCAGCGTGAAGGCAGCCGGCCGGACGCTCGCGCTCGACTCCGGGCTGGCGCTCGCCGTCGTGACGGCCGGACTGCTGGAGCTGTTCGTGCCCTTCGCCTCCGTCGAGGGGACCGGATCGCGCACGGTGACCGCCGGCGTCGTGGTGGTGGTCGGCGGCGTCCTGGCCGTGCGCCGCCGGGTCCCCCTGCCCGCGGCAGCCGTGGCGCTGCTGGCCTGGCCCCTGGCCTTCTCGCTCACCCCGCTCCTGGTGCTCTTCTGGGGCCAGTTCGTGCCGATGAGCGTGGCGCTGTTCACGGTCTCCCGGCACGGGCGCGGCCGCGAGCCGTACCTCGGAGCAGGCCTCGGAGCGGCCGCGCTGCTGTTCTTCGACCTCCGCGTGGAGGCGCTCCAGGCACCCTCGGAGATCGTCTTCCACTGGACGGTCTTCACCCTCGTCTGGTCCGCGGGCCGGGCGATGGCGATCCTCGAGCGTCGCTCACGGTTGCACCTCCAGCGCGCGGTCGACGCCGAGGTGGCCGCAGCCTCGGCGGTCCTCGTCGCGGTCGTCGAGGAGCGCACCCGCATCGCGCGGGAGCTGCACGACGTCGTGGCGCACGCGGTCAGCTCGATCGTCGTCCAGGCGGGCGCGGCCGAGCAGGTGGTGGACACCGACCCTGCCTATGCCCGCGCCGCCCTCACCTCGATCCGCGACACCGGCTCGGAAGCCCTGGACGAGATGCGACGGGTGGTCGCGGTGCTCCGTCAGGACGGGGAGTCCGGCAGCCTCGCGCCCCAGCCCGGAGTGGCGATGATCCCGGCGCTGCTCGCCGAGACGCGCGGTCACGGGCTGGAGGTCGACTGGGCCACCGAGGGCGAGCAGGTGCCCCTCTCCCCCGGTCTCGACCTCGCGGTCTATCGCATCGTCCAGGAGGCGCTGACCAACGTGCGGCGTCACGCCTGCGCCGGCCGGGTCAGCGTGCGCCTGGCCTTCGGCGCGGACCGGGTCCGCGTCGAGGTCGCCGACGACGGCCGCGGCGGCGCCGTCGACCCCGGGCGGGGCGGGCACGGGCTGGTCGGGATGCAGGAGCGGGCCACGCTCTACGGCGGGACCGTGCACGCCGGCCCCGGCGACGGCGACGGCTTCGTCGTCCGGGCGTCCCTCCCCCTGGAGACGCGATGAGCGAGGAGCGCCTGCGGGTGGTCGTCGCCGACGACCAGGACCTCGTCCGCGAGGGCTTCGCGCTGATCCTCGACCGGGCAGGGCTGGACGTGGTCGGGCAGGCCCGCGACGGGACCGAGGCGGTCGCCCTGACCCGCGAGCACCGCCCCGACGTGGTGCTGATGGACGTGCGCATGCCGCTGCTCGACGGGATCGGCGCCACCCGCACCATCGTCCGCGAGGTCTCCGGTGCCCGCGTCCTGGTGCTGACCACCTTCGACCTCGACGAGTACGTCGTCGACGCGGTGCGGGCCGGGGCGAGCGGGTTCCTGCTCAAGGACGTGCGCCCCGACGACCTGGTGCACGCGGTGCGGGTCGTGGCCCGCGGGGAGTCGATGGTCGCGCCCGCACTGGCCCGGCGCCTGCTGCAGCACTTCGCCACCCGGCCGACCACCGTGACGGTGGGACCGGTGTGGGACCGCCTGAGCGAGCGCGAGCGGGCGGTCGCGGTGGAGGTGGCCCACGGGCGCTCCAACCAGGAGATCGCAGCAGCGCTGTTCCTCAGCGAGGCGACGGTGAAGACCTACGTGTCGCGGCTGTTCACCAAGCTCGACGTGCGGGACCGGGTGCAGCTGGTCGTGCTGGCCTACGAGACCGGCCTGATCAGCGTGGGCGACGCCTGAGGGTCAGGCGGACTTCTTCTTCTTGGGCGCGGAGGCGCGCGGGACCAGCGTCGGGTTGACGTTGTCGCGGACGACCTCCTCGGTCACCACGACCTTCTCGACGTCGTCGCGCGACGGGACGTCGTACATCACGTGGAGGAGGACCTCCTCGATGATGGCGCGCAGGCC
>CAZKZQ010000343.1:0-3764 GCA_964557235.1 uncultured Nocardioidaceae bacterium
GTGACCACGTCGGCGACCAGCTGCGGGAACCGGTCGTCGAGGTCGGTGTCGGGGGTGAACCCCATCCGCAGGACGACCAGGTCCTCGGACGGGATCACCGCCAGGCTCTGGCCGTCGTGGCCGAGCGCCTCGTAGGTGTCCAGCGGCATGCGGTCGTCGTACGCCGACCCGTCGGCCTTGCGGTTGAGCCACCAGCCGGCGCCGTAGGCCTGGTCCTCCTCGGACTCCTCGGCGTCGGTCGGGGTGGTCGCCTGCGTCATCCAGCCCTCGGGCAGCAGCTGCTGGCCGTCGACGACGCCCTCGTCGAGGGCGAACTGGCCGATCGCGGCCCAGTCGCGCGGCGTCGCCCAGCCGTACGACGAGCAGACCGGCGTCCCTGCCCCGTCGGGCTCGACGACGAACGAGCCCAGGCCGAGGGGGCCGAACAGCATCGACCCGGGCAGGTCGGCCCCGGACCCGGTCCTGTCGAGCAGGATGTCGCACAGCAGCGTGGTGGAGCCCGAGGAGTACTGCAGGTGGGTCCCGGGCTGGTGCGCCAGCGGTTGGGACGCGACGTAGGCGCCCATGTCGTCCTCGAGGTAGAGCATGCGCGTGATCGGGGTGCCGAGGTCGTAGGTCTCGTCCCACTCCAGGCCGCTGGTCATCCGCATCAGCTCGTCGATCGTGATGTCGGCGCGGTCGTCGGTCCACTCCTCGCGCAGGCCGTCGTCGTCGACGCTCAGCGCGCCCTCGGCGACGAGCCGGCCCACGAGCAGGTTGGTCACCGACTTGGTCATCGACCAGCCGAGCTGGCGGGTGTCGGCGTCGAACCCGTCGGCGTAGCGCTCGGCGACCACCTTGCCGTCCTTGAGCACCACGACGGCGCGGGTGCCGAGCTCCTCGCGGTCGGCGGCGGAGAGGTCGGTGCCGAACGCCCGGTCGAGGGCGGGCTCGAGGTCGGTGCCCGTGGGGCCGGTCTCCAGGGTCCGGGCGGTCACGTCCACCGCTGCCGGCAGGTCCGGTGAGGCGCCGAGCGTGCAGCCGTAGCCCTCGGTGTAGTGCGCCTTCTGGCGCGCCAGGAACCCGAGGACCGAGCCGGTGACCTCGTCCCCCGAGGTCGACGTCCGCAGCACGGGCACGAGCGGGTTGTCCGGCAGGTCGTCCTCGGGGTCGTCGCGCCCGGCCAGCAGCTCGACCGCGCAGGCGTTGTGCGCGGCGTACCCCGTCCCGGTGAGCAGCAGGGGGCGCTCGTACCAGTAGCCCCCGACGAGGGCGACCACGAGCAGCAGGACGAGCACGAGGAGCACGCGGCGCACGACGCGGCCGAGGGAGGGACGGGCCATGGCTCGCACCCTAGGTCCGCCGGTGGTCGAGCTCAGTCGAGACCCCCGGAAATGCGTCAGGGCCCGACGGAAAAGGGAGGGAGAGAGCGTCGGGCCCTGACAAGTCCACGCAGCTGCCTGGACCACCAGTCCTCGGCCTGGGAGGGAGAGAGATGCCGAGTCTGGTCACCAGCGCAACGACGACGGGCGCCACTTGTTACGGGTGGTCTCGAAGTTTTTTCCAACCGCCCCGGCCGCTAGACTCCGAGCCTCCCCGTCCGACCCGAAAGGTTGCGTGTGAGCACCTCCCACGACCTGGTCCTCGTCGTCGACTTCGGCGCGCAGTACGCCCAGCTCATCGCTCGTCGGGTGCGTGAGGCCCGGGTCTACTCCGAGATCGTCCCGCACACGATGCCGGTGGCCGAGATGCTCGCCAAGGGGCCTCGCGCGATCGTGCTCAGCGGCGGCCCGTCGTCGGTCTACGCCGAGGGCGCGCCGGGCATCGACCCGGCGCTCTTCACGGCCGGGGTCCCGGTCTTCGGCATGTGCTACGGCTTCCAGCTGATGGCGCAGGCCTGCGGGGGCGAGGTCGCGCCCAACGGCGTCCGGGAGTACGGCCGCACGCCGGTCCGGGTGACCGAGCCCGGCACCCTGCTCGCCGAGATCCCGGCCGAGCACCGCGTCTGGATGAGCCACGGCGACTCCGTCGTCGCGGCCCCCGAGGGCTTCTCGGTGCTGGCGACCACCGGCGGGTCCCCGGTGGCGGCCTTCGAGGACCTCGAGCGCCGCCTCGCGGGCGTGCAGTGGCACCCCGAGGTGATGCACACCGAGCACGGCCAGGCGGTGCTGACCCACTTCCTCCACAAGATCGCCGCCTGCCGCCCGACCTGGACGATGGTCAACATCGTCGAGGAGCAGATCGAGGCGATCCAGCGCCAGGTCGGCGACGGCCGCGCGATCTGCGGGCTCTCCGGCGGCGTCGACTCCGCGGTGGCCGCGGCCCTCGTGCAGCGGGCCATCGGCGACCGCCTGACCTGCGTGTTCGTCGACCACGGCCTGCTCCGCAAGGGCGAGGCCGAGCAGGTCGAGCGCGACTTCGTCGCCTCCACGGGGGTCTCCCTCCACGTGGTCGACGCCCAGGAGCGCTTCCTCGACGCCCTCGCCGGGGTCACCGACCCCGAGGAGAAGCGCAAGATCATCGGCCGCGAGTTCATCCGCGTCTTCGAGGCCGCCGAGGCCGAGGTCATCGGGGAGGCGGCCGCCCACGGCGAGAAGGTCCAGTTCCTCGTGCAGGGCACGCTCTACCCCGACGTGGTCGAGTCCGGCGGCGGCGCCGGCACCGCCAACATCAAGTCCCACCACAACGTCGGCGGCCTGCCCGAGGACCTGGAGTTCCACCTGGTCGAGCCGCTGCGCACGCTGTTCAAGGACGAGGTCCGCCTCGTGGGCGAGCAGCTCGGCCTGCCCGCCGAGATCGTCTGGCGCCACCCGTTCCCGGGCCCGGGCCTCGGCATCCGCATCATCGGCGAGGTCACCCGCGAGCGCCTCGACATCCTGCGCGACGCCGACCTGATCGCCCGCGAGGAGCTGACCAAGGCCGGTCTCGACCGCGACATCTGGCAGTTCCCGGTGGTCCTGCTGGCCGACGTACGCTCCGTCGGCGTCCAGGGCGACGGCCGCACCTACGGCCACCCGGTCGTGCTGCGCCCGGTCACCTCCGAGGACGCGATGACCGCCGACTGGGCGCGCCTGCCCTACGACGTGGTGGAGGCGATCTCGACCCGCATCACCAACGAGGTGCGCGAGGTCAACCGGGTGACGATCGACGTGACGTCGAAGCCCCCGGGCACCATCGAGTGGGAGTGAGCCGCATGGCAGTCGCACTGCTGCTGGTGGCGATCGCGATCGAGGTCGCCGCGACCTCGTTGCTGCCGAAGACGTCGGGCTTCACCGACGTGCGCTGGAGCGCGGCAGTCGTGCTCGGCTACATGGCGTCCATCGCGCTCCTGGCCGTGGTCGTCCGGACGATGCCCGTCTCGGTGGCGTACGCCGTCTGGTCGGGCCTGGGGACCGCGGCCGTCGCGGTGATCGGCGTGACCGTGCTGGGGGAGTCGATGGACTGGCTCAAGGCCACGGCCCTGTCGATGATCGTGCTGGGCGTCATCGGGCTCAACCTCAGCGGCGCGCACTGACCCTGGACAGACGTGAAGCCGCCTCCGGGAGCAGGGAACCGGAGGCGGCTTCGTGGCTGTCTGGCACCGACGAGCCCGAGTTCGGCGTGGTCAGCGCTGGGATGCTGTGACGCCGGTGGGGGTGTGTCCGATCGGATGGGATGGATCGTGCACTGTCCCTAGAACGACCGTGCCCGGAGCGGGTTAGCCACGTCACACGAGGTTCGTCCGTTCCGGCGGGTGCAGATCACCCGTTCGGCCAGGTGGGCCCCCGCTAGGTTGAGCAGGACCT
>CAZKZQ010000344.1:0-3733 GCA_964557235.1 uncultured Nocardioidaceae bacterium
CCGATCCAGAACGTCGGCGCCTACGGCCAGGAGGTCGCCCAGACGATCGCCCGCGTGCGGGTCTGGGACCGGCGCGAGGGTGCCGTCCGCACGCTGATGGCCTCCGACTGCGGCTTCGGCTACCGCACCAGCCGCTTCAAGCAGGACCCCGGACGCTGGGTCGTCCTCGACGTCTCCTTCCAGCTGCGGCTGGGCACCCTCGGTGCCCCGGTCGCCTACGCCGAGCTCGCCCGCACCCTCGGCGTCGAGGTCGGCGGTCGTGCGCCCGCGGCCGACGTCCGTGAGGCCGTCCTCGGCCTGCGCCGCGGCAAGGGCATGGTGCTCGACCCCGCCGACCACGACACCTGGTCGGCAGGGTCCTTCTTCACCAACCCGGTCGTGGCCGCCGCCGACGTCCCCGAGGGAGCTCCGGCGTGGGAGCAGCCCGACGGCCGGGTCAAGACGAGTGCGGCCTGGCTGATCGAGCACGCCGGCTTCGGCAAGGGCTACGGCCTCGACCGCGGCACCGGCCGGGTCAGCCTCTCCACCAAGCACACGCTCGCCCTCACCAACCGCGGCGGCGCGACCACGGCCGAGCTGCTCGCCCTGGCCGCCGAGATCCGCGACGGCGTCCGCGAGCGCCACGGCATCACGCTGGTCAACGAGCCCGTGCTCGTGGGCTGCTCCCTCTAGCCCAGCCAGTCGTCGATCTCGCACGCCAGCTCCGCCTTGAGCGAGTCCGGCGCGCACGACGCCTCGACCGACATCCGCGCCAGGCCGGCCAGCGCCGCGTCGTCGAGGTCGTGGGCCGCGCGCACGGCGGCGTACTGCCCGTGCAGGCGCGACCCGAACAGCAGCGGGTCGTCGGCGCCCAGCGCGACCGTCGCCCCGGCCTCGAGCAGGGTCGGGAGGGGCACGCTCGACAGGTCGCTGAACACCCCGAGCGAGACGTTGGAGGTCGGGCAGACCTCGAGCGCGACGCCGCGCTCGACGATCTCGGCGAGCAGCGCCGGGTCCTCCGCCGACCGCACGCCGTGCCCGAGCCGGTCCGCCCCGAGCTGCTCGACCGCCACGCGGATGTTGGTGGGCCCGGCCAGCTCCCCGGCGTGGGGGAACGCCCGCAGCCCGGCGCGGCGGGCGATGGCGAAGGCGGCCGCGAAGTCCGCGGTCGTGCCGCGCCGCTCGTCGTTGGACAGGCCGAAGCCGACGACCCCGCGGTCGGCGTACTGCGCGGCCAGCCGGGCCAGGGTGCGCGCGTCGAGCGGGTGGCGGGTGCGGTTGGCCGCGACGACCAGCCCGATCCCCACCCCGGTCGCGCGCTCGGCCACGCCCACGGCGTCGAGCACGAGCTCGGTGAACGCGGTGATCCCGCCGAACCGGGCGGCGTAGCCGCTGGGGTCGACCTGCAGCTCGAGCCACCGCCCGCCGTCGGCGGCGTCGTCCTCCGCGGCCTCCAGCACCAGCCGGCGTACGTCGTCCTCGGTGCGCAGCACGGACCGCGCCACGTCGTAGAGCCGCTGGAAGCGGAACCAGCCCTTCTCGTCGGCGGCCGAGAGGGTCGGCGGCCAGTCCTCGACCAGGGCGTCGGGCAGGACGTGACCGTCACGCTCGGCGAGCTCGACGAGCGTCTCGTGACGCATCGAGCCGGTGAAGTGGAGGTGCAGGTGCGCCTTGGGCAGCCGGCGCAGGTCCCGGTGCAGGTCCCGCCGCGTCACCGTCAGGCGAACAGCTTCTGGAGGCGGCTGACGCCTTCGACGAGGTCGTCGTCACCCAGGGCGTAGGAGAGCCGGAGGTAGCCCGGCGACCCGAACGCCTCGCCCGGCACCACGGCGACCTCGACCTTGTCGAGGATCAGCCCGGCGAGCTCGGTGGTGTCCGTCGGCGTCACGCCGTCGATCTCGCGGCCGAGCAGCCCCTTGACCGAGGGATAGACGTAGAACGCGCCCTTGGGCTCGGGGCACACGACCCCGTCGATCTCGTTGAGCATCTCCACGATGGTGCGGCGCCGCCGGTCGAAGGCGACCCGCATCTCGTCGACCGCGGCGAGGTCGCCGGTGAGGGCGGCGAGGGCGGCCTTCTGGGCGACGTTGCAGACGTTGGAGGTCGCGTGCGACTGCAGGTTGGTCGCGGCCTTGACCACGTCCTTGGGGCCGATCAGCCAGCCCACCCGCCAGCCGGTCATGGCGTAGGTCTTGGCGACCCCGTTGAGGACCACGCAGCGGTCGGCGAGCTCGGGGACCGCGACGGGCATCGAGACCGCCTCGACGCCGTCGTAGGTCAGGTGCTCGTAGATCTCGTCGGTGACCACCCACAGGCCGTGCTCGACGGCCCAGCGGCCGATCGCCTCGACCTGCTCGCGGCTGTAGACCGACCCGGTCGGGTTGGACGGCGAGCAGAACAGCAGCACCTTGGTGCGGTCGGTGCGGGCCGCCTCGAGCTGGTCGACGGTGACGAGGTAGTCCTGCGTCTCGTCGGCCAGCACCTCGACCGGCACGCCGCCGGCCAGGCGGATCGCCTCGGGGTAGGTCGTCCAGTACGGCGCCGGGAGGAGCACCTCGTCGCCGGGGTCGAGCAGCGTCGCGAACGCCTCGTAGACCGCCTGCTTGCCGCCGTTGGTGACCAGCACCTGGGCCGGGTCGACCTCGAAGCCGCTGTCGCGCAGCGTCTTCTCCGCGATCGCCTTCTTCAGCGCGGGGAGGCCGCCGGCGGGGCTGTAGCGGTGGTTGGCGGTGTCACGGCAGGCCTCGACGGCCGCCTCGACGATGTAGCCCGGGGTGGGGAAGTCGGGCTCGCCCGCCCCGAACCCGATCACCGGACGCCCCTCGGCCTTGAGTGCCTTGGCCTTCGCGTCGACCGCCAGGGTGGCGGACTCGGCGATGCCGCCGATGCGCGCCGAGACGCGGGAGCCGGAGGAGGCGGAGGGGGCGCTGGTCTGGGTCATGGGGCCACTCTGTCAAACTCCGCGCGCCCAGCACACCCGAGTTCCACGGGCGCTCGGCGGTGCGCGCCCGAGGCTGGTTCGACTTGTCCTTCCCCTCCCCGTAGACTCTCCCGTCGGTGGATCTGCACCCTTGTTCGTCATGCCCTCCTGGCCCCGCCCCCGGTGGCTCCTGGGCGCCGTCGAGGGGGTCGGGACCGCCGAAGGGCACTAGCTCAACTGGCAGAGCATCGGTCTCCAAAACCGAAGGTTGGGGGTTCAAGTCCCTCGTGCCCTGCGAGGCGCCGCACACCCGTGCGGGGTCGCACACTCGAGGTCTCCACCGGAGGCGAGAAGGGAAGTGGTGGACGGTGACCGGCACCAGCCCGGCGACGGCCAAGCCGCGCCGCACCAGCCCAGCGACCTTCTACCGCCAGATGGTGGCCGAGCTCCGCAAGGTCGTCTGGCCCACGCGTGAGCAGCTCGTCACCTACTTCTGGGTGGTGCTGGTGTTCGTGCTGGTCGTGATGACCTTCGTGTCGCTGCTCGACCTCGGCGTCGGCAAGCTGGTCTTCAAGATCTTCGCCTGACCCCAGCCAGCAAGCCCCACAGACAGCGTCCCGCGAGGGACCGATGGAGAAGGTGACGGACAACCGTGTCGCAGTCGTACGACGAGCAGGGCCAGACGGCCGACCTGGAGCCGACCGAGCAGGAGCTCGGGGTGGAGGCGCAGGCCGACGACGAGCCTGCCTCCGACGCGCCGGCCGAGCAGGTCGTCCCCGACGACGAGGTGCCCTCCGAGGAGGCGCCCTCCGACGACGTCGCGCAGGAGGAGGC
>CAZKZQ010000345.1:0-1939 GCA_964557235.1 uncultured Nocardioidaceae bacterium
TCGTCGCGCAGCGTCACGCAGCCGGCGTTCTCCATCGCGCCCATGTTGTACTCCGGCACGTAGGCCTGGTCGTACTTCCCGAACGGGTAGGGGAACTCGAAGGCCTCCTCGAAGAACTCGAAGCCCTGCTTGGTGATGGTGAGGAGCTCCTCGACGTCGAGGTGGTCCTTCATCGACTGGCGGCACAGGTGCGCGAGCGGGATGCGGCCGTGCGGGCCGTCGTACACGTCGTGGTGGGCGTAGTACTCACCGGCGACCAGCGCCGTGATGTACGTCGACATCCGCTCGGTCTGCGGGAAGCGCCACACGGCGGACCCGTCCCCGGCCGGCTCGGGCTCGGGGGTGGCGGCGTTGGAGATGACCGTCCAGCCCTCGGGGGCGGTGACGGTGAAGGTGAAGACCGACTTGAGGTCGGGCTGCTCGAAGGTCGTGTAGACGCGCCGGGCGTCGGGCACCTCGAACTGCGTGTAGGTGTAGACGCGGTCGTCGGCGGGGTCGACGAAGCGGTGCAGGCCCTCGCCGACGCGGCTGTAGCGGCAGTCGGCCACGACGGTCAGCTCGTTGTCCTCCGCGAGGTCGTCCAGCGCGATGCGGCTGTCCTGGTAGACCTCGGCGGGGTCGAGCGACCGGCCGTTGAGGGTGATCGAGTGGACGGTGGCGCCGACGAGGTCGGCGAACGTGGCCGCGCCCGGGCGCCTGCTGGAGAACCTCAGCACGGTCGTGGAGGCGAAGGTCTCCTCTCCCGTGGTCAGGTCGAGGGTGACGTCGTAGCTCTCGACGGCGATCAGGGCGGACCGGGTTGCGGCCTCGTCGCGGGTCAGGTTCGTTCCGGGCATGAGGGCCATGCTCGCACTGGACCCCCGGGATCGCGCCACGGGGCACGCGCACGTCCCTCCTCACCGGGCCCCGGGTGGGGCATCCTTGGCCCATGCCCGAGAACCCCTGGGAGATGATCGCGCGTTCCCAGCGCGCCGCGGTCCACCTGTTCGCCGAGACGATGTCCACGGTGGTCGACATGGGAAAGGCGGGCGTGACCCGTCCCGAGGAGGTCCTCGCCCAGGTCTCGGCGATGGCGGCGGCCATGGGCGACCTGGCGGGGTCGACGGCCAGGCCGCTGGAGTTCTTCCTCAACAGCCAGCGTCAGCTCGCCGAGACGATGGCGGCCTTCGCCGTCCTGCAGCGGCAGATGGCCGAGGTCGTCGAGAGCGCCGCGGCGAACCACGCCGCGATCGTGCAGGCGCTGGAGCTGATGTCCAACCCCGTCATCGGGGTGGCGCAGAAGCTGCGCAGCGAGGAGCCGGCCCCGGCGGACCCGAAGCGCAAGCCGTCGAAGTCCTCGCGGCCGCCCAAGCCGCCCACGAAGGGCTGAGACCGCTCAGCTCTCCCCGGCGATGAGCAGCGAGTCGCCGTCCTGCTCCAGCTGCAGGGTCACCGAGTCGGACTGCGTGCTGCCGTCCTTGCGGGTGTAGCTCACGCCGTAGGACACGAGCAGGCGGTCGGGGTCGGCGCTGATGTCGCCGGGCGTCGCGGACTCGAACTGCGACCAGAACCTCTGGTAGGACCCGAACCCGCCGCTCTTGCGCTGGAAGCCGGGGGTGAGGCGCTCCCACGTCGAGGCGGGGTCGGAGGGCGCGGTCGCGAGGTAGTCCTCGACGAACGCCCTCATGTCGTCCGCGCTCGGACCCTGGTCGGCCTTCGGCGTCTCGGACGCCTGGTCGGAGGCGGTCTCCGACGGCGTGTCCTGGGCTGCCGGGCCGCGGGTCGGGGTCTCGCCCCGGTCGAGGATCGCCCACCCCAGGAGCAGCACGGCGACGAGCACGACGGCGGCGACCACCCAGGGACCGACCGGACGCCGCGATCGGGAGCGTCGGGGCTCCGGCGCGATCCGCGGCGGCGGGGGAGCGGCAGGAGCGGCGGCGACAGCGGCAGCGGCGGGGGC
>CAZKZQ010000345.1:2039-3718 GCA_964557235.1 uncultured Nocardioidaceae bacterium
GCGGGGGCCGCGGCGGCGGGAGCGGTGCGGGTCAGTGCGCGCGTCGCGTCGGGGACCGGCGGGATGGCCGCGTCGGGCCCGCCGCGCAGGACGTCGCGGACCTGCGCCATCGACCAGCGGGCGGACTTGTCGGTGCACATCGTCGCCTCGAGCACGGGGGTGAGCCACCCGGCGTCCTCGGGCCGCGGCGGCTCCTCGTGCACGATCCGGTAGAGCGCGCCGACCACGTTGTCGCCGACGTCGTACGGCGGGTGGCCGACGAGGGCGTGGAAGAGCGTGGCGCCGAGCGACCACACGTCGCTGGCGGGGCTGGCCTGCTCGCCCGACGCCACCTCGGGCGCGAGGTAGGCCGGCGAGCCGGTGACCATGCCGGTCTGGGTGAGGGTGGCGTCGGCCCGGGCGCGGGCGATGCCGAAGTCGGTGATCTTGGCCTGGCCGTCGGGGGTGACCAGGATGTTCGACGGCTTGACGTCGCGGTGGACGATCCCGCGGTCGTGGGCCGCGGCGAGCGCGTCGGCGACCTGGGCGACCAGGCGGGCGGCGGCGTCCGGGGGGAGCGGACCCTTCTCCTTGACGATCTGCGCGAGGTTGCGGCTCTCGACGTACTCCATGACGAGCCAGTGCTCGTCGCCGTCGATCGCGAGGTCGAAGACGGACACGACGTTGGGGTGGTGGAGGGTCGCCGCGTGACGCGCCTCGCGCTCGGCGCGCTGGAGGTCGGGCGAGGACCCACCGGGCGCGAGCCCGATGCGCTTGAGGGCCACCTCGCGGCCGAGGACCTCGTCGTGCCCGCGCCACACGATGCCCATGCCGCCGCGGCCGATCTCGGTCGTCAGCGAGTAGCGTCCGGCGATCACTCGGGTGGCGTCCTTCCCTCGGGGGCACGGCGGCCCGCAGGTCCGGCGGGCCTTCGTCCACCATGCCCGGTCAGGCCCGCTCGACGCATCTCCGGGGGTGTCTGATCGGACACACCCCTAGGGGTCAAGGGAATATGACGCGTCAACCAGGGGATAGGTCAGGTATGACGACGAGCACCCTCGACCGCCCCGCGCAGGCGCACGACCACGACACCGCCCAGCCGACCTTCTGGTTCGACCCCCTGTGCCCCTGGGCGTGGATGTCGTCGCGCTGGATCCTCGAGGCCGCCGAGGTCCGCGACTTCACGCCGCGCTTCCAGGTGATGAGCCTCGCCGTCCTCAACGAGGGCCGCGAGGACCTGCCCGAGAGCTACCGCGAGTTCCTGGACCACGCCTGGGGCCCGGTCCGCGTCGCGATCGCGGCCGCCGAGCAGTACGGCGACAAGGTGCTGCTCCCGCTCTACACCGCCCTCGGCAACCGCATCCACGTCGCCGGTCGCAACAGCGTCGAGGAGCGCGCCGCGGTGATCGCCGAGGCGCTGGAGGAGGTCGGGCTGCCCGGCTCGCTGGCCCGCGCCGCCGAGTCCGAGGAGCACGACGACGCCCTGCGCCGCTCGCACAAGGAGGGCATCTCCCTGGTGGGCGAGGACGTCGGCACCCCGGTCATCGCGGTCGGCGACGTCGCGTTCTTCGGCCCGGTCGTCACCCCCGCTCCCAAGGGCGAGGACGCCGGCAAGCTGTGGGACGGCGTGCTGCTGGTGGCGAGCACCCCGGGTTTCTACGAGCTCAAGCGCAGCCGTGAGAAGGGGCCCGACTTCAGCT
>CAZKZQ010000346.1:0-3680 GCA_964557235.1 uncultured Nocardioidaceae bacterium
TGCGCTCGGTCATGATGAAGCGCTTCATCTTGGGGTTCCAGCGACGGGTCTGGTGCCCGAAGTGGACGCCGCTCTCGAGGAGCTGGCGCATGGTGACGACGGCCATGGGCGGTCGACTCTCCTTGTTGCTCGTGGCACCGCGCGGTGCGGCCGTCCCGTTCACCGGGCCGGACGTGGCGGCGGAGCCTGTCTCGGTTGTCGTGGCCCACGTGTGCGAGCCACCCTGACGCCCGGCGAGGACTCCACCTGACCGGCCGGGCGTCAACCCGGTGTCCGGTCGGACCGAGGTGTCCTGCCCGCGGGCCCCGGAGGGCGCTGTGCGGTTGGACGGGCGTGCGATAGTCGATCCGCTTGCGCAGATCGCCACCGGCCATCCTACGGCAGCGACCCCGCCCGCTCCTAACCGAGCCGGGCGCCCCGGGCCCGGTCCCGTCCCCAGGCGGCCGGACCCCCTCCCTCTCCCCCGCCGGAGGCTCACCGCCCCCGCCCGTCGTACGCCGGCAGCAGGCTCGGCGCATGCCTCGCCCCACGCGCCCTCCCGTGAGCCGCTCCCGCCTCGTCGTCGTCCTCGCAGTCCTGCTGGCGGTGGCCGCCCTGTGGCTCGCCCGCCCGGCGTCCGCCATGCCCGACCAGGTCCTCCGGGCGCCCGGCCCTCCCGACCGGGTGGGCACCGCCGGCGGCCTGGTCGCGGCTCCGACACGGGTCCGCACGATCCCGCTGGCCCCGCTCGAGGAGGCTCCCGCCCAGGGGGTGTGGCCGCTCGACCCGCGGCCCGACGTCGTCCGCGCGTTCGACCCGCCGTCGACCACCTGGGGCGCCGGGCACCGCGGCGCAGACCTGGCAGGGCACGTGGGCCAGCAGGTGCACACCGCACTGGGAGGACGGGTGAGCTTCGCCGGCCGCATCGCGGGCCGCGGGGTCGTCGTGGTGTCGCACGGGGCGACCCGCACGACGTACGAGCCGGTGCGAGCCTCGGTGGCCCGGGGCGACCACGTCCGGGCGGGCGAGGTGATCGGCACCCTCCAGTGGTCGGGTGGCCACTGCCTGCCGGTCGCGTGCCTGCACTGGGGGCTGCGTCGCGGCGAGGACTACCTCGACCCGCTCACCCTGGTCGGCGGACCACGGCCGGTGCGGCTGCTTCCCTGGTGAGCGGAGTGCGAAACACGAATGTGACTCACAACTGCGTGACCTGCTGACCGGGGTGGTCGTTGGTGGGCTATGCACACACGCCTACTGCTCAGGCTCATCCTCGCCCTGGGCCTTGCTGCGTCCTTCGCGGTCCCCGCATTCGGGAGTCCGTCGGAGAGCTACGCCCGTCCGCACTTCGGCAACGGCAACGTCCCGGCCGGGTGCATCGTCGATCGCGACCCGATCAACCCCGACAACCACTGCTACCACATGAAGGTCGGGCTCAACGCGCTCGATTCGCCCAAGGTGGACGTGGACGTCCTCATCCCCGTCTCCCCCGCGGCCGAGCGCGACATGCGCGTCGCCTCGCAGGCCGTCCAGATGTGGGACGACGGGCTCCACTACCTCGCCGAGCAGATGAAGCTGCCCTGGCTGGTCAAGGGATTCGAGATGAACGTGCGCACGCACGACGTCCTCCTCGACCCCGACGGCACCTTCCAGAAGCCGCTCAACCTGGTCGACCCCGAGATCGTCGTGGTCGTCTCCAACCCGGCCGGCGGCATCGGCATCGGCATCGACCCCACCGCCTTCGCCGGCGAGCTGGGCATCGTCGACGACCAGGGCGTCCCGTGCACCGAGGTGGGCAACCCGTTCAGCATGAAGTCGTGGAAGGCCAAGAAGGGCTTCGAGCAGCACGCCGGTGAGCCCGGCGGCATCTACGTCGAGGACTGCGGCGGCGACAGCGTCGGCGGCAACGTGTGCTTCGCGGTCAACGGCGCGGTCGACCCCGTGCCGGGCGCCAGCGACTTCTTCCCGCTCTTCGACCTGGTGAGCCACGAGTTCGGCCACTGCCTCACGCTCGGCCACGTCGGCGACGGCGCCGACGGCCCGTGGGGCCCGACGCCGACCAACGACATCATGGCCTACAGCACGGATCCGCCCCTGGTGAACAAGTGCGTCTCCACGCTCGACGTCGAGGGCTTCGCCCTGCGGATGAGCAGGTACCTCGACGTGAACGGCGACGGCAAGGTCAGTGCCGACGACCTGCTCAAGCCCAACGACGTCAAGGGCGACGGGGCCAACTCGTTCCAGGTGCAGAACCCCGCCGATCACTTCTACGCGTCCTCGACCGGCGCGCCGGGCGACTGCCCGCAGCCCGACCTCAGCCTCGTCCCGCTCGCGGAGGGCGACTTCATGCCGAAGCCCGTCGCCACCACCAAGCCGCAGCTGCGGCTGGGCGACGTGTCGCGGTCCGGTGGCAGGCTGCGGGTGAGCGGCGTGGCCAAGCGCGTCCCGCTGGCCAAGCAGCCGACCGCGTTCTCCGCCGACCGGGCCGACACGTCCGGGGACTCCTACTCCCCGATCACCGACCTCGAGGGCGTCAAGGTCAAGGTCTCGCGCGACTTCGTCGAGGCGACCATGAAGGTCGGCCAGGTCTGGCCGGTCGTCGACGGCGCCTCGTTGGTGGCCTACAGCCTGACCATCGACGGCCGCCGGCTCGACTCGTTCGTGCCCAACGGCGCGACCGACGGCAAGGTCGTCGTGATGGACAACGGCACCGGCTACTACCTCCCCGCCGGCACCGCGAGGTGGGACACCACCGCCAACACGGTGACGTTCAAGGTGCGTCGCGACTACCTCGCCGACCAGCAGATCCGCGCGCCCTACAACGTCTATGCCGTCACCGGCTACCACGCCCGCTCCAACGACTGGGTGGCCAACGACGACCTCGCGCCCAACAAGGTGAACCTCGACCTCGCCGGTCCGGCGATGGGCCCGGAGACCCGGGACGCCCCGCGCGCCTCGCGGGTCACGACCGCGACCTACAAGGCCGGCTCGGGCTCGTTCACGCCTGCGGACTCGACGCTCGGCGTGGGCCTGATCAGCGCGGTCGACAGCCGCGACTACGTCACGGTGCCGGTCAAGGTGCAGTCCTCGGCCCTGGTCACCCTGAAGTGGAGCGGCGACGCGAGCATGGGCCTGACCGTCGGCGGCGGGTCGTCGCAGAAGGTCGTCGCCACCAAGGAGGCCAACACCCTCAAGGTGCTCGTCCCGTGGGCCCGCCGTGACCTGACCGTCACGGTCGACCCGCAGGAGGTCCTCTCCCCGACCGACTACACGCTGACGGTCACCCGCACCAGCGTCGTGGCGGACCGCGACGGCGACCGCGTGCCCAACATCGCGGACGACTGCCCGCGGGTGAAGGGTCCGAGCGCCGGTGCCGGGTGCCCCGACACCGACCGCGACTCGGTCTTCGACAAGGACGACGCGTGCCCGCGCGTGGCCGGCATCGGCGCGACGGGCTGCCCGACCGCGAGGGGCGAGAAGGTCGTCGCCCTGGTCGACGGCAAGCGGGTCGACGCGACCAGCGTGATGACCAAGCACGGCGGCTACCGCTTCCGTCTGGCTGCACCGCTCTCGGGCGGCTCGCACCGACTCGTGGTCACGTGGTTCGAGGCGGGCAAGGTCGTCGCGCGCGTCGCGCGCACGATCTGACCCTCGCTCCGCAGCACGGTCACAGGGCCGGGTCACCCGCGGGTGGCCCGGCCCTC
>CAZKZQ010000347.1:0-3668 GCA_964557235.1 uncultured Nocardioidaceae bacterium
GGACAGGGCCGAATGGCCTCACATGCGGGGCGTCCGGGGCGGGACTCTGGAGGCATGAGGAGCACAACACGGAAGATCGTGGTCGGCTTCGACGGCTCGGAGCTCGCCGACCTCGGACTGCGCTGGGCAGTGGAGACCGCCGCCCTTAACCATGACCCGGTGGAGGTCCTCGTGGCCTCGGCCCTGTCCTCGTCCCTCGCCGCCTGGACCCCGGGCGACAACACCTACCTGGAGGCCATGCGGCACGTTGTCGAGCAGGCCGAGAAGCGGCTCGCCGAGCTCGGTGCCGTCGACGCGACGGTCCACCTGCGCAACGACGACGCCGTCTCGATGCTCGTCGCTGCCGGCGTCGACGCGGCGATGATCGTGGTCGGCGCGGCCGGCCACGGGCTCGTCTCGGCCGGGCTGATCGGCTCGGTGAGCCGGCACCTCGCGACCTACGCGCCCTGCCCGGTCGTCGTCGTACGCCCCAACGCGGGGCTGACGGTCGCGCACTCCCAGGCCCGCATCGTCGTGGGCGTGGAGTCCGGGCCCAGCAGCACGGCCGCGCTGCGGTTCGCCTTCGAGCGGGCCGCCCTGCTCGGGGTGCCCGTGACGGCGATGCACGCCTTCCCCGCCGAGGGGTTGTACGCCGGCGGCGTGGGCCTGCCCCAGCGGCTCGACGTCGACCTCGGGTCGGCCGAGCGTGAGCTCGCCGAGGTCCTGGCCGGCTTCGAGACCGAGTTCCCCGACGTCACCGTGTCCCGCGAGGTGGTGCCGATGCGCCCCGAGCGTGCCCTGGTCGACGCGGCGGAGTCCGCGAGCCTGGTCGTGGTCGGCGCGCGGGGACGCAACCCGTTCGCACGGCTGCTGCTCGGCTCGGTGAGCCAGCAGGTGCTGCACCACGCGCACTGCCCCGTGGCGGTCGTGCGGTGAGTCCTGCGGGCGAGCGGGCGAAGCCGGCCCGCTGGCGCTACCGCAGTGCGGTGGAGGTCGCTCGCGACCTGACTGCCGTCGGCCCGCGCACGGCGTGCGGGCTGCGCGACTGGGTCGCCGAGTGCGCCCCAGCCGGCGAGGTCTGCGCGCACCGTGACGAGTGCGCGCAGCGCTCGACCGCCGTGGACGCGTCGCTCACACGCTGACGGCCTCGCGCTCGGGCGCGGGGTCGTGGCGACCCTCCTCGCGGAAGCCGTGGCGCTCCCACCAGCGGGCCAACGGCCCGGGCGCCCACCAGTTCCACCCACCCAGCAACTTCATTGTCGCTGGGACAAGAAGTGCGCGGACGACGGTGGCGTCGATGAGCAGGGCGACCAGCATGCCGATGCCGAGCATCTTGATGAACACGATGCCGCTGAGGCCGAAGGCGCCGATCACCACGGCCAGCAGGACGGCTGCGCTGGTGATGATGCGGCCGGTCTTCTGCACGCCGGTCGCCACCGCGATCTCGTTGCGCTCTCCTGCGGTGAGACCCGAGGACGACGTGGCGTCCCACTGCTCGCGCACGCGGGACAGCAGGAACACCTCGTAGTCCATCGACAGGCCGAAGAGGATCGCCAGCATCACGATGGGGTTGGTCGCGTCGAGGAAGCCCTGCGGGGTGAAGCCCAGCAGGTCGGCCAGGTGGCCGTCGCTGAAGATCCACGTGATCACGCCGAAGGACGCGGTGATCGAGAGCGAGTTCATGATCACCGCCTTGACCGGCAGCACCACGGACCCGAAGGCGAGGAACAGCAGCACGAGCATGACCACGACGACGATCAAGCCCATCCACGGCAGGTGCGCCGCGACCGAGTCGAGCAGGTCGACGGTGTCGGCGGTCAGGCCGCCGACGAGCACCTCGCCCTCGCCGGGCTGCACCGCGCGGATGTCCTTCACGACCTGCTGCGAGGCCTCGGTCTGGCTGTTGCCCTCCCACGACGCCCGCAGCAGGGTGATGCCGTCCTTGGTGTCGACCGGGACGACCTGCATGGTCGGGTCGACCCGCTCCACCGCCTCGACGTACGACGTGACGGTCGCGCCGTCGGCAGCGCCGGCGCCCTCGAGCACCAGGCTGGCGCTGGAGCGCTCCGGACCGAACTCCTCGCTGAGGATCGCGGCGGCCTCGTGGGCCGGCGCGTCGTCGGGGAGCACGCGGTAGTCGACGCTGCCCCAGCGCACCCCGAGGAACGGCGAGGCGATCGCGAGCAGGAGCACCACGACGCCCGCCGCGACGACGACCGGGCGGCGCATCACCGCGCGGGCCAGGGCGTGCCAGCGGCCGCGGGAGTCCTCGACCGCGACGGCCCGCCCGCGGCGCCAGGGGAGGCGGCCGGCGTCGACGCGGTGGCCGAGCACCTTGAGCAGCGCGGGCAGGATCGTCAGCGCCGCGACCATCGCGACCAGCACCGCGGCCATGCCGCCGAGGCCCATGCTGCGGATGAACGCCTGGGGGAAGATCAGCAGGCTCGCCAGCGCGGCCGCCACGGTGAGCCCGGAGAAGAGGACCGTCCGGCCGGCGGTCTGCAGCGTCCGCTCGATCGCGAGGGCCGGCCCTTCAGGAGTCGTGGGGCCGAGCAGCGCGAGCTCCTCGCGGAAGCGGCTGATCACGAACAGCGCGTAGTCGATCGCCAGGCCGATGCCGAGCAGCGAGATCACGTTGACCGAGAACACCGACACCTCGGTGAACTGCGCGATGAGCCGCACGATCGCCAGCGCGCCGACCATCGCGACCGTGCCGACCAGTGCCGGCATCGACGCGGCGACGAGGCTGCCGAAGATCAGCAGCGCCAGCAGGACCACGACGGGCATCGAGATCAGCTCGGCGCGCTCCAGGTCCTCCGAGGAGAGCCGGTTCACGTCGTCGTACACCGCGAAGGAGCCGGTGACGTCGGTGCTCAGCCCGCCCCCGGCCTCGAGCACCGGGGAGACCTTGTCGTAGTTGGTGAGGTAGTCGTCCTGCGACTGGCCCGCGAGCGAGATCAGCAGCTGGGCGTGGTGGCCGTCCTCGCTGACCATGCCGGGCGCGATCGGCTCGGGGGCGGCGTACCACGGCACGACGTGGGCGACCGCGTCGGCGGGCAGGTCGTCGACCACGTCGGCGACGGCCCGGCGGAAGGCCGGGTCGTCGGCGGTGAGGGTGTCGCTGGAGTAGATCGCGACCACGTCGGCGGTCTGGTTGCCGAAGGTGTCCTGCTCGAGGCGGAGCGCGCGGGCGGCCTCGGAGCCGGGGTCGTCGAACCCGCCCTGGGAGAGGGCGCCGAAGACTCCGGAGCCGTAGACACCGGCGGCGACGGTGGCGAGCAGGCCGAGCACGAGGACGGTGCGTGCGCGGCGGGCGACGAGGCGGGCCCAGCGGTCGATCATGGGGACTCCAGAACGCGTCAGTGAACAGCAGGAACAAAGTTAACGGTGTAAACGGTAAACGGTGTAAACTGAAGTCGTCAACCCGTTCCGAACGTCCCGGAGGTCACACCCCGTGCCCCACCTCGTCGACCCGCAGCTGACCCGCCGTGAGCGCCAGCGCGAGGAGACCTACACCGAGATCGTGCGGGCCTCGCGCGAGCTGCTCACCGAGGGCGCCGAGCTCTCGCTGCGTGCGGTCGCGGGCCGGATGGGCATGACGGCGCCGGCGCTCTACCGCTACGTCGCGAGCTATCAGGAGCTGGTCGACCTGGTCGCCTTCGAGATCGACAGGACGGCCACCGAGGGCT
>CAZKZQ010000348.1:0-3664 GCA_964557235.1 uncultured Nocardioidaceae bacterium
CGCCGTTCTTGGCGGCCATGACGTGGACGTAGACCGGGACGGTCGCGTCGGTGCGGGCGGCGGAGTCACCCTGCGCCGCGAGGATCCTGCGGGTCTTGGACTCGATCGCGCGCTGCTCCGCACGCGAGATGTCGCGGTGGTCGCTGCCGTGCGAGGCGCCCCGGGCCGCGGAGCCGCCGAGGCCCCACGCCTCGGGGTCGAAGCAGGTGGACGAGGCCGAGCCGTTGCTGCCGGCGATCGGCATGGCGCTGGCGGGGCTGAGACCGCCGAGCAGGAGGACGCCGCTGGCAAGGGCAGCGGCGCCGAGGAGGTGGGTGCGTCGGGTGCGGAGGGTCATGGAGCAGGTTCCTTTCCGGGGCCCGTGGGGCGGGCCGACCTCGCGACTATGCCCCACGACCACGGTGTGCCGGAAGATGTGCGGTCCCGTCCCGGGACTGCGAATGAATGCACGACGAAGTCGTGCAAAGTCGAGCAGAACGTCGACCTCCTCCGGACGTTCTCCGAAAGGGACACGTGGACCCCCTCGTCAAGAGGCCGTTTGGGTCCTACTTTTGACCGTGGCGGGTGACCCGGTCGGGTGACGTCGCGGTGGTGTGGGGGGTGGGACTGTGGGTGCACGGCGAACGGAGCCGTCGGCTGCCGCGCGCCCGGACCGCACCGAGGCCCAGCTCGCGACCCTCGACAGCGTCACCGACCTGATCGCGTCGATGCACGCCTCGGCCGACGTGGTCACGATGCTGCAGCGCATCGTCGACGGCGTGGTGGAGCGGCTCGGCTTCCAGGTCGCACTGGTCGACCGGCTCGACGACACCGGCCCCGAGGACGTCTTCGAGGCTCTCGCGGTGGCCGGCGACCCGGAGGGCTGCGAGGTGCTGCTGCACCGGCGCGTGCCGGCCAAGGGCGTGCTCGAGGAGATCGAGCTCGCCGACCGCTGGGGCTCCCTGCGCTTCATGCCCCACGAGCGGCTGCCGTCGGACGTGGAGAGCTCCTGGATCCCCGACATCCCCGTCTCCTCCGACCCCGACGCGTGGCACCCGATGGATGCGCTCTACGCGCCGCTCATCGGCCCCGGCGGCGACCTCCTCGGGGTCCTCAGCGTCGACCTCCCCGAGCACGGGCGCCGTCCGGACGCCGACGAGCGCCGCCTCCTCGAGGTGTACGCCGTCCAGGCGGGCCTGGCACTGCACCACGCCCACGAGCGGTCGGTCCTCGAGGAGCGGCTGCGCATCGACCACGCCGTGCGCGAGGTGGTCGAGGCCGCGGCGACGGGGCTCGACATCGTCGACGTGCTCCAGGCCTGCCACGACCCGCTCATCCAGGGCTTCGGCTGCGACCTCGTGCGGGTCAAGCTCTTCATGGACCTGGAGTCGCCCGACGCGCCGCCGATCGACCGCGCGCGGGTGCAGGTCGACTTCGACGGTGTGCTCTACCCGGCGGAGGAGATCCCCGCCCTCGCGCCGCTGGCCGAGCGGCTCGGCGAGGAGGAGGCGACGCGGCTCGGCGAGATCATCTCGGTCGCCACCAAGAAGATGGTGCGGGGCACCTGGCCGCACCGCACGATCACGATCACGCCGGCGACCCACGACGCCGGGGACATCATCACGCCCGAGGAGGGTGAGGCGGTCCGGCTGGTCGTCCAGGAGTTCGGCGCCGCGAGCGTCACCTTCGTCCCGGTGGGCACCGGCGACGAGGTGCTCGGCTACCTCGCGCTCTTCCGGCTCGGCACGCAGGCCCGCTGGTCCCAGCAGGAGCGGGAGGCGGCGCTCGAGATCGGCCGCGAGATCGGCGAGGCCGTCCGCCGGGCCCGGCTCTACCAGGCCGAGAAGCGGCTGGTGCAGCAGCTCACCGAGCTCGACCACTACAAGGGCGAGATGATCCGCAGCGTCACCCACGAGCTGAAGAACATGATGACCGCGATCCGCGGCCACACCGAGCTGCTCGGCGAGGTGCTCGACGAGGGCAGCCTCGGCGCCAACAGCGTCCGGGTCATCTCACGCAACGTCGACCGGCTCGACCGGCTCTGCGCCGACATGCTCATGCTCGCGCGGGTCAACGAGGGGCGCCGCCCCTTCGTGCCCGTGCCGGTCGACCTCCGTGCCGTCGTCGAGGACGCGATGGACGGGCACTCGGTCGAGACCCTGAGGCCCGCGCTCGGCGTGACGCCGCCGGACGGTCAGGGGGTGCTGCTCGTGCGTGGCATGCCCGAGGAGCTGCTGATGGCGGTCGGCAACGTCTATGCCAACGCGATCAAGTACACCCCCGACGGCGGCAGCGTCCGCGTCTCGCTCGAGCGGGTCGGCAAGCACGTCGTGCTCGAGGTGGCCGACACCGGCATCGGCATCGCCGCCGGCGACCTGGCCACGCTGTTCGACGAGTTCGACCGCTCCTCCAACCCCGACGCCAAGCGCCGGCCGGGCTCGGGGCTGGGCCTGGCGATCGTCAAGCGGGTCATGGCCCGCCACCACGGCCGGGTCGAGGTCGAGTCCGAGCTGGGCGAGGGCAGCACCTTCCGGCTCGTCGTACCCGCGTGGGAGGCCTGACCGCGCGCGTTCGGCCCGGGGGCCACTGGGTACCGTGGTGGTTGTAACGATCACAACGGTGTGGTCCCGGCCGAACCCCCTCTGAGGAGCCCAGTGCACGCCTGGCCCGGCAACGCCTACCCCCTGGGAGCGACGTACGACGGCTCCGGCACCAACTTCGCGCTCTTCAGCGAGGTCGCCGAGCGCGTCGAGCTCTGCCTGTTCGACGTCGGTCCCCGCGGCAAGCGCACCGAGACCCGCGTCGAGCTCACCGAGGTCGACGCCTTCGTGTGGCACTGCTACCTCCCGCAGGTGCAGCCCGGCCAGCGCTACGGCTATCGCGTGCACGGTCCCTACGACCCCGAGCAGGGGCACCGCTGCAACCCCAACAAGCTGCTGCTCGACCCCTACGCCAAGGCGACCGAGGGCGAGATCGACTGGGACCAGTCGCTGTTCGGCTACAACTTCGGCGACGAGCGCAACGCCGTCACGATCGAGGGCCGCAACGACGAGGACTCCGCCAACCACATGACGCTGGGCGTGGTGATCAACCCGTTCTTCGACTGGGAGGGCGACCGCCGCCCCAACACGCCCTACAACGAGACCGTGATCTACGAGGCCCACGTCAAGGGCCTCACCGTGCAGCACCCCGACGTGCCGGAGGAGCTGCGCGGGACCTACGCCGGCGTCGCCCACCCGTCGGTGATCGCACACCTCAAGAAGCTCGGCGTGACCGCGATCGAGCTCATGCCCGTCCACCAGTTCGTGCAGGACTCCACGCTGCTCGAGAAGGGCCTGCGCAACTACTGGGGCTACAACACCCTCGCCTTCCTCGCACCGCACGCCGACTACGCCGCCACCACCACCGGCGGTCAGCAGGTGCAGGAGTTCAAGGCGATGGTCAAGGCGCTGCACGCCGCGGGCATCGAGGTGATCCTCGACGTGGTCTACAACCACACCGCCGAGGGCAACCACCTCGGTCCGACGCTGTCCTACCGCGGCATCGACAACGCGCAGTACTACCGGCTCGTCGACGACGACCCGCAGTACTACATGGACTACACGGGCACGGGCAACTCCTTCAACGTCCGCAACCCGCACTCGCTGCAGCTGATCATGGACTCGCTGCGCTACTGGGTGACCGA
>CAZKZQ010000349.1:0-3656 GCA_964557235.1 uncultured Nocardioidaceae bacterium
TCAGTCAGCGCGTGCCTCGGGCCCCGGCTGTCTCGACGGCGGTGTCGAAGACCGCTTCGCGACGGGCTGGCGCCCGGTCAGGAACAGCAGGTGAGACCCCATCGGCGCCCGCACCTCGTCACCGTCGCCATAGGACCAGTCGATGTCGGTGGCGACCAGGCGCATGCCTCGCGGCGCCTTCCAGCGGCGGAGCCCGGCGGGAGTCGTGAGCACGCGGTCCGCCGCTGCGGCGGCGGCGTCGGCGGGCATCGGGTGGTCGACGCCGAGCGGTCGGGCGATGTCCTGGTTGTGCACGAGGATGTCGATCAGCGGCTCGAGGTCGGTGATGAACGCGACGCGCCTGCGCGACCCGATGAAGCTGCGCAACTTGGCCACGATCTCCTCATGGCTGAGGGGGCTGCGCAGGGCGGTGTCGCGCACGAACACGTCGTACCGGAAGCCCGCGCGGACCATCGATCCCAGCACGTCGCGCACCCGGCTGTGGGCGAACGTCAGGTGGGCGCCGACGTCGCGCACGGTCCAGCCGTCGCACAGGCTCGGGCGCGCCCAGTCCTCCTCGGGCAAGGACTCCAGGAAGTCGGCCATCCAGGTGCGCTCGGAGTCGATGTGGTGCCAGATGGTGTCGGTGTCCATGGCGTGTCAGACCTCCGCTCGAGACGTTAGACAGATTATCTGTCTAATCTGGCACCATGACGGCGAATCGGCAAGAGCTCGGGATCCTGCTGTTCGTCGCCAACCGGTCGCTCGAGCAGCGAGCCTTCGATGCCGTCGTGGCCGCAGGCATCACCGACATCACGCTGGCGCAGGCGCGCGTGGCCGCGCGGATCGGCCCCGACGGGACACGGGTGTCGTCGCTCGCCGAGCAGGCCCGCGTGACCAAGCAGACCGCGGCCTTCCTGGTCGAGCAGCTGGAGAGGGCGGGCTACGTCGAGCGCACTCCCGACCCCGCCGACGGCCGCGCCCGGCTGGTCAGGCTCACCGCCAAGGCGGGTCCCGTGATCGAGGCCGCCAACGCCGAGGTGCAGCGGGCGTTGGCGGAGTGGGCCGCCCACCTGGGCGAGGAGCGTCTCGGGCAATTGCACGACATCCTGCGCGACCTGCGCGAGATCACCGACCCCTGGAGGTGAGGGCATGAAGCTCGAGCTGACGACCAAGGCGTCGCCCGACCAGGTGCTGGCGGCGCTGACCGACTTCACCGATCGACGACCGGAGGTCTGGAGACGCACGCTCGACCCGCGCACCTACGAGCTGCGGGAGCTCGGGGACACGTGGGCCGTCGCGCGGGAGAGCACCGCGGGCTCGCCGTACTGGGTGGTCTGCCGCTACGACTGGACGGACCCGACGGTCGTGCGCTGGACCGAGCTGGAGAACAACTTTGGCGGGCTCGGCTCCGGATCGATCCGCATCGAGCCGGCGACCGGCGGTGGCAGCCGGTTGCACGCCGAGTGGGGGTACGCCGACCCGGCACGGGCGCGCGACCGGGTCATGCTGTTCCTGCTCCACCGCGGGCCGATGGGCCGGGTCATCGCCCGGATGTGGCGGCGCACGCTGGACGAGTACGCCAACTCCCTCTGAGGGCGAGCCTCAGGGCGCCGACCAGCCCGAAGAGCGGCCGAAGGCGGCCAGCAGGTCGTCCTGGGCGTTGCCGGTCATCTCGGCGCGGGGCCCGATGATGCCGACCGAGCGATAGAGCTCCTCGTGGTGCGGGAACCACTCAGCCAGGAACGCCACGATCTCCGGGTCGATCGTCGGGTCCTGGCCGGCGCCCTTGGCGAGGTCCCAGCCGTGGATGACGTGGTCGGCCGCGATCTGCGTGGCGTACTCGGACGCCTTCTCGTCGGCGTACGACAGGTGGACCGTGGGGTTCTGCGGGAGCAGCTCGTCAGCGGACGCGAGGGCTGCGGCGGAGGCCGAGCGTGCGGACGCGACCGGGTCGTCGCCCAGCACGTCGCCATCGAACTGGTCGCCGACGTCCGCGATCGTCTTGCCCTCGAGCAGCGGCACCATCCACAGCTCCTCGTAGACCACGTGGTTGACCAGGTCGCGCACCGACCAGTCGCTGCAGGGGGTCGGGTTGTCCCATGCGTCTGCGTCGATCGCGTCGACGCGGGTCTGCCAGGCCTCGACGGCGCGGCGGTGGAGCTCCAGGATGTCCATGCCGTCAGCGTCCTCCCGCCCGGTCGGCGCGGCAAGGTCGCTTCGTCCCGTGAATGCGTCGGCCGGGCGACTCACCCGTCCAGCACAGGGCCGTCGACCGGCGCGCTGCAGAACAGGACGCCCCACGGGCTGCAGCCGAGGAGCGTGGAGCTGAGCGAGGTCTTGGCCTCGACCACGACCCAGGTGTGGTTCGAGGACAGGCTGCTCGGCCGGTCGCCGTCCAACAGTCTGCTGGCAGCCCGGAAGCCCGGGGTCAGGACGTCGCTCGGGCAGCCGGACACGTAGTCGGTCGACTCGAGCGCCGCCGCGGGACCACGCCACACCACCACGGTGGTCGGGGGATCGGGCTCCGCCTGCGACGCCTCGAGCAGCTGGCAGTCGGTCGAGTCGTGACGCGTCTCCACCAGGCTGACGCTGCGCAGCGAGCACTCCTGGACGTAGTCGTCCACCATCCACCCGGCGTCCCTCGTCGTCAGCTCGCACACCACCTCCTGCCAGGAGTACGTCGGCGACCCGAACCGGGCGGTCGTCCGCCGCACGACCTCCGCCGAGGACTCCTGCCCGGTCGTCGCCAGACCATCGGCGAGGTCGACGACGGCGCGCCTCTTGGCTGCTTCGACCTCTCGCAGGCCACCCAGCCCGTGCACGACGTACACCGTGGCGACCAGGGCCACCAGGCCGGCAAGGCCCAGGCCCGTCACTCGCAGGACGCGTCTCATGGGTCCACGATCGTGCACGCCGTCGGCGGCCACATCCGTCGTCGTACTCAGCTCGTCGGAGGCGTGACACACTCGCGCCGTGCGGCTGCAGCGGATCGGTTTCACGCCCCTCAAGGGCGGGCGTCACGTGGCACACGACTCGGTGGAGCTCGCGTGCACAGGGCCGGTCGGCGATCGGGCGTTCTGCCTCGTCGACCCCGCCCGGGCCCGCGTCCTGCGGACCGTCGAGAACCCGACGCTGGTGCAGCACGTCGTCCGCTGGTCCGCCGGAGTGCTGAGCATCGACTTCCCGGACGGTGCGCTCGAGGGCGAGCCGACCGCGACCGGCGAGGTGCTCGAGGTCGACTACTGGGGACGCCTCGCGCGACTCGAGGTCGTGGATGGTCCGTGGGCGGCGGCGTACTCCCGCTTCCTCGGCTTCGACGTGGTGCTTGCCCGCGCGGCGCCCGGCGAGGTCGTGTACGGCGCCCCGGTGAGTCTCGTGACCACGGAAGCCCTGCGCTGGCTGGGGGAGCGGGTCGGCCGCGAGGTCGAGTCCCAGCGTCTCCGCGCGACGTTCCTCGTCGACTCGGGCCCGGGCGCCCGCCGGGTCGAGGACGACTGGGTCGGCCGGCGGCTGGAGATCGGCGACGCCCAGGTCGAGGTGGTCGGTCGCGTCCCGCGCTGCGCAGTCATCGACCTGGATCCCGCGACGGGGCAGCGGGACGGCTCGCTGCTCAAGGCTCTCGGACCGGGGGAGCCGTACTTCGCCGTCGACGCGGTCGTCACCCGGCCGGGTCA
>CAZKZQ010000350.1:0-3596 GCA_964557235.1 uncultured Nocardioidaceae bacterium
CGATCTTCTCCTCCGGTGGCGAGAAGCCCTACGAGGTCGAGATCTTCGTCGGCGAGGTCGGCGACGCCGTCTCCGACGACCAGATCTTCCGCCTGACCTACGACGGCCAGGTCGCCGACGAGCACGGCTTCGCGGCGATGGGCGGGTCGGCCGAGTCGGTGACCACCCACATCAAGGAGCACTACCGCGAGGGGATGAGCCTCGCCGACGCGATCAAGGTGGCCGTCGAGGGACTCGGCTCGAGCGAGTCGGGGGAGCGCGACATCCCCGTGGAGTCGCTCGAGGTGGCGGTGCTGGACCGCACGCGCACCCAGCAGCGCAAGTTCCGCCGCCTGTCCGACGAGACCCTGGCGTCGCTGCTCTCCTCGTGAGCCCGGTCCGATGACGCTCCCGGTCCTCTCCGCAGAGGAGCAGCGCGTCCTCGGCGCGCTGCTCGAGAAGGAGCGCACGGTCCCGGCGTCGTACCCCTTGTCGGCCAACGGGCTGCGCACGGCGTGCAACCAGACCTCGAGCCGCGAGCCGGTCACCGACTACGACGAGCGGTTCGTCGAGACCGTCGCACGGGCGCTCAAGGAGCGCGGGCTGGTGCGCATCGTGTGGTCCGACTCGGGCCGCCGCACGCTGAAGTACCACCAGACGATCGCCGAGGCGCTCGACCTCGCCGAGGACGAGCGGGCCCTCCTCACGGTCCTGCTGCTGCGCGGGCCGCAGGCGCCCGGTGAGCTGCGCACCCGCACCGAGCGGCTGCACGCCTTCCCCGACCGCTCCGACGTCGAGGCCACGCTGGCCCGCATGGCGGCGCGTCCCGAGCCGCTGGTGCGGCAGCTGGCACGCCGGTCCGGGGAGCGCGACGCCCGCTGGGTGCACCTGCTCGGTGAGACGCCGGTCGCGGACGCGCCGGCTGCCCCCGAGCCCGTCGCCCTCGACCTCTCCACGCGTGACGAGCGCGTGCGCAGCGGCTACTCCGCGGTCTCCGCGACCTACGCCGACCGGATCACCGCCGAGCTGGACGACCTCCCGTTCGAGCGCTGGCTGCTCGACGGCGTGGCCGCTGAGGCGGTCTCCACCGACCTGCCCGTCGTGGAGGTCGGCACCGGGCCCGGGCACGTGGCGGCCTACCTCGCCGACCGCGGCGCCCGCGCCACCGGCATCGACCTGGCCCCCGGCATGGTCGAGCAGGCGAGCGCACGCTTCCCCCAGGCGACGTACGCCGTCGGCGACCTGCGGTCGCTGATGCGCCCGCCGGCCGCTGCTGGGTGGGGCGCGGTCCTCGCGTGGTACTCCCTGATCCACCTCACCGCCGAGGAGCTGCCGGCCGCGATCGGGTCGCTGGTCCGGCCGCTCGCGCCCGGCGGTCAGCTGGTCCTGGCGTTCCATGCCGGCTCCGGCGTGCAGCACCTCGACGAGTGGTTCGGCGAGCCCGTCGACCTCGACTTCGTGCTCCACGACCCGCGCGCGGTCGCCGGGCTGCTCGAGGCGGCCGGCCTGACCGAGGTCGGCTGGCACCTGCGCAGCGCCATGTCGTGGCGCGAGGAGACCACCGACCGGGCCTACGTCCTGGGCCGCAGATGACCCGGGTGAGGACCGCCCGTCCGGAGGACGAGGAGGCCCTGCGCGAGATCGACCAGGAGACCTGGAGCTCCGCGGTGTCCCCGGCGCCCGTGCCCGAGCCCGGGACCCCCTTCTTCGACGGCCGGACCGTGCCCGACGACGTGCTGGTCGCGGACCTCGACGGCGCGGTCGCGGGCTATGTCGCGTTGCGCCGGTCCGGTCCGCTGGCCGCGCACGCCCACGTCCTCGAGGTCGCGGGCCTGGCTGTCGGTCCACGCCACCAGCGTCAGGGCGTCGCCGAGCAGCTCGTGCGCGCGGCCGTGGACGAGGCGACCAGGCGAGGGGCGCGCAAGCTGTCCCTGCGCGTGCTGGCCCCCAACGCCGGCGCGCGACGGGTCTATGAACGCTGCGGCTTCGTCGTCGAGGGCGTGCTGCGTGGCGAGTTCGAGCTCGACGGGGCCTACGTCGACGACGTGCTGATGGCCCGGGACCTGACCGAGTAGTCCAGCACGAGCATCCACGCCGCACCGGCCGCGCAGACCGCCGCGCCGACGGCGTACGCCCAGGGGATGCCGGCCGAGCGCGCCACCACCCCGAGCAGGATCGGGCCGAGGCCCATGCCCAGGTCGATGAAGGCGCTCGCCGTGCCCGAGGCCGCGCCCCGCTCGCTGGGCCGCGCGGTGGCGAAGATCGCCGAGAACAGCGCCGGCGTGCTGAAGGTGACGCCGAGGCCCATCAGCGCAGCGCCGGTGAGGAAGCCGACCGGGTCCGGCCAGGCCGCCACCAGGCCCAGTCCGACCGCGATCGTCCCGAGCGACGCTGCCGCCAGCGGCAGGGACGGCAGCCGGTCGGGCACCCGGGCGAACAGCAGCCGGCCGAGGACGACCACCCCGCCGTAGACCAGGAGCCCGAGGCTGGTGGTCTCCATCCCGATGTCCGCCGCGTGCAGCGCGGCGAAGGCGGTGAAGCCGCCCGCGGCGACGAGCGACGCGAGGAAGCCGAGCCCCACCGGGACCGCGGCGAGGTGCAGCAGCCGGCCGTGCCCGTCGTCCACCTGGTCGGGCGGGCGGGTCTCGCCGACAGCCAGGCAGAGCACCGCCGCGAGCCCGGCGAGCAGCCCGGCACCGGTCCAGCCCGCCGTGAAGCCGCCCTCGCCCACGAGGACCTCGCCGATGGGCGGGCCGATGCTGAGGCCGAGGTAGAGGCCGAGGGAGTTGTAGCTGAGCGCCTCGCCCAGCCGGTCCACCGGCGCCAGGTCGACCAGCGCGGCGAAGCTCGCGACGAAGAACATCGCCTCGGCCACGCCCTGGAGGAGCCGCAGCGCGACCACCGCCGCCAGGGAGCCGGTCAGGACCAGCAGCCAACTGCTTAACCCGCACAGCACCGCGCCGCCCAGCATGAGCGGGAGGCGCCCGTGGCGGTCGCTGAGCCGGCCGGCGTACGGGCGGCACAGCAGCGCGGTGACCCCGAACGCCCCGAACGCCAGGCCCGCGCCCGCCTCGTCGGAGCCGATCGGGCCGGTCACGTGCAGGGGGAGGGTGTAGATCACCACGCCGATCCCGGTGAAGTAGGCCAGGTCGGCCACCGCCAGCGCCACGAAGGGCCGGGTGAGCAGCGGCTGGGTCACCGCCGCAGGCTATCGGCGGGCGCGTCTTCGGCGCGCGGCCTCCCGAACGACGCCCCCGCCCGTAGGGTGGTGACGTGGACCGGCGGATCTTCGGCATCGAGAACGAGTACGGCGTCACGTGCACGTTCAAGGGGCAGCGCAGGCTGAGCCCCGACGAGGTCGCGCGCTACCTCTTCCGCAAGGTCGTGTCCTGGGGGCGCAGCAGCAACGTCTTCCTCCGCAACGGCGCCCGGCTCTACCTCGACGTCGGCTCCCACCCGGAGTACGCCACCCCCGAGTGCGACGACATCGTCGAGCTGGTCACCCACGACAAGGCGGGGGAGCGGGTCCTCGAAGGGCTCCTGGTCGACGCGGAGCGGCGGCTGCGCGAGGAGGGCATCCTCGGCGACGTCTACCTGTTCAAGAACAACACCGACTC
>CAZKZQ010000351.1:0-3585 GCA_964557235.1 uncultured Nocardioidaceae bacterium
CTCCCAGATCAGGTGGTGCAGGCCGCGCTCACCGGTCGAGCCGATGTACATGCCCGGACGCTTGCGGACCGCCTCGAGCCCCTCGAGGACCTGGATGGCGGACGCGTCGTACTCGGTGCCCTCGTCGACCGCGGTGCTCGAGCGCTTTTCGACGGCCTCGGTCGCGTCGGCGACGGACTCGGCGAGCGCCTCGGCGCGCTCGGCCTCGCTGGGACCCTCGGAGGGGGAGTCGGACTGTGGGTCTGGAGCGGAGTCGGAGATCTGACCTGGGGTGAACTCGGGGTTCTCTTCGCTCAAGGCACGGCCTTCTGCTCTTCGCCCACGGGGCGCTCGACATGAGTCGAGTCGCTGCGGCTGCGCGAGCAGATCCGACTGCGACTCGTTGCTCCATACTACCCGTGGAAGGCCCTGAACCCCAGCACCAACCCGGCAGCGGGGGAGGACGGGACCACATTTCTTCCCTCAGGGGGCCCACAGGGCCGCGTCTCGCGGCCGAACAGGGGGGTTGGTGGGGCCCCCCACCACCGCGAGGCCCGCAGATCGGCAGATCTGGCCTCGCGTCGGCGCGGCGCCCTCAGCCGTAGGTGTCGCGCGGGCCGCGGCCGTCGCGGCTCGAGAGCCGGCCCTTGGTCCAGGTCGGCAGGTGCGGGCCGAGCACCTCGATGAGGGTGACCGTGCCGTGCCCGAGGTCCTCGTTGAGCCGGCGCACGACGGTCGGCGCGAGCAGCTTGAGCTGGGTCGCCCAGGCCGTCGAGTCGGTGCGGACGACCAGCCGGCCGTCGTCGAAGGACTCCGGGGTGCAGTGGGCCGCGACCTCCTCGCCTACCAGCTCGGCCCAGCGGCCGAAGACGCCCTGCACCCGCAGGTCGACCTCCCAGCCGTGGCTGGCGATCAGGCGACCCATCGCCTGCTCGAGCAGCTGCGGGTCGCGGTCGTCGGGACGCGCGCCGGTCGCCTTGCCGGGCGTACGCCGTCGCGCCGGGCCGGTGCGCCGCCGCGCCGGGGGCGTGCCGGGGCTGGCCGCGGCCGCGCGGGCGGCGGCCCGGGCGAGGTCGAGCCCGTCGGGCTGGTGCTCGGGCACCGCGGTCCCCGGCGTCTCCGGCACCTCCGAGGTCCCGGACCCCTCGTCCGGCCCGTCCTCAGTCGTCACGGGTGACCTGCCCGTCGGCGACCCGGAACCGGGTGCCGCGCAGCGCCTCGGGGACGTCGGCGGCCACCGCGGCGGTGACCAGCACCTGCTCGGCGCCGGCGACCAGCTGGGCGAGCTGGCTGCGCCGCTCGGTGTCGAGCTCGGCGAAGACGTCGTCGAGCACCAGGATCGGGTCGTCGCCGTCGGCGCGGAGCAGGTCGTAGGAGGCCAGCCGCAGCGCGAGCGCGAACGACCAGGACTCGCCGTGCGAGGCGTAGCCCTTGACCGGCAGGCGCAGGTCCCCGGGATCGGGTCCCGTGCCGAGGGTCAGCAGCAGCTCGTCGCGGTGCGGGCCGACCAGGGAGATGCCGCGGTCGAGCTCGTCCTTGCGGCGCGCGGCGATGGCGTCCAGCAGCGCCTGCTCCAGGGGAGGCCGCGAGCCTTCGTCAGGGCGCTCGGGAGCCTCCGCCTCGACCACCGCATCGCCGGTCACCGAGGGGACCTCGATGCTCGCGCGGTACTCCAGGTCGGCGTCGTCGCGGCTCGCGCCGCGGGCCACGGCCTCGTAGGCCTTGCCGAGGTAGGGGCGCAGCTCCTCGACCAGCGCCAGGCGGGCGCCGAGCAGCTCCGCGCCGACCCGCGCCAGGTTCTCGTCCCAGATCTCGAGGGTGGCCAGCGCCGCGTCGCGCGACCCGCCGCGGGCCAGGCCCGCGGTCTTGAGCAGGCTGTTGCGCTGCTTGAGGACCCGGTCGTAGTCGCTGCGCACCCCGGCGAGGCGGGGCGTGCGCAGCACCAGCAGGTCGTCGAGGAGCTTGCGCCGGTCGGACGGGTCGCCCTTGACCAGCGTGAGGTCGTCGGGGGCGAAGACCACCGTCCGGACCAGGCCGATCAGCTCCCGCGGCCGGGGGAGGGGGGACCGGTTGATCCGGGCGCGGTTGGCACGTCCGGGGTTGAGCTCGACCTCCAGCAGCGCGGTGCGCCCCTCCTTGACCACGGACGCCCGCACGATCGCCTGGTCCGCACCGGCGCGGACCAGCGGGGTGTCCGTGGCGACCCGGTGCGAGGAGAGCCGGGAGAGGTAGTCGATCGCCTCGACGAGGTTGGTCTTGCCCTGGCCGTTGCGTCCGATGAACGCCGTCGCCCCCGGCTCCAGCGCGACGTCGAGGTCGGCGTACGAGCGGAAGTCGTGCAGGGAGAGGTGGGCGACGTGCACTTAGCTCTCGCCGGGCTCCGCGCCGTCGCCCGCGCCGGCCTTCCTCGAGGTCTCCGACTGCTGGGCACCGGCCGAGCCCTCGGCGTCGCCGCCCTTGGGGGCCGACGACCGCACCGCGTGCCCGCCGAACTGGTTGCGCATCGCGGCGACGGCCTTCATCGTCGGCGAGTCGTCCTGCTGGGAGACGAACCGGGCGTAGAGCGCGGCGGTGATCGCGGGGGTCGCGACGCCGTGCTCGATGCCGGCCTCGACGGTCCAGCGTCCCTCGCCCGAGTCGGCCGCGTAGCCGGCGATCCTGCTCAGCCCGGGGTCCTCGTCGAGGGCGTTGACCATGAGGTCGAGCAGCCAGGACCGGATGACCGTGCCCTCGCGCCACGAGCGGAAGACCTCGGTCACGTTGTCGGTGAGCTCGGCCTTGTCGAGCAGCTCCCAGCCCTCGGCGTAGGCCTGCATGATCGCGTACTCGATGCCGTTGTGGACCATCTTGGAGAAGTGCCCGGCGCCCACCTTGCCGGCGTGGACGGCGCCGAAGTCGCCCTCGGGCTTGAGCGCGTCGAACGCGGGCTGCACCTTGGCGATGTCGTCGGCGTCGCCGCCGTACATCAGCGCGTAGCCGTTCTCCAGGCCCCAGACGCCGCCGGAGACGCCGCAGTCGACGTAGCCGATCTTCTTCTTCGCGAGCAGCTCGGCGTTGGCGATGTCGTCGGTCCAGCGCGAGTTGCCGCCGTCGACCACGACGTCGCCCTCACCGAGGAGCTCGCCGAGCTCCTGGACGGTGGCGCGGGTCGCGTCGCCGGCGGGGACCATCACCCACACGACCTTCGGGCTCGGGAGCGCGTCGACCAGCTCGGCGAGGGAGCCGACGTCGCTGACGTCGGGGTTGCGGTCGTAGCCGACGACCGTGACGCCCGCGCGGCGCATGCGCTCGCGCATGTTGCCGCCCATCTTGCCGAGACCGATCAGTCCGATGTCCATACCGGGAGCCTAGCCGTGCCGCTCACGTCGCGGCACCGGTGCTCGGGGGTGCCGGCCGGCCCTGGCGGGGCAGCGTGTCAGGACAGCAGCCGGCGCGGCATCAGCAGGTAGCGGAACGAGCTGGTGTCGTCGTCGGCGTCGGTGCCGGAGATGACGACCGGCTTCGTCGCCTGGGTGAAGGACAGGTCGACGAACTCCCCGTCGATGGCGGTCAGGCCGTCGAGCAGGAACTGCGGGTTGAAGCCGGTGGTGAGGTCGTCGCCGGTGA
>CAZKZQ010000352.1:0-3572 GCA_964557235.1 uncultured Nocardioidaceae bacterium
CTGCTGACCATCGGCGTGGCCGACCGCCTGGCCGGTCGGCAGGACGAGTCCGACGTGCCCGTGCCCGTGCAGCTCGACCGGTGGCCCGGCAGCCCCCACTGGCCGGCGCTGTCGCGCGGGGACTACCACTTCCCGCTGTCGCCCTTCCGCGACGTCCCGACCGTGCGCCTCACGCTCGGCACCGGATGGCGCGCGGACGTCGAGCTCCGCCACTCCGCCGGCGACGGGACGGTGCGACTGCTCGTGGCCGACGTCGACCAGGTCGTGCGCACCGGCTGCGAGGCGACCGACCGCGGGATGGTGGACGTGCCCGACCGTCCGACAGAGATCGCGGCCGCCCTCGGTCGGGCTCCCGGCCTGACCCAGGTGGAGCCGACGCGCGAGGTGACCGCCTTCGGGCGGCCCGCGCTGTTCCTGCGCTTCACCACGACCGACGCGGTGGTCTGCCGGTTCCGCCAGACCTTCAACCTGCTCGACACGGCCAACGGGCTGGTGCCCGCGGCCCGGCCGGGCAGCGCGCTGGACGCGTGGGTGGTCGACGTGGCGGGCCGCGCCGTCCTCGTCGCCACCGTCACCACCCCCGACGCCGACGCCGAGGGACGGGCCAGGCTGCTCGACGCCCTGGAGACCGTCCGGCTCGTCCCGGCACGACGCTGAGCGCCGCGGAGTGAGGCGCGCCCCACACGCCTCGCCCTTGGGTGAGGGCCCGCGGCGGCGGACGCTGGTGGCATGACCCCCGAGCAGCTCATGCCGTCCGCACCGGCCCTGCGCGGACCGACGCTGATGAGCCAGCAGTGGCGCGACCTGACGTTCGTGCACTGGGCGGTCGAGCCCGAGCGGGTCGCGTCGTTCATGCCTGCGGGCGTGCGGCCGGACGTGGTCGACGGGGCGACGTACGTCGGCCTCGTGCCGTTCCGCATGGTCGACGCCGGTCCGGGACCGGGTCCCGGGGTGCCCTACCTCGGCACGTTCCTGGAGACCAACGTCCGGCTCTACTCCGTCGACCGGACAGGTCGCCGCGGCATCGTGTTCCTCAGCCTCGACTGCGAGCGCCTGGTGGTGTGCGCGGGCGCACGGCTGGCGTTCGGCGTGCCCTACCGCTGGGCCCGCATGTCCTACGAGCGCGAGGGCGACCGCCACACCTACGCCTCCCACCTGCTCCCGCGCGGCGGGCACGCCCGCGTCGTCGTGGAGGCCGGCGCCGATCGTCCCCCGGGCGAGCTCGAGCACTTCCTCACCGCTCGGTGGGGGCTGCACAGCAGGTGGCTCGGACGGAGCTGGTACGTCCCCAACGAGCACGCGCCGTGGACGCTGCGGCAGGCGCGCCTGCTGGACCTCGACGCCCGCGTGCTCGCCTCGGTGGGCCTGCCCGAGCTCGTCGACCGCGAGCCGGACCACGTGGCGTTCAGCGACGGCGTGACCACCCGGTTCGGGTTCCCGCGCGACGCGGAGCGGCCCCGCCCCTGAGAGGTTGCACAACTTTCTACACACCTTGTGCAAACCCTTGACAGACCTTGCAGATCGGAGGACCTTGGACCTACAGGCACCTCGCCTGAGACCGCACCTGAAGGAAGGGGCCGATCCCGTGACCTTCGTGATCTTCCTGTCCATCGTCGCCATGACCGTCGCCGTCGTCGGCTGCGCCGTCATCTGGGGCTTCGACGTCTCCCGCGCCCACGAGGTCGAGCGCGACACCGCCGAGCAGTCGCGCCGCCTCGCGCTCGAGGCCGCCGAGCGCCGGCAGCGCGAGCTCGAGCAGCACCAGGCCTGACCCCCGGACGACGCGGGGTCCTCACCCCTTGTTGGTCGAAGGCCCCGCGTCGTCGTACGGCGCACCGTCGCGCTCGCGCACGGCCTGGCGGAAGCCCACCTGCTCGGCCCGCTGCTGGAAGGCGTAGCCCTCACGCGTGTGCCGTGAGATGCCGTCGAAGACGGTGCTCACCATCTGCGAGGTCGCCACGCCCTGGCTGAGCAGGGCGTGGTTGAGGGCGAGCTTGACCATCATCAGCTGGTTGACCGGCATCGCCGCGATCCGCTGCACGAGCACCTCCGCCCGCTCCTCGAGCCGGTCGGCGGGCGCCGACTCCACCGCCAGGCCCCAGGCGGCCGCCTCGACCCCCGAGAGGCAGTCGCCGGTGAGCAGCAGCCTCTTCGCACGCTGGTCGCCGAGCCGGTGCGCCCACAGGCCCGCCGACGGCACGCCCCAGACCCGGGTCGGCGGATAGCCGATCTTGGCGTCGTCGGCGATGACGATCTGGTCGCAGTGCAGCGCGATGTCGGTGCCGCCGGCGACGCAGAAGCCGTGCACCACGGCGACGGTCGGCTTGTTGGCGTGCAGCAGCGACGCATAGCCCTTGGTGAAGCGGCTCATCATCGCGTAGTCGAACATCGGGTCCCACACCTCGCCCGGCTCGTGGTTGGGGATGCGCTGCTCGGCCCAGACCGACAGGTCGTAGCCGCCGCAGAACCCCTTGCCGCGCCCGGACAGCACGATCACGTGCACCCGTGGGTCGAGGTCGGCGCGCTCGACCGCGGCAGCCAGGTCCGACGGGGTGTCGGCCGTGATCGCGTTGCCCGCCTCGGGGCGGTTGAACCTCAGCCGCGCGACCCGTCCGGTGCGCTGGTAGGTCAGCGTCGGGTGCTCGATCTCGGCATCGACGGAGTCGTCGGTATCACCGCGCCACGACGCGGCTCCTTCAGCTGGGGCTTCGCTCACGCCCCGATCATCGTCAAGACGCGCGGCGTTCCCGTTCCCGCCACGCAGAAGGGTCACCATGTCTGGCATGTCTCGGTTCCACGCCCGCCTCCTGCCCGTGGTCGCCCTCGCGGCCGTCGTACTGCCGGCGTCGTCCGCGCAGGCCGCCGGACCGTGCGCGGGCGTCGACCGCTGCCACGTCGTCGCCCACGCCGACGTCGACGGCGACGGCACCCCCGACGCGGTCGGGATCGCCCGGACCGGCAGGGACGGCGCCGCCCACGGGACGGCCACGGTGCGCGTCCAGCTGGGCGACCGCGTCGTCACCGCGACGCGGCCGACGGAGTACTGGTACGGCGCGCTCTGGCAGGGAGCCGCGAACGTCGACGGCCGCCGCGGCAAGGAGCTCTTCCTCGGCCGCACGCAGGGCGCCCACGCCCAGCTGTTCCAGGCGCTCACGCTCCGCGACGGCAGGCTGGTCACGCGCCGAGCACCCGGCCGCGGCTACCAGGGGCTCTGGATCATCGACGCCTCGGTGATGTACGAGAGCGGCTGGATCCGCACCTCCTCCGACCCGCCCGGCGTCGTGCGATTCCGCCACGCCGAGCGCAACGCGGCCCCGAACGACGGCGACTTCACCGGGGTGGTCAAGACGTTCCGCTGGACCCGGGACGGCTGGGTGCGGACCGCGATCCGGCGCTATCCGCACGCGAGCGAGGACCGGGTCGCACGCTGGGGCGGCTTCCACATCAGGGGCCTGCAGCGGTTCTGAACCGGAGAGCTGGGTACGGGCCAGGGATGACCTCCATCCCCGTCCCCGTGCCCGACAACCCCGACGCGCCCACCCCGGACGGCCCGCCGCAGCCGCTCCCCAACG
>CAZKZQ010000353.1:0-2380 GCA_964557235.1 uncultured Nocardioidaceae bacterium
GTCGCGCTCGACATCGACGGCACGGTCTTCGCGGCCCCGCACGGCAGCAGCATCATCGACGAGACGATCCGGCCTGCGGTGCTGGAGGCCGTGGGCCGGGTGGTCGATGCCGGCGTGCCGGTCGTGCTCGCGACGGGACGATCGACCTTCGGGATGACGCACGTGATCGACCTGCTCGACCTGCGGCGGCGCGACCCCGACGGCCAGGTGCTGGCGGTGGCGTCCAACGGCTCGGTGACGTTCTCCTACGCGCCCGTCGAGATCCTGACGACGGCCACCTTCGACGCCTCCGACGTGGTCCGCCGCATCCTCGACCAGATGCCCCAGGTGCTCGTCGCGGTGGAGGAGATCGGCATCGGCTACCGCGTCAACCGGCACTTCCCCGACGGCGAGATCGGCGGTGAGATCAAGCTGCAGTCGGTCGAGGACCTGGTCGCTCACCCGGTCACCCGCGTGATCATCCGCGACCCCGACGCCTCCGAGCAGGACTTCCACCGCCTCGCCGCGGAGACCGGGCTGCACGACATCAGCTACTTCATCGGCTGGACGGCGTGGCTCGACCTCGCGCCGCTCGGGGTCTCCAAGGCCAGCGGCCTGGAGCAGGTGACCAAGCGCCTCGGCGTCGACGCCGCCGACGTGCTCGCGATCGGCGACGGCCGCAACGACATCGAGATGCTCCAGTGGGCCGGGCGGGGGGTCGCGATGGGGCAGGCGTCCGACGACGTGCTCGCCGCCGCCGACCACGTCACCGCGCCGGTGCACGAGGACGGCGTCGCCCAGGAGCTCGACCGGTGGTTCTGAGCCCGTTCGACCCGGCGTCGGTGCGCCTGGTGGCGACCGACCTCGACGGCACGCTGCTCCACACCGACGGCACGGTGACCGACCGGACCCGTCGCGTCATCGAGGAGCTCGACGCTCGCGGGGTGCTGGTGGTCTTCGTGACCGGCCGCCCGATCCGCTGGATGGACGACCTCTGGCACCACGTCGGCGACCACGGCCTGGCGATCTGCAGCAACGGCGCCATCGTCTACGACGTCGCGCGCCACGAGGTCGCGGAGCTGCGTCCGATCCCGCGCGAGGTCGTGCTCGACGTCGCCGACGTCGTACGCCGGGAGGTGCCGGGCACCGCCTTCGCGGTCGAGCGGGTCGACGGGTTCGGCAAGGAGCCGGTCTTCCACCCGCGTGGCCCGGTCGGTCCGGAGCTGCGCATCGCCCCGCTGGAGGAGATCGTCGACGACGGCGTGGCCAAGCTGCTCGCCCGCCACGAGGAGCTCGACCCGGCCGACTTCTGGGCCCGGGTCGAGGCGCTCGTCGGCGACCGCGTCACCACGACCTGGTCGTCGGTCGGCGCCCTGGTGGAGATGAGCGCCGCCGACGTCACCAAGGCCTCGACGCTGGAGCTCGTCTGCGCCGAGCGCGGGATCACCGCCGACCAGGTGGTCGCCTTCGGCGACATGCCCAACGACCTCGCGCTGCTGCAGTGGGCGGGCCGGGGCTACGCGATGGCCAACGCCCACCCGTCGGTCCTCGCCGTCACCGAGCACCACGCCCCTCCCCACGACGAGGACGGCGTCGCCGCCGTGCTCGAGGAGCTCTTCGGGCTCGGGAACCGCTGACCGCCGCGCTGCGTCCCAGCCACATGAAGACGCTGCGCGGTGTGCTCGTGGTCCTGCTCTCGGCGTTCGGCCTGGTCGCGCTCGGCTCGGCCACGGCGTACGCCTGCTCCTGCGTCCAGCAGACCCCGCGATCGGCGTACGACGGTGCGGCCGTGGTCGTGGACGCCACCGTCGTGCAGCAGGACAGCCCGTCCCGGATCACCGGCTCCACCGACACCGTGCGCTACCTCCTCGACGTCCACACGGTCTACAAGGGCTTCGCCACGGAGCGGCTGGAGGTCGGCACGGTCGCGTCCGGGGCCTCGTGCGGCCTGGAGGGCATCGAGGTCGACGACCGGCAGGTGTTCTTCCTCTACGAGACGACCGGCGAGGAGTGGGACCCGGACACCGCGCTCGCCGCGAACCTGTGCGGCGGCACGGGCCAGTTCACGCCCGACCAGGTGGAGCGTGTCGCCGAGGGGCGCACGCCCCCGTCGTCCGAGGCCTCGCCCGTGGTGGGCCCGGCCGCCGGTCCGGTCGCCCGCGACCCCGAGCCGGGCGGCCCCTCGCGCCTGTGGCCCACCTCGGCCGAGCTCACGGCGTACGCCGTCGGGGGCTCGCTGCTCCTCCTGCTGCTGGCTGGTGGGTGGGTGCTCCTGCGTCGCCGGTCCCTCGCCCGGCGCTGAGGGGGTCCGCCCTGACCCAGCTGCCGCGCGCCGCCGTCGCGCGTACTCCGCCGTACGTGTCGTGATCCGGGCCCGAGAGAGCAGGTACGGCGGAGTACG
>CAZKZQ010000353.1:2480-3563 GCA_964557235.1 uncultured Nocardioidaceae bacterium
CTCAGACGGAGCCGGCGACCACGTGGCGGGCGAGACCGACCAGCGTCGGGACGAGCTCGTCGGTCGGGACGTGCATGTCGGCGTCGACCGACGAGTGCTGGGTCATCGCCGCGTTGACGATGAGCTCCAGGCCGAGCGCCACGCGGAGCCGCTCGAGCGGACCGTTCATCGGGGCGTCCAGGCTGTCGATCAGGCGGTAGCCACTGGCCTGGATCTTCTCGATCCCGGGCTCCTGGCTCGTCGGGTCGAAGGACTTGAGCATCATCTGGACCATGCCGGGGCGCTCGAGCGCGCGGCGCGTGACCAGGTCGAGCACGAGGGTGAGCTGCTCGGCCTCGTTGTGGTGCGCGGTCGCCAGCGCGACGACCTCCTCGACGGTCTCGGCGACCTCGGCCAGGACGGCGCGGTGCAGCGCCTCCTTGCTGCCGAAGCGGTGCAGCAGGCCGGGCTTGGAGTAGCCGACGGCGTCCGCGATCTGCTGGACCGAGGTGTGCGTGAAGCCGTGCGTCGCGAAGATGCCGGCGGCCACGTCGAGGATGGCGTGGTCGATCTGGGCGGAGGTCTGCCGCATCAGGGGTGCTCCTGGGGACGTCAGGGCTGGTGTCGGGCGGGCCAACCAGTTCGATCCGGTGCGGACCGAAATGGTTACACCACGGTAACCGAAGACCGACCCTGCGCAATACCCCCCGGGGAACCCGAGGATTCCTCAGGTCAGAGGTACATGCCCCCGCTGCGGGAGTCGCCGCCGTCGCCGCCACCGTGCTCCGGCTCCTGGCCAGGCATGCCCATCGCCCGCGCGGCGCCGGGCGGCAGGGCCCGGCGCATCTGCTCGAGCTGGGCCCGGGCGGCCATCTGCTGGGCGTAGATCGCGGTCTGGATGCCGTGGAACAGCCCCTCGAGCCAGCCCACGAGCTGGGCCTGCGCGATGCGCAGCTCGGAGTCCGACGGGGTCTCGCTGGTGAACGGCAGCGACAGCCGCTCGAGCTCCTCGACCAGCTCGGGGGCGAGGCCCTGCTCGAGCTCCTTGATCGAGGAGGAGTGGATCTGCGCGAGGCGCGCCCGCGATGCCTCGTCGAGGGGCGC
>CAZKZQ010000354.1:0-3532 GCA_964557235.1 uncultured Nocardioidaceae bacterium
GCGCCGGCCCCGGCTCGTCCGGGTGCGGACGCGCCAGAGCGCGTCCGCAAGCGGACGAGGCGGGGTCAGGACAGGCGCACGGGAAGAGCGTCGACGCCGTAGACGATCGAGCGCTCGCGGAAGGGCAGGTCGGCCACGTCGGTGGCGAGCCGCAGGTCGGGGAAGGTCCGGGCCAGCGCCGGGAAGGCGATGCGCAGCTCGAGACGGGCCAGCTCGGCCCCGACGCAGCGGTGGAAGCCGTAGCCGAAGGCGAGGTGGCGACCCGGGTTGGGCCGGGTCGGGTCGAACGAGCCGTCGAACCCGGCGCGCCCGTCGCGCGAGGCGCCGGTCAGGTGGGCGATCACCACGTCGCCCTTCTTGATCCGTCGTCCGGCGACCTCGAGGTCCTGCTTGGCGAAGCGGGGGAAGGCGATCTGGACGACGGAGAGATAGCGCAGCAGCTCCTCCACCACGGGCTCGGCGACCGCGGGCTCGGCCGCGAGCCGGGCGAACCACTCGGGGTGCTGCAGGAGCAGGGCGGTGCCGAGCGCGAGCATCGACGCGCTCGTCTCGAGCCCGCCGGTGAACGCCCCGTCGGCCAGGCCGGCGAGGTCGAAGTCGTTGATCTCGTCGCCGTGCTCGCGGATGATCTGGCCGATCAGGCCGTCGCCCGGGTTCTTGCGCTGGCGGCGGGTGAAGTCGAGGAGGTACTCCCGCGACCCGGCCACGGCCCCGAAGACACCGGTGCCGCCTGCGGTGACGTCGAAGCGCGCGGTGGTGAGCTCGCGCACGCGGGCGCGCTCCTCGTCGGGCAGGCCCAGGAGCTCGCAGATCACGAGGAACGGCACCGGGAAGGCGAAGTGCTCGGCCAGGTCGACCACGCCGTCGGGTCCGACCCCCGCCCGGGTCGCCTCGAGCTGGCCCTCGACCAGGTCGGCGATGCGGGGGCGCAGCCGCTCGAGGCGGCGCATCGTGAACTCGGGGGTGAGGAGGCGGCGGAGGCGGCTGTGCTCCGGCGGGTCGGTGAACCCGAGGCCGCCGATGTCGCCGCTGGTCGCGTCGCCGGCCTTGCCGACGTAGGGCCGGATGTCGTTGGAGTACGCCGTGGTGTGCGCGAGCACCTCGCGGCACTCGGCGTCGCCGGTGACGACCCAGACGTTGATGCCGAGGAAGGAGGTGAGCTTGGACAGCGGCTCACGCTCGCGCAGCGCGTCGAGGCGCGGGACCGGCTCGAAGCCGGTGCGGGTCAGCGGCCACGAGAGCCGCTCGGGCACCTTGTCCACCCGCGTGAGGTCCACGCCGCCGGTGCGCTTCACGAGGAAGTCCGCGACCGAGCTGCGCGCACGGCCGATCACGGCGTCGACGAGCCCGACCATCTCCGCCCTCCCGTCCTGGTTGCTGTCCTGGTGACAGGTAGCGGCAAGTCTAAGGAGCCGGACCCCCGAGGGCACCGTCGCCTCGCCCGGGTCGGGGGTGAGTCCCGGGTGACCCCCCAGGATCCCCTGACGCGACGAGGCCGCCGCGGGGCGTCCCGCGGCGGCCTCGAGGTTCCTGCAGTGGCCTGGCCCGACCTTGTGCTGGCGGTGCTGACTGCCTGACTACTCCGTCTCGGCGCCGGCGGCGGCACCCTCGACCTCGGACTCGGCGCCCTCGGTCACCAGCTGGCCACCCTGGTCCTCCAGGTGGGCGCGGATGAACCAGTGGAACAGCTCGAGCTTCTCGGTCTGGCCGATGAGGAGGTCCTCGGTGATCGGGTCGAGCTTGCCGACCTCCTCGATCGCGTCGCGATAGCTGGTGATCACGCCCTGGTAGACGACGTCGAGCGCGCCGAGGTGCTGCTGCGTGGACGCGCGGCCGATGGAGTACTCGTCCCAGGTGCGCTGCTCGACGAGGGCGCCCGGCGTGCCCGTGGGCGAGCCGCCCAGGGTCGCGATGCGCTCGGCGAGGTCGTCGGCGAAGCCGCGGACGACCTCGACCTGGGGGTCGATCATCTCGTGGACGCTGATGAAGTGGGGGCCGACGACGTTCCAGTGCACGTGCTTGAGCGTCAGGTGCAGGTCGTTGGTGGCGTGGAGGCGGGACTGGAGGAGCTCGATGATGCGCTCGGCGTCAGCCTTGTCCAGGCCCGGGGTCGTGTACTTGATCGAGTTGGAAGCCATGTCTTCGGGTTACCCGGGCTCCCCCACGCAAAACGGCCACCTTGGGGTGAGAAGCCCCACCTCGCGGACGTGGCGCGTGGGCCCGCCGTGGGCCGCGGTCAGCCGCGGACGCGCTCGCTCGCCGGGTCGTACGGCGGCCGCAGCGTCACCGCGACGTCGACGACCCTGCCCCCGACGTTGACGGCGTAGGTCCCCGACCGCACCCAGTCAGGGGTGACCGGGCCGCCGTCGCCGCGCAGCCACGCCAGCCCGACCGCGCCGCCCACGGTCGCGCCCCAGGAGGCGGAGGTGACCTGACCGGCCGCGACCCCGTCGCGGAGCAGCAGCTCGCCGCCCCACATCATCACCTCGGGGTCCTGCGCCACGAAGGACACCAGCCGCCGGCGGGGGCCGGCCTCGACCGCGCGCTCCACCGCCTCACGACCGAGGAACGGCACGTCGGTGCCGAGCTTGCAGGCGAACCGCAGGCCCGCCTGGACCGGGTCGTCGTCGGGCGTGAGCTCGCGGCCGAACGCGCGATAGCCCTTCTCCAGGCGCAGCGCCTCGATCGCGTAGTAGCCGCCGCGGGCGACGCCGAGGTCCTCGCCGGCCGCGAGCAGGTCGTCGTGCACGCCGACCGCGAACTCGGTCGGGACGTAGAGCTCCCAGCCCAGCTCGCCGACGTACGTGATGCGCGTGGCGCGGACGGTCGCGTGACCGAGGTCGATCTCGCGGCTCGTGCCGAACGGGAACCCCTCGTCGGAGAGGTCGGCCGTGCTGAGGCGGGTCAGCAGCTCGCGCGAGCGCGGCCCCATCACGCCGAGCACGGCGTAGGACGACGTGACGTCCACCAGCGTCGCGCGCGACCCCTCGGGCAGGTGCTTGGTGATGTGGTCCTGGTCGCGGACCGTCGTCGCGGCACTGCTGACCAGCAGGAACCTGTCCTCGGCCGTGCGGGTGACGGTGAGGTCGGACTCGTAGGTGCCGCGTGCGTTGAGCAGGCCGGTGTAGACGGTGCGCCCGACCGGCACCCCCACGTCGGCGGTGCACAGCCACTGCAGCGCGGACTCGGCGTCCGGTCCGACGAGGAGATACTTCGAGAACGACGTCTGGTCGAAGACCGTGACGCCCGTGCGGGTGCTGGTCTGCTCGGCGGCGACCCACGGCAGCCAGCCGGGCTTGCCCCACGTGTGGGGGACGTCGGGGTCCTCCCCGGCCGGGACGAAGTAGTTGGGCCTCTCCCACCCCATGCGCGAGCCGAACACCGCGCCGGCCCCGACGTGCAGGTGGTGCAGCGGCGAGCGGCGGAACGGTCGTGCGGTGCGCATCTCGCGCGTCGGCCACGGCACCTCGTAGTGCAGGCCCAGCACCTCGCCGACCCGGTCGCGCAGCCACCGCACGTTGCCGTTGAACGG
>CAZKZQ010000355.1:0-2257 GCA_964557235.1 uncultured Nocardioidaceae bacterium
ACGGTGATGCACGAGGGCTTCGTCAACTACAACGCCGGCACGCTCGGCACCTCGATGGTCGAGGGCCGGATCAGCGCGGGCGTCGTGGTCGGCGACGGCACCGACGTGGGCGGCGGCGCCTCGATCATGGGCACGCTCTCCGGCGGCGGCAAGGAGGTCATCTCCCTGGGCGAGCGGTGCCTCCTCGGCGCCAACGCCGGCATCGGCATCTCGCTCGGCGACGACTGCGTGGTCGAGGCCGGGTGCTACGTCACGGCCGGCACCAAGGTCGCGGTGCTGGGCGACGGCGACTCCCGTGTGGTCAAGGCCGCGGAGCTCTCCGGCGCCAGCAACGTGCTGTTCCGCCGCAACTCGCAGACCGGTGCGGTCGAGGCGCTGGCGCGCGCGGGGAGCGGCATCGAGCTCAACGAAGCGCTGCATGCCCACAACTGACGAGCTCGGCCGCGCGCGGACCTGGGTGCTGCTCGTCGTCGTCGCCGCCGTGGGCCTCGGCACCGGCCTGCTCGTGCGGCTCGGCGCCGGTCCGCTGCCCGACCCGGACGGCTGCACCGCCGAGGTCGGCAAGGAGAAGGTCCGGCTCACCCCGACCCAGGGCCGCTACGCCGGTCAGATCGCCGCGGTCTCGGTCGAGCGCGGGCTGCCCGCGCGGGCCGCGTCGATCGCTCTCGCGACGGCGTTCCAGGAGAGCAAGCTGCGCAACCTCTCCCACGGCGACCGCGACTCGGTCGGCCTGTTCCAGCAGCGGCCCTCGCAGGGCTGGGGCACCGAGGAGCAGCTGCAGGACCCCGACTACGCGATCAACGCGTTCTACGACGCCCTGGTGGAGATCGACGGCTACGAGTCGATGCGCATCACCGAGGCCGCCCAGGCCGTGCAGCGCTCCGGCTTCCCCGAGGCCTACGAGGAGCACGCGGCCGGTGCGCGCGCCCTCGCCTCGGCGCTCACCGGCTACAGCCGCGCGGCGTTCTCCTGCGTCGTCGACGACCCCGACGTGAGCGAGGAGTTCGCCGGCGCCTCGGGACTGACCGGCCGCGCGGAGAAGGTGCGCCAGGACCTCGAGTCGGCCTTCGGCGACCTCCCGCTCGGCGGGTTCGACCCCAACGGCGTGAGCAGCGGGCACATGGAGGGGTCGGCCCACTACGACGGCCGGGCGATCGACGTGTTCGTGCGGCCGATCAGCAAGGAGAACAAGCGCAAGGGCTGGGCGATCGCGTCGTACCTCGTCTCGCAGGCCGACCGGCTCGCGATCGAGCACGTCATCTTCGACGGGCGGATCTGGTCGGCCGGCGGCCGCTCGGAGGACGGCTGGCGCACCTACGACCCCGACGTGCCCGAGTCGGCCTCCGTCGAGACCCGCCGCATCCTCGAGCACCGGGACCATGTGCACGTCGACGTGGCCCGAGGGACCTGACTCGCCACACACCGGGCGACTTCTCGACCGTTTCGCACTACCGTGGGCACCACAGCGCTGCGGGTCTCGGCCGCAGCCGGGGGAGGGCAGCAGCATGGGCAGCACCTCGATGCTCTACACGATGGGCATGGCGATCAGCCGCGCCGCGGACCTGGGCTACGACGTCTCGATCCTCGTCGACGGCCACTGGATGCAGGGGCGGGTCGCCGCGCAGGACGGCACCGGGCTCGTGCTCGAGCAGGACGACGCGTGTCACAGCGTGATCAAGATGGACCGCATCTGCGCGGTCACGATCCACGCCGAGTCGCCGTACCAGCAGGAGATCACCGGAGCCCGGCCGATGCCCGGTCCGCGCCTGACCCACGAGGCCTGAGCCGACCGCCGGAGGCCCGCCTCGGCCCATCGGAGGCCCGGCTCGACCCATCGGAGGGCGGGCCTCGACCGTTCGGTCAGCGACGCGGGGGACCATGATCATCTGCCCCCGGGCAAAGGTCCCGACTCGGGGCATAGCGCTCGGAATTGACGCCGTTTCGTCCTAGTTTCTTCCTACAGGGGATCGCCGCTCGGGCGACCGGGGGGAAGGGGACCACGATGCAGGGTTCGATGCTCTACACGATGGGTCTGGCGCTCACGCGGGCCGCCGACCTCGGCTTCGAGGTGTCCGTGCTGGTCGAGGGGCAGTGGATGCACGGGCAGGTCGCGGCCCACGACGGCACCGGCCTGGTCCTGGAGCAGCTCGACGGCACCCACAGCGTGGTCCGCACCGAGCGGATCTCCGCGGTCAACGTGCACTCGTCCTCGCCCTTCGGCGAGGAGCGTCGCCCGCTGGTCGCCGCCGCCTGCTGA
>CAZKZQ010000355.1:2357-3527 GCA_964557235.1 uncultured Nocardioidaceae bacterium
GTTCAGCGGAGGCGGGAGACCGCCTGCTCGACCCGCTCGTCGGTCGCGGTGAACGCGATCCGCACGTGCTCGGCCCCCGCGGCGCCGTAGAACTCCCCCGGGGCCACGAGGATGCCGTCGTCGGCGAGCGCCGACACCGTCTCCCAGCACGGCTCCCCCCGCGTCGCCCAGAGGTAGAGCGATGCCTCCGAGTGGTCGATGCGGAAGCCTGCCCTCTCGAACGCCTCGCGCAGGAGCGCGCGCCGGGCGGCGTACGTCGCGTGCTGCCGGGCCACGTGGGCGTCGTCGTCCAGGGCCGCCTTCATCGCGACCTGCTGCGGTCCGGGCATCTGGAGCCCGAGGTTCTTGCGCACCGCGAGCAGCTCGTTGACGACGGTGCGGTCGCCGGCGACGAACGCGCAGCGGTAGCCCGCCAGGTTGGACCGCTTGGAGAGCGAGTGCACCGCGAGGATGCCGCGGTGGTCCCCGTCGGAGACGTCGGGGTGGAGCACCGAGACCGGCTCGACGCCGTCCCACGCGCACTCGAGGTAGCACTCGTCGGAGATCAGCAGCGCGCCACGCTCACGACACCAGGCCACCACCTTGCGCAGGTGGTCGACGGGCAGCACGCGCCCGGTCGGGTTCGACGGTGAGTTGAGCCAGACCAGCTGGACGCGTTCGGGACCGAGGCTGGTCAGGGAGTCGGTCGCGACGCAGCGCGCGCCGGCGAGCACCGCCCCCACCTCGTAGGTCGGGTAGGACAGCGCCGGCGCCACGACCGTGTCGCCCGGGCCGAGACCGAGGTGGCTCGGCAGCGAGGCGATGAGCTCCTTGGAGCCGATCGTCGGCAGCACCCCGTCGAGCTCGAGGCCCGTGACGCCGAAGCGCCGCTGCAGCCAGGCGACGCAGGCCTGGCGCAGGTCGGGACGCCCGATGGTCAGGGGGTAGCCCGGCGAGTCGGCCGCGCCCCGCAGCGCGGCCTGCACGACCTCGGGGGTCGGGTCGACCGGCGTGCCGACCGAGAGGTCGACGATGCCGCGGTCGTGCATCCGCGCGCGCTCGGCGTACGACGTGAGCTTGTCCCAGGGGAAGTCCGGGAGGCGGGTGGAGACAGCACGAGCCGCCCACCGGGGCTGACCCAGGGGCGGCTCGCCGTGGCGTGTCACGTGGTCACTCGTCGTGCTCCTGCGG
>CAZKZQ010000356.1:0-3470 GCA_964557235.1 uncultured Nocardioidaceae bacterium
TGCCGGCGCCGGGAGGTCGAGCACGGTCGAGCGGCGGAGCCGGTGACCGAGATAGGCCATGCCGAGCCGCGCCCGTCCGAAGCCGTCCAGCGGGTCGAACCCCAAGGTGGCGCAGATGGTCTCGAGCCGCCCGCCTAGCGTGCTGTGGTGAACCCCTGCGCGCCGGGCCGCCTCGCGCACGGACTGGGTCGTGACCAGCGCCTCGATCGTCGCCAGCCCCCACGGATGCGACGCGACCTGCGCCACGCGCTCGAGGTCGGGCTGCTCGGCGTCCTCCGGGGCGTCGGCGAGGAGATCGATGAGGCCGCCGTAGGTGTCGGCGTGGACCAGCGGCTCGCCTGGCGGCGCAGCCAGGCGGAGGGCCACAAGAGCAGTGCGGAACGAGTGGTGAAGGAGGTCGACCGTCGCTGCCGTCCCGACGCCGCACGGGCTGGCTGCGAGATCCTCGTAGACCTCCGGCAGCACGATGGCGTGAATGGGACCGAAGCGAGTGGGGATGACGTCCTCGGGACCGACGGGGTGCTGCTGCCACACCGCGAACAGCGGCGCGGCGACCACGCGGTAACGGCCGTGCGTGGTGAGACCCAGGGCCGCGGCAGCGGCCACGCGATCCTCGAGAGGCACGTCGCGGTCGGTGAGCAGGCCGAGGTGCCGACGGTTGTCGACGTCGCGGCGTCCGAGGCCGTGGCGCACGCGGACGGCCAGGGCGAGACGCTCCAGGGTGATCGCGTCGTTGGGCAAGGGGTCCCCCTCACGCTCCAACCAGACCTCGATCCCGTCCGACGCGGGGGCGCGGAGCAACGACGGAAGCTCCGGCGGTTCGCCCTGGAGGATCGCGCCGCGCGAGCTCACCCGGACCACCCGGCGTGGGCGCCGCTGTTCGAAGCCGGCGGGACAGCCCGCCAGCGAGGCGGCCGCTGCGAGGAGCCCACGAGTGTTGACGTTGCCGACGACCAGCTCGTCGAAGCACGCGATGACCCTGAGCCCGAGGCTGGCGCTCGGGTCCAGACGAGCGATGCGCCCGAGCAGCTCCTGCACGTCAGTACCTCCTGTCCAGCGGCTCAGTCGGCAAGGATCTTCTCCACCCAGGTGTCGCGCGCGCGGATCATCGAGCGTCCGACCGCCGTGTGCGGGGCGAAGATGTCACACGCGTGGAAGGCGCCGGACCAGACGTGCAGCTCGGCGTCTCCACCGGCCCGCCAGATCGCGTCGGCGTAGGCGATGGCCTCGTCGCGGAAGATCTCGGCCGCTCCGACGTCGATGAAGGCCGGAGGCAGGCCGGACAGGTCCTGGGCCCGCGCAGGGGCGGCGTACGGCGAGACTCGCTCCGTGCCCCGGGCCGTTCCCAGCAGGGCGTCCCACCCCGTCTCGTTGCTCACCCGGTCCCACACCCCGATGCCGTCGAACTGGGCGGTCGAGAGTGTGATGCATCGGTCGTCGAGCATCGGGTAGTCCAGCACCTGCCCGCACAACCGCGGGCCGCCCCGGTCGCGAGCAGCGAGGGCGAGCCCCGCCGCGAGCCCGCCGCCGGCGCTGGCGCCGGCCACCATGAGCCTGTCCTCGCGCACCCCGAGCTCGCGAGCGTGTGTCGCGAGCCACTCCAGCGCGGCGTACATGTCCTCTCGCGGGAAGGGGTCCGGGAACTCGGGGGCCAGTCGGTAGTCGACGGTCACCAGCACCACCCCGAGCCGGTCGACCCAGTCGAGGACCAGGTCGATGCCGCTGAACCGGTCACCGAACATCAGGCCGCCCGAGTGCGCGTAGAGGACGGCGGGACGTGGTGAGCACAGACCTCGGGGGCGCAGCACGGAGACCGCCAGCGGCGCCCCGGCATGACCGGCGACCACGAGGTCCTGCCGCTCGATCCCGCGCTCGAGCAGAAGCTCGTCGACCGGCGCGGAGGCGTAGGAGACCCGCATGAACTCGATCAGCTCCGGTGTGATGGTCGGCGGGAACATGCCGCCCACCACGGCCAGGCCGGCCTTGAGCTCGGGATCGAAGTCGGGGCGGGTGACGCTGGCCACGAACGCACCGTAGCCCCCCGGCGCCGGCCGCGCGAGGGCGTGGACCGCCAGGACCGCGGTCTTCCCCGTGCGCCCCGCCAGATGGCGGGTGGCAGGGGTCGAACTGCGTCGCCCCGTCGGTTCCCGCTCGGGCGACGCGGCGCCACGATCGGTGCACCGCGCCGGACCCACCGGCAGCGAGGAGGAGGACACCATGACCAGGTCCATCGACGGCAGCGGCATCGACGCCGTCCTCCGGCGAGGCGTCGACAGCGGCGCCGTTCCCCATGTCGCAGCCATCGCGGCAGACGCCGACGGCGTCTTCTACGAGGGCGGCGCCGGTGTGCGCATCAACGGCGAGTCCGACGACGCGGTGGGCACCTCGACGCAGTTCCGGATCATGTCGATGACCAAGATGATCTGCACGGCGGCGGCGTTGCAGCAGAAGGAGCGCGGCGAGCTGGACTTCGACGCCCCGGTGACGGACTACTGCCCCGAGTTCGCCGACGTGAAGGTCCTCGAGGGCTGGAACGGCGACACCCCCGTGCTCGTCGAGCCCCGTACTCCCGCAACGGTGCACCACCTCGTCACGCACACCAGTGGCCTCGGCTACTGGTTCTGGAACGAGGACCTGGTGAAGTACGAGGCCGCCACCGGGATCCCCAACGTCGTGCCCGGCTCCGCCGAGGCGTTCCGGGCGCCGATGGTGGCCCACCCTGGCGAGACCTACACCTACGGCATCAACACCGACTGGCTCGGCAAGGTCGTGGAGTCCGTCGCCGGCACCACGCTCGACGTCGTCGTCAAGGAGCACATCACCGAGCCGCTCGGCATGCACGACACGATGTTCGCCCTCGACGAGGCCCGCAAGGACAACGTCGTCATGGTCCACGTGAAGGGCGAGGACGGCAGCTGGGGCTCTGCCGGAGGGATCCTGAACGAGTCGCCGGACTGGTGGGCCGGCGGCCACGGGCTCTACTCGACCCCCCGCGACTACATCCGGTTCCAGCGCGCACTTCTGCGCGGCGGTGAGCTGGACGGCACAAGGATCCTGCAGCAGGCCACAGTCGATGCAGCCTTCTCCCACCAGATCGGCGACCTCACGTTCCCCGAGAAGATCCCCACTGCGGACCCGCCCATCACGGACACGCTCAACGCGGGGCCCGGCTGGACCTGGGGCTACGGCCTGCTGCTCAACACCGAGGACGTCCCGGGGCGTCGCCGCGCGTGGACGGGTGCGTGGGCCGGCCTGTTCAACACCCACTTCTTCATCGACCGGACCACCGGGATCTGCGCCTCGATCTACACCAACTCGCTGCCCTTCATCACCGAGCACGAGGCCTGGAAGCTCTATGGCGACTTCGAGGAGGCGCTCTACGCCGCCCTCTGACCGGACCGCCGACCGGCCGGTGTGTCCTGCAGGTCACGGCGAGTTGAGTACGTCGACTCATGCGGCCCGGGTGCGCC
>CAZKZQ010000357.1:0-3467 GCA_964557235.1 uncultured Nocardioidaceae bacterium
CGATGTACGACCCGTCCGCGGTCTTCTACATGGAGAAGCTCGTCACCGGCCCCGACGCCCGCGACGTCGTCGACATCCGCAAGCCGGTCAAGGAGAACATCCTCGCGGTGGCCAAGGCCAAGAAGGCCACGCCCGAGGACGTCATGGTGGTGCTGCTCGACCGGCCCCGCCACGAGTCCATCGCCGAGGAGGTCCGTGCGACCGGCGCTCGGATCAAGTTCATCAGCGACGGCGACGTCGCCGGCGCGATCATGGCGGCCCGCGCGGGCACCGGCGTCGACCTGCTGCTCGGGATCGGCGGCACCCCCGAGGGCATCATCGCGGCCTGCGCGCTCAAGGCCCTCGACGGCATCATCCAGGCGCGCCTGTGGCCGCAGGACGACGAGGAGCGCCAGCGCGCCCTCGACGCCGGCCACAACCTCGACCCCGACCACGTCCTCACCACCGACGACCTGGTCACCGCCGAGGACTGCTTCTTCGTCGCGACCGGCATCACCGACGGCGAGCTGATGAAGGGCGTGCACTTCCGTGGCGGCGGCGCGACGACGCACTCGCTGGTCATGCGCGGGCGCAGCGGCACGGTCCGCTCGATCGTCTCCGAGCACCAGCTGATGAAGCTCAAGACCTACGCCAGCATCGACTTCGAGCACTGAGCCCCTGCGATGGTCGTCCTGGTGGTCGGTGAGGCTCTCGTCGACGTCGTGATCCCGACCGCCGGCGAGACCGTGCGCCGCCCCGGCGGCTCCCCGATGAACGTCGCGGTCGGGCTCGCCCGGCTCGCCGTGCCGACCCGGCTGGTGACCCGCCTGGGCGACGACGCCGACGGGGCGCTCGTGCGCGCGCACCTGGCCGCCAGCCACGTCGACCTCGCCCCGGGCACCGTCGACCCGTCGACGAGCACCGGGGTCGCGACCGCGCACCTCGACGCCGACGGGGTGGCGACCTACGACTTCGCGGTGACCTGGGACCTCCCGCCGATGCCGCTGCCGGCCGACTGCCGCGCCCTCCACGTCGGCTCGATCGGCGCCGGGGTCCGACCGGGCCGCGACGCGGTCGTCGCCCTGGCGGCCGAGGCCCACGCGGCCGGTCTGCCGGTGAGCTTCGACCCCAACGCCAGGCCCGCCTTCACCCCCGACGCCGACGTCGCCTGGCAGGACGTGCTCGAGCTGTCGGCCCTCTGCGACCTGGTCAAGCTCAGCGACGAGGACGCCGCGTTCTTCCAGCCCGGCCGCGAGGTGCTCGACGTCGCGCGAGCCGTGCTCGAGCAGGGCCCGGCGCTCGTCGTCGTCACCGGCGGGGGCGGCGTCGCGACCGCGGTCAGCCGCACCGGCGTGGTCGTCGTGGCGGAGTCCCGCAAGGTCGAGGTCGCCGACACCGTCGGCGCCGGCGACTCGTTCATGGCGGCGCTGGTCGCGGCCACGCTCCCCGACCGTGCGGCCGGGGCCTGGGTCGAGGGACCCACCCACGGCCAGGTGGCGGAGTACCTCTCCGCGGCCCACGCCGCCGCCGCGGTCACGGTCACGCGCCGAGGCGCCGACCCGCCGCGCCTCGCGGAGCTCCCCCCGGAATGGCCCAGGGTCTAGGCCGTCCGGAGCTCGTGCTCCTGGAGGCGGCCGAGGAGGCGGCGCTCGATGGGCTGCTGGTGGATCGCGGTGAGGGTCTCGGTGACCACGTCGATCACCACCGGGTCCAGCGCCATGCCGATGTGGCTGGTGCGCACCTCGCGGGCCTGGCCGGCCGGGTCGATGCACGCGCGCCAGTCGGCGATGCCGTCGCGCGGGGAGTAGACCGCGGTGAACGGGAAGCCCTCGGGCAGCGGCAGCCGCGACTCCTCCCACATCCGCAGGGCGCAGCCGCCCTCGGTGCAGTCCTGGCCCATCACGTGCAGTCCCATCGACTCCAGCCGGCGCAGCAGGGCGACCATCGCGAGCAGGCTCGCGTGGGCGGCACCGGGCGCCATGATCGGGCTGCCCATCGTCACGATGCCGGCGACCAGGTCGGGGCGTCGGGCGGCCAGGCCGCGGGCCATCATGCCGCCGAGGCTGTGCCCGACGATGGTGACCTTGCGCTCGCGTCGCGCGGCGATGTGCTCCAGCCGCCGCTCGAGCGCCTGGGTGCCCTCGTCGATGCACCCGACGTTGGCCCGGATGCCGGAGCGGTAGGTGCGATAGCCCAGCAGCCGCAGGTGCCGGCTCATCAGCGCCAGGGTCCAGTCGCCCGCCATGAAGCCCGGCACGAGCAGCACGGGGTCGTTGGTGCGGTGCGGCCCCCGGCGGACGGCGTACGGCGTCGCGCGGTGCTGCGCGAGCGTGCTGACCGCCCGGCGGCGGTAGGCGACCGCCTCGCCGACCACGCTCACCTCGCGGACCAGCGCGCGCAGCCCCTGGGGGCCGGCGAAGCCCTCGGGCACGAGGAAGTCGGCGACGGGTGACCTGGACGACGTGGACACCTGACCAAGGTACGACGCCGACGGGGTCGATGGTGGGATCCTGGCTAGCCTTCAGGTCATGGGTACGCCGACGCACGAGCCGTCCACCGCGGAGCTCTCCGCGGTCCGCAGCTCCGAGGAGCTGTTCGCCACGACGCCGGACGGGCTGCGCATCTGCTACCAGACGTTCGGTGAGCCGACGGGTCGTCCGCTGCTGCTGGTGATGGGGCTCGGGGGCCCGATGACCTGGTGGCCCGAGGACCTGTGCCGCAGCTTCGCGGTCGCGGGCTACTTCGTCGTGCGCTACGACAACCGCGACACGGGCCGGTCCTCCCGCTTCCACGAGGTGCACGCCGACACCGGCCGCATCCGGCGCAAGGACCTGGTCCGCGCGTTCCTCGGCCGCGCCACCCACGCGCCGTACTCCCTGTCCGACATGGCCACCGACGGCCTCGCGGTCCTCGACGCCCTCGGGATCGAGCGGGCGCACGTCTGCGGGGTCTCGATGGGCGGCATGATCGCGCAGACCCTGGCGATCGAGCACCCCGACCGCGTGCTCTCGCTGACCTCGGTGATGTCCTCGACCGGCCACCGCCTCAGCGGGTGGCAGGACCCGCGGCTGCTGCCGCACCTGCTCGGCCGTGCGGGCCGCTCGCGCGAGGAGTACGTCGACCGATCGGCGAAGTTCTGGCAGATGACGGGCTCGCCGTCCTACCGCGACCCCGTCGAGGTGGCCCGCGTGCGCGCCGGCGAGACGTGGGACCGCGGGATCAGCCTGTCCGGCGTGATGCGGCAGATGGTCGCGATCCTCACCCAACCCGACCGGCGCCGCGCGCTCGCCGCGGTCACCGTCCCGACGACCGTCCTCCACGGCCTGAGCGACCGCATGGTCCACCACACCGGTGGCCGGACCACCGCCCGGTCGGTCCCCGGCTCCCACCTCATGCTCGTGCCCGGCATGGGCCACGACCTGCCGCGCGGCCTCTTCCCGACGTACGTCGAGGCGGTCAACCGGTCCGCGCAGCGCGCCGCCGACGCC
>CAZKZQ010000358.1:0-3453 GCA_964557235.1 uncultured Nocardioidaceae bacterium
GGGCGCTCCTGGCGGTCCTGCTGGCCCTCGGACGCGGTCTCGCGGGGGGCTCGCGCCTCGCGGGCCGGCGCTGCGGACGAGCCGCCGCCCTGGGCCGAGCGGATCGCCTCGATGAGCTGGGCCTTCTTCATGGTGCTCGCGCCCTTGATGCCCAGACCCCCGGCCATCTGCTTGAGCTCGGGGAGCAGCTTGGCGCTGAGGCCACCGCCGCTCGCGCGCCGTGCCCCCGACCCTGCGCTCGACTCCGGGCCCGCTGACGGGGTCTCCGGGGAGGGGGTGGTGCTGACTACGGATTCCGACACGTGAGGTCCTTCCCACGTCGTGGACCGTCCCGAGACGGACGGCCGTCAATCTGGTGAGTGCCCGAGAACCCGGAGCCTGTGAGTCGAGCGGCACGCAGCCTGGAACCATCGACCGGGGTTCGAGTGAGGTAGCGCCTCGGCGTCTGGGTGTCGTCGCAGTGACGGCGTCTTCTCGCCAGGTTCGAGGGCTGCGGCAACCTTAGCACCGCTGCGACGAGGCGTGCGTCACACACCCCTCAACCGACCTGCGTGCGGACCCCCTCGGCGTCGACGCCCAGCGCGTGGAGCCGCCAGCCCTCCGGCAGGTGGTCGGCGACCAGGTCGGCCTGGCCCGGAGCGGCGAGCGCGAGCACCGACGGGCCGGCACCCGACAGCATCGCCGCGACGCCCGCCCCGCGCAGCTCGGCGACGGCCGCCATCGTGTCGGGCATCGCGTCGGTGCGGTAGGGCTGGTGCAGCCGGTCGTCACTGGCCGTGACCAGCACCTCGAGGGGCAGCTGACCGGTCAACGCAGCGACCAGGAGGGTCGTGCGCGCGGTGTTGAAGACCGCGTCCGCGTGCGAGACCGACGTCGGCAGCAGACCGCGGGCGACCTCGGTCTCCATCGGGTGGTCCGGCACGAGCATCACCGGCTCCACGTCCGGGCGCACGTCGAGGCGCACGGCCTGGTAGGACGCGTCCGCCTCGTAGGCGACGGTCAGCCCGCCGAAGACCGCGGGGGCGACGTTGTCGGGGTGGCCCTCGATGCGGGCGGCGAGCTCGAAGAGCGCGTGGTCGCTCCACACCTGAGGCCCGTCGGCCACGAGCGCCCGCGCGGCCCAGAGGCCCGAGACGATCGCGGCGGAGGACGACCCGAGGCCGCGCCCGTGCGGGACCTCGTTGACGCAGTGCAGCCGCAGCCGGGGCGGCGTCACGCCCATCGCCTGGAAGGCCGCGCACATCGCGCGGTGGACGAGGTGGTGCTCGTCGAGCGGCACCTCGCCGGCCCCCTCCCCCTCGACGGTGATCTCGGGGTCTCCGCTCTCGGCGGTGAGCACCTCGGCGACCACGTCGTCGTACACCGTGAGGGCGAGGCCCAGCACGTCGAAGCCGGGACCGAGGTTGGCGCTGGTCGCGGGCACGCGGACCGCGACCGGGCCCTCGACGAAGGAGACCGGCTCGTCGGGACGCATCAGGCGAGCCCTGCGGCCTCGGCGGCCGCGCTCACCTCGGGGTCGACGACGACGTCGACGAGGTCGGTGAAGGTCGACAGCGCGGTGTCGATGTCCTTGAGGCCGTGGCCGGTCACCGTGACCACCATGGTCCTCCCGCGGAAGTCCTCGCCCGCCGCGACGTCCTGGAGCAGGCCGGCCACCGACGCGGCCGAGCCGGGCTCCACGAAGATCCCCTCCGAGGCGGCCAGGCGGCGCTGGGCCTCGAGGATCTGCGCGTCGGTCACGGAGCGGAAGCGACCGCCGGAGGTCTCGGCGGCCTCGACCGCGAGGTGCCACGACGCCGGGTTGCCGATGCGGATCGCGGACGCGACCGTCTCGGGGTCGCGCACGACCTCGCCGCGCACCAGGGGCGCGCTGCCCTCGGCCTGCCAGCCGAGCATCTGCGGGAGGCGCGTGCTCATGCCCTCGCGGTGGTACTCGGTGTAGCCCTTCCAGTACGCCGAGATGTTGCCGGCGTTGCCGACGGGCAGCACGTGCACGTCGGGGGCGTCGCCGAGCAGGTCGACGATCTCGAACGCCGCGGTCTTCTGGCCCTCGAGACGGAACGGGTTGACCGAGTTCACCAGGGCGACCGGGAACTTCTCGGCGAGCTCGCGGGAGATGCGCAGGCAGTCGTCGAAGTTGCCGCGGACCATGATCACCTGGGCGCCGTGGACGATCGCCTGGGCGAGCTTGCCGGCGGCGATCTTGCCCTGGGGCACGAGCACGAGCGGCTTGACCTTGGCCCGCGCGGCGTAGGCCGCCATCGACGCGCTGGTGTTGCCGGTGGAGGCGCACACGACCGCCTTGGCTCCCTGGCCGACGGCGACCGACAGCGCGACGGTCATGCCGCGGTCCTTGAAGGACCCGGTCGGGTTGGACCCCTCGACCTTGATCCAGACGTCGGCACCGGTCAGCTCCGACAGCCAGGGGCTGTCGACGAGCGGGGTGCCGCCCTCACGCAGGGTGTAGGTCGGTGTGCCGTCCGGCAGCGGGAGCCACTCGCGGTACTCCTCGATCACGCCACGCCACTGGTGCGCGCCCGTCCGCTCGGTCATGACTCGCTGTCCCCCTCGACCCGCATCACCGAGGTCACCTCGCGGACCTCGCTCATCTCGCGCAGCGCCGCGACCGTCGCGGACAGTGCCTCGTCGCTGGCGCGGTGGGAGACCACGACGAGCTGGGCGTCCTCGCCGCGACCCTGCTGGCGCACGGTCTGGATCGAGACACCCTGCTTGGCGAACTCCTGCGCCACGGCAGCGAGCACGCCCGCCTTGTCGTCGACGTCGATCGCCACGTGGTAGCGCGTGGTCGTGCGCCCCATCGGCATGACCGCCAGGTCGGCGTACGTCGACTCGCCGGCGCCGCGCACGTCCTGGAGCCGGTTGCGCGCCACGGTGACGAGGTCGCCGAGCACGGCCGAGGCGGTGGGCGAGCCACCCGCGCCCGGGCCGTAGAACATCAGCTGGCCGGCCGCGTCGCTCTCGACGAAGACGGCGTTGTAGGCCTCGCGGACGCTGGCCAGCGGGTGCGACCTCGGGATCATCGCCGGGTGCACGCGCGCCGAGACGGCCGGGCCGTCGGGCCCCTCGACCAGGTCGCAGATCGCGAGCAGCTTGACGACGCTGCCCATCTGGGCGGCCGAGGCGACGTCGGCGGCGGACACCTCGGAGATGCCCTCGCGATAGACGTCGGAGGCGACCACGCGGGTGTGGAAGGCGAGGCTGGCCAGGATCGCGGCCTTGGCGGCGGCGTCGAAGCCCTCGACGTCGGCGGTCGGGTCGGCCTCGGCGTAGCCGAGCTCCTGGGCCTCCTCGAGCGCCTCGGTGAACCCGGCCCCGGTGCTGTCCATCTTGTCGAGGATGAAGTTGGTGGTGCCGTTGACGATGCCGAGCACGCGACGCACGCGGTCGCCGGCCAGCGACTCGCGCAGCGGGCGGAGGATCGGGATCGCGCCG
>CAZKZQ010000359.1:0-1925 GCA_964557235.1 uncultured Nocardioidaceae bacterium
CCGGGTCATCACCGGCACGGACAGGTGCGTGAACAGCACCCGGGTCTCGCCGCACGCCGCGCCCCACGCCACCTTGCGGTCGAACTGGCGCTCGGCCTCCTGGGCGATGCGGATGCGTGCGCCGCGGGTCTCCTCGCGCCAGCGCTGGATGCGGCCGCGCTCGGCGGCCCGGGTCTCGGTCTCGGTCTCGTTCTGCGGAACCTCGTCCGCGGGGGTCGCGTCGGGGGCCGGGATCCGGCCCACGATCACGATCTCGTCCTTGTCGACGCTCACCTCGGGAGCCTCGACGAACCACTCGTCGGGGAGTCGCCCCGACAGCCAGGCACTGATCGTCGTCATGCTGTGATTACAGCATTACACCGATGCTCGTTCAACGGTCTGCGCGTTCGCCCTCGGCGAACCGGCCGGGGCGGGCGCGAACATCCAGGACCGCATGAGGACGAACTTCACGACCGTCGAGACGACCGTCGCGGCCCCGACGACGAGGGTCTGCACCGGCGTCGGCGCGGCCGGCCAGACCGCCCCGAGCGCGAGCAGCGCCCCGGCCGTCATCGCCCAGGTCGCGACGAACACGCCGAGGCCCTGCACCTGGTGGCGAGCCGCGTGCCTCGGCCCGCGCACCCCGAAGGTCCACCGCCGGTTGGCGCTGGTGTTCACCACCGTCGCCAGCACCAGGGCGAGCGTGTTGGCGAGCTGGGTCGAGGGCCCCGCCCCCGCGAGCACCGCGAACAGACCCAGGTGCAGCACGGTCGTCATCACGCCGACGAGGCCGAACCGGATCGTCTGCGCGCCGACCCCGGCCATCGGCGTCGTCCGTCCCATGCGGGCACGGATCTCCTCGGTGGGCAGCCGCCCGCCGGCGTACGCCCGGTGCAGGCGCCACACCCCGCGCAGGTCGTCGCGGGCCGTGGCGACCACGTCGACGCGCGAGTCCGGGTCGTCGTACCAGTCGACCGGGACCTCGTGGATCCGCAGGCCCGAGCGCTGGGCCAGCACCAGCAGCTCGGTGTCGAAGAACCACGTGGGGTCCTCGACCAGCGGCAGGAGGGTGGCGGCCACGTCGGCGCGGATCGCCTTGAAGCCGCACTGCGCGTCGCTGAAGCTGGCGCCCAGGGCGCTGCGCAGCACGAGGTTGTAGCAGCGCGAGATCGCCTCACGCCTCAGCCCCCGCACCACGCGGGAGTCGCGGTGCAGCCGCGTCCCGATCGCGAGGTCCGAGTGCCCGCTCAGCAACGGAGCCACGAGCGGCAGCAACGCGTCGAGGTCGGTGGACAGGTCGACGTCGCAGTAGGCCAGCACGTGCGCGTCGCTCTCGGACCACACCTGCTTCAACGCGCGACCGCGCCCCTTCTGCTCCAGGCGTACGACGCGCACGTGCGGCAGCTCGGTGGCCAGGTCGGCCGCCACCTCGGGCGTGCGGTCGGTGCTCGCGTTGTCGGCGACGGTGATCCGGAAGGGATAGGGGAAGACGTGCTCGAGGTGGCCGTGGAGCCGCCGCACCGCCGCCCCGAGCACGTGCTCCTCGTTGAGGACCGGGACCACCAGGTCGAGGACGGGCCTCTGCTCGTCGCTCACGAGGCGCTCACCGGCTGGGTCAGGTCGTAGAACGTCGACCCGTCGATGGTCACCGCGGTGAAGCTCGCCTCGACCCAGGCGGTGATCTCGCTCGCCGTGCCCGAGCCGCCCATCCCCCCACCGGGGCCGCCGCCCATCCCGCCACCGAACCCGCCGCCGCTCGCGGCGAACCAGTGGATCTCGCCGTTCGCGACGTAGTCCTGGAACTGCGCCAGCGTCGGGCTCGGGTCGGAGCCGTTGAAGCCGCCGATCGCCATGACCGCCTCGCCGCTGCCGAGCTGGAGGCCGGCGGCGTTCTGGCTGCCGACCGCGGCCGCCACCCAGCGGTAGTCCCCGGCGTCCTCGGTCAG
>CAZKZQ010000359.1:2025-3426 GCA_964557235.1 uncultured Nocardioidaceae bacterium
AGCGCGCCGACGACCACCGAGGTCGCGAGCGCCCTGCCCAGCCGGTCGACCACGAGCAGCAGGGCGGCGGCGAGGCAGCCGAGCTCGAGGACGCCGTACCTGAACCACGAGCCGTACTCCGTGGTGCGGCCCAGGACCACGAAGGACCAGACGGCGGCGACCAGGACCGCGCCGGCGAGGACCGCGCGGCCGTTCCACGTGGAACGCCGCTCCCAGGCCTCGGCCGCGCCCATGCCGACCAGGGCGGCGACGGCCGGGGCGAGGGCGACCGTGTAGTACTCGTGGAAGATCCCGGCCATCAGCGAGAAGGTCAGGCCGGTGACGAGCAGCCAGCCGCCCCACACGACGTACTGCGCGCGACGCAGGTCGGTGCGAGGCGCGCGCCCGCGCCAGGCCAGGCCGGCGACGAGCAGCAGCAGGGCGGTGGGGATGAGCCAGGAGATCTGGCCGCCGATCACCCCGGAGAACATCCGGGTCAGCCCGGTCTCGCCCCAGCCCATGCCGCCGCCGACCGAGCCGGTCTCCTCGCCGTTGAGCCGGCCGAGGCCGTTGTAGCCGAAGGTGAGCTCGAGGAACGAGTTGGTCTGGCTGCCGCCGATGTAGGGGCGCATCGAGGCCGGCACGAGCTCGACGACCGCGACCCACCAGCCGGCTGCGGCGACCATCGCGCCCACGCCGGCCACCGCCCCGAGGAGGCGGCGGCGCAGAGGAGTGTTCGCCGCCAGCACCCAGGCGAGACCCAGCGGCGGCACGACGAGCATCACCTGCAGGGTCTTGGTGAGGAAGCCGAACCCGAGGAAGACCCCGGCCAGCGCGAACCAGCGGATCGACCCGTGCTCCAGCGAGCGGACGGTCGCCCACGCGGCCAGCGCCATGAGGAGCGTGAGCAGCGCGTCGGGGTTGTTGAAGCGGAACATCAGCACCGCGACCGGCGTCAGCGCGAGCACCAGCCCGCCGACGAGCCCGGCCACCGCACCGAAGTGGCGCTTCACGGTCGCGTGGACGACCGCGACGCTCGCGACCCCCATGAGCACCTCGGGCACGAGGATCGCCCAGCTGTTGAGCCCGAACAGCCGCACCGACAGGGCCATCACCCACAGCGAGGCCGGCGGCTTGTCGACGGTGATCGCGTTGCCCGCGTCGAGCGAGCCGTAGAAGAACGCCTTCCAGCTGTCGGACCCGGCCTGCACCGCCGCGGAGTAGAACGCGTTGGCGTAGCCGTTGGCGCTCAGGCCGTAGAGGTAGAACGCGGTCGTCGCGGCGATGAGCACCCAGAAGGCCGGCCGCGCCCACGACGGGTCGCCGCTCCCGTCACGGGTCCGCGCGGCACGGCCGGGTTCGGGCGGCGCTGGGACCGGCTCGTCGGCGTACGGCGGAGGAAGCGTCGTGGAGGTCGTCATG
>CAZKZQ010000360.1:0-3424 GCA_964557235.1 uncultured Nocardioidaceae bacterium
CCCAGCAGCACCCCGCACCACCCCGAGCAGCACCGAGAGGACCCCTCCATGGCCGTGCCGACCTTCGTCGACCGCGTCGTGCTGCGCGTGTCCGCCGGTCGCGGCGGCAACGGGGTCGCCAGCGTGCACCGGGAGAAGTTCAAGCCGCTCGGCGGTCCCGACGGCGGCAACGGCGGCCCCGGCGGCTCGGTCATCCTGCGTGTCGACCCCGACGTGACGACCCTGGTCGACTACCACCACAGTCCCTCCCGCAAGGCCGAGCACGGCGGCCACGGGGCAGGTGCGCACCGCAACGGCGGCCACGGCTCCGACCTCGTCCTCCCCGTGCCCGACGGCACCGTCGTGATGACCGAGGACGGCCGCGTGCTCGCCGACCTCGTCGGCGCCGGCAGCGAGCTCGTCGTCGCCCAGGGTGGGCGTGGCGGGCTCGGCAACGCGGCCCTGGCCTCGGCCCGCCGCAAGGCCCCCGGCTTCGCCCTGCTCGGCGAGCCCGGCGAGGAGCGCAGCGTCGCCCTGGAGCTCAAGGTCGTCGCCGACGTCGGCCTCGTCGGCTTCCCGAGCGCCGGCAAGTCCAGCCTGATCGCCTCGATCAGCCGCGCCCGTCCCAAGATCGCGGACTACCCCTTCACCACCCTCGTGCCCAACCTCGGCGTCGTGACGGCCGGCGACGTGACCTTCACCGTCGCCGACGTGCCCGGCCTGATCGAGGGCGCCGCCGAGGGACGCGGCCTCGGCCACGACTTCCTGCGCCACGTCGAGCGCTGCGCGGCGATCGTCCACGTCATCGACATGGCGACGATGGAGACCCAGCGCGACCCGCTCGGCGACCTCGACGTGATCGAGCGCGAGCTCGCGGCGTACGGCGGCCTCGAGGACCGCCCCCGCCTCGTGGCGCTCAACAAGATCGACGTGCCCGACGGGCGCGAGCTGGTCGACCTCGTCCGTGAGGACTTCGAGGCCCGAGGTCTCCAGGTCTTCCCCGTGTCGGCCGCCAGCCACGAGGGCCTGCGACCCCTGTCCTTCGCGATGGCCGCCATCGTCGCCCAGGCGCGGGCGGACCGTCCGGTCGTCGAGGCGACCCGCATCGTCCTGCGCCCCACGGCCGCGGACGCCGGCGGAAGCTTCGAGGTCACCCCCCTCGACGACGGCACCGGCCACCCGGCCTGGCGCGTCCGCGGCGACAAGCCCGAGCGCTGGGTGCGCCAGACCGACTTCTCCAACGACGAGGCCGTCGGCTTCCTCGCCGACCGGCTCAACCGGCTCGGCGTCGAGGACCGCCTGCTCGAGCTCGGCGCCGAGGAGGGCGACACGGTCGTCATCGGCCCCGATGAGAACAGCGTCGTCTTCGACTTCCGCCCGATGGTCGACGCCGGCGCGAGCACGCTCGGCAGCCGGCGCGGAGAGGACAACCGGTTCGCCGAGGAGCGCGACTCCGTGGCCCGCCGCCGCGCGATCGACGCGGCCTTCGCCGAGCGCAACGAGGGCGAGGCCCGAGCCGACGTGGCACGGCGCGTGAGCGGCTCCACCGACGAGGACCCCGACGGCGGCAACGGCGTCCAGGTGGTCTGGGAGCAGGACGACGTCTGGGCGGAGGAGCACCCCGAGGACGAGGACCGCCCGTGAGCGGGCGGCGCGAGGTCCTCGACGCCACACGCGTCGTGGTCAAGGTCGGCTCGTCGTCCCTGGCCTCGGCCGGAGGAGGCATCGACGAGGCCAGGGTCGCCGCGATCGTCGACGTGCTCGCCGCGGTGCGGGCGCGAGGAGCCGAGGTCGTCCTGGTGTCCTCCGGTGCGATCGCCGCCGGGCTGACCCCGCTGGGCCTCAAGCGCCGGCCCCGCGACCTCGCCACCCAGCAGGCCGCGGCCTCGGTCGGCCAGGGGCTGCTGATCCACCGCTACACCGAGGAGTTCGCCCGCCACGGCCTGACCGTGGGCCAGGTGCTGCTCACCGTCGACGACGTGACCCGGCGCAGCCACCACCAGAACGCCTACCGCACCTTCGGGCGCCTGCGTGAGCTCGGCGTCGTCCCGGTCGTCAACGAGAACGACACCGTGGCCACCACCGAGATCCGCTTCGGCGACAACGACCGGCTCGCCGCCCTCGCCGCCCACCTCGTCCACGCCGACCTCCTCGTCCTGCTCAGCGACGTCGACGGGCTCTACGACGGCCACCCGCGCGAGGCCGGCACCACGCTGCTCACCGACGTGCGCGGCGAGGCCGACCTGGCCCGCGTGCGGGTCGGCAAGGCAGGCGCCGCCGGCGTCGGGACCGGTGGCATGCGCACCAAGGTCGAGGCCGCCCGGATCGCCACCGGGGCGGGCATCCCGGTCGTGCTCACCTCCGCCGACCTCGCCGCCGAGGCCCTCCGCGGGGACCAGGTCGGGACGCTGTTCCACCCCACCGGCCGCCGCCGCTCCACCCGCCTGCTGTGGCTCGCCCACGCCACCGAGGGACGGGGCCGCGTGGTCCTCGACGACGGAGCCGTCCGGGCCGTCACCGAGCGCCGTGCCTCCCTGCTCCCCGCCGGCATCACCGCCGTCAGCGGAGCCTTCTCCGCCGGCGACCCGGTCGACCTGACCGACCTCGCCGGGGCCGTGGTCGCCCGCGGCCTGGTCAACTACGACGCCGACGAGCTGCCCTCCCTGATCGGCCGCTCCACGCGCGAGCTCGCCCGCGAGCTCGGGGCGTCCTACGAGCGCGAGGTCGTGCACCGCGACGACCTCGTCCTCCTCCCGGCCAACGGCTCCGAGGGGCCCGGTCCCACCTGACGGGACCGGTGACGACGGATTCCGTCGTACACCCGCATTTTGCCCGGCCTTCCGACGGTTTCGGGGACGCCGGACGGGCGGACCATGAAGGATGGGACCTCAGGCAGCACGACCGATCGAGGGGATCAGTGAGCAAGCGCGCACGGCTCTGGCACGTCACGGTGACGGTGGCCGGTGAAGCGATGGAGCCGCTCATGGTGAGGGCCGCACTGGCCCGGCTCAGCCAGGAGCGGCCGTTCATCAGCGCCATGCGTTTCAGCGCCGACCGCGCCGAGATCACCTACTGGGACGAGGCCGAGCTCGTCGTCGACGCCGGGTCCCTCGCCCTCCGCCTGTGGAACGAGCACCGCGAGTCCGCCCGACTCCCCGAGTGGGAGGTCGTCGGTCTCGAGATCGTCGAACGCTCCCTCCACGTCGACCGGCGGCAGTTCGACAGCATGGCCGAGCTCAACGTGGTGCCGCAGCCTCTGTGACATCTGCTCGCCTCCGGCTCGCCGGTCGGCCCCCTTACGGTGCGTCGCTGCTTCTCCGCTCCTCCGCTTCGCTCCTCCGCTCCGGCGCATCGACGCACCGAGGGCCGACCTAGCCTCACTCGAGACTTCCTGCCCTTCTTGCCGTTCGACGCCCCGAGGGCCTCCCTAGCTTCACTCGAGACT
>CAZKZQ010000361.1:0-1761 GCA_964557235.1 uncultured Nocardioidaceae bacterium
GTTGATGCCGCCCTGGGCGGCGATCGAGTGGGCCCGGCGCGGGGAGTCCTGGTAGAAGAACGCCTTCACCTCGTAGCCCGCCTCACCCATGGTGGCGGCGGCCGACGAGCCGGCCAGGCCGGTCCCCACGACGATGACGCTCAGCTTGCGGCGGTTGGCCGGGTTGACCAGTCGGTTGGAGAACTGGTGCTTGGTCCAGCGCTCGGCGATCGGGCCGCCGGGGGCCTTGGTGTCGGCGATCGGGGCGCCCTCGAGGAAGTAGCCCTCGGCGTCTCCGGTGCCAGGTCGGGTGTCGCTCATCTGCATCAGCTCCGGGGTCAGTCGACGATGCCGAACAGGACGGACAGGGGGACCAGCGCGAAGCCACCGGCGATCACGACGGCGACGGCGTAGCCGGTGAGGTTGGCCCGGCGAGCCTTCGCCGGAGTGCCGGTGAAGCCGAGCGTCTGGGCGGCGCTGAAGACGCCGTGCCGCAGGTGCATCGCCAGGGCCGCCATGGCGAGGAGGTAGATCGCCGCGACCCACCACTGCTCGGGCTGGAAGGCGTTGACGAGCCGCTGGTAGGGGCTGTCGGAGTCACCGCCCGGCGTCACGGTGCGGGTGGTGAAGTTGAGGATGTGGAACACGATGAACAGCAGCAGGGCGGTGCCGCCCCAGCGCATCGTGCGGCTCGACCAGGACGCCTGGGCCGCCTTCTGGACGACGTAGCGCCTCGGTCGCGCGCCGTGGGCGCGGGCCCAGAGCTTGTAGGCCGCGGTCGCGTGGATCGCGACCGACACCAGGAGCACGACGCGGATGATCCACAGCAGGCCGGCGTACGGGAGGATCGGCTCGCCGAACTCGCGCAGGTGCTCGGCGTAGGTGTCGAACGCCTCCTGGCCGGCGAAGACCTTGAGGTTGCCGTACATGTGCAGGAGCACATAGCCGATGAAGACCAGTCCGGTGAGCGCCATGGCGATCTTCCAGACGATGGTGGAGGACCGCGCCCGTGCGGCCGGGGACTTCGTGGTGGTCGTCACTCGGGTCAGATTAGTGCGGTCCCTCCAGGAAGTGGGCGAGGAGGGGTGTGAGATCTCGCACCGATGTCTCGTGACCCACTCCTGGCACTCCCAGGACTGACCCCGCCCCCGTCGGGGACAATCACGGGGTGACCCCCCTGTCGACCCGGTCCGCCCGCGCGCGGCGCTCGCTGCTCGCCGGCGTCGTGGCGTGCGCGGCGCTGGCCCTGGCCGCACCGGGTCCGAGCGCCTCGGCGTTGGCCCCCGGCCAGGTCGCCGGTGGCGGTTCGGCCGGCCCGAGCGCCTTCGCGGGGTCCACCAAGCAGGCACGCGAGGCCAACGCCGCGATCGCCAAGCTCGCCGCCAGCGCCGAGGACGTCGCCAAGAAGCTCGCCAAGGACGCCTGGGTCTCGCCCCTGTCCCCCGGCGTCTATCGCCTCACCGCACGCTTCGGGCAGTGCAGCGGCCTGTGGTCGCACTGCCACACCGGCCTGGACTTCGCCGCACCGTCCGGCACGACGATCCGCGCGGTCGCCGCGGGCACGATCACCTCGGTCGGCTGGGCCGGCGCCTACGGCAACCGGACCGTCCAGACGCTGCGCGACGGCACCGAGATCTGGTACTGCCACCAGTCGGCGACCGGCGTGAAGGCGGGCGACACCGTCATCGGCGGCGCCCCGATCGGCGCGGTCGGCGCCACCGGCAACACCACCGGCCCCCACCTGCACCTCGAGGTGCGCCCCGGCGCCGGCGACCCGGTCGA
>CAZKZQ010000361.1:1861-3418 GCA_964557235.1 uncultured Nocardioidaceae bacterium
GTCGGCGTCACCACGATGGGTACGCCGTTGACCACGACCCGGCGATCGCCGAGCGGCTCGTCGAGGGTGAGGTCGGCACCGCCCATGCAGTCGTCGACCGAACGGCCGGCCTCGTCGACCGTCACGTGGAGCTCGACCTCATCGTCGCTCTCCACGACGTGGACCTCGGGATGGCGGTTGCACGCGTCGATGCTCACCTCGAGGTCGGGGGAGGCGGGATCGCCGAAGACGTCGGCCACGTCCGCGTCGACGCGGTCGGGCGCACACCCCGCGCAGACAGCTCCACTGAGCACGAGGCACGCGACCACAGCGGTCAGGCGACGAGCGGCGCGGGCGGCCATGCCGGAAGGCTAGGCACGGCCGGTCGGCAGCGGGACCGGCGCAACCCGATCGTGACGTCCTCGACGCCGAGCCGTGCCCCGAGCCTCAGAGCTTCTCGACGGGGGCGTAGCGCAGCAGCAGGCGCTTGACGCCGTTGGAGCCGAAGTCGATCGAGGCGACCGCCTTGTCGGCCGCGCCCTCGACGGCGACGACCGTGCCGAGGCCGAACGAGTCGTGGGTGACGCGGTCGCCGGGCGCGAGGCTCGGGACCTCGCGCTTCTGACCGCGCGCCTCGGCATCCGCGCGAGCGCTGGCCGAGCCGAACCGCCGCTGCGGCAGCTGGGGCATGACCGCGCGGTTCCAGGAGGTCTGCTCGGCCGCGGTGCGGCGCCAGTCCATGACCTCGTCGGGGAGCTCGTCGAGGAAGCGCGACGCCGGGTTGTGCGCGGGCGCGCCCCAGGCGGAGCGGACGAGCGCACGGGAGACGTAGAGCCGCTGCTCGGCGCGGGTGAGGCCGACGTAGGCCAGCCGGCGCTCCTCCTCGAGCTCGGGCCGGTCGCCCAGCGACCGCTGGTGGGGGAAGACGCCGTCCTCGAGCCCGGTCAGGAACACCACCGGGAACTCCAGCCCCTTGGCCGTGTGGAGGGTCATCAGGGTGACGACGCCGAGGCTCTCGTCGTCCTGGTCGGGGATCTGGTCGGAGTCGGCGACCAGCGAGACCCGCTCGAGGAACTCCGGCACTCCGGGGCGCGCCGGCGTCAGGTCGGCCGGGTCGTCGGACGGCGGCGGCACCGGCTCGTCGGCGAACTCGCGCGCCACCGCGACGAGCTCGGCGAGGTTGTCCAGGCGGGTCTCGTCCTGCGGGTCGTCGGACTCCTCGAGGGCGGCGAGGTAGCCGCTGCGGGCCAGCGTCGCCTCGAGCACCACGTCGGCCCGCTCCCCCGCGGCGACCATCGACTCGAGCTCCTCGACCATCGCGACGAAGCCCTTGATGCAGGTCACAGACCTGGTGGCGATGCCGGGTGCGTCCTCGGCGTGCTGGAGCGCCTCGAAGAACGTCGTGCCGTCGCGGCGGGCCATCGCCTCGACGCAGGCGATCGCCCGGTCGCCGATGCCGCGCTTGGGCTCGTTGATCACGCGCCGCAGGCTGATCTCGTCGGCGGTGTTGGCCAGCATGCGGAGGTAGGCGATCGCGTCGCGGACCTCCTTGCGCTCGTAGAAGCGCACCCCGCCGAC
>CAZKZQ010000362.1:0-1553 GCA_964557235.1 uncultured Nocardioidaceae bacterium
CTCAAGACGGTCTCGCCGGAGGAGTACGCCGAGGCCGAGGTCTTCTTCGGCTAGACGGCTCGGCGGGAAGTGGTCCCGCCCGGCACCCAATCGGACCATTCGGGCGATGGCCGGGCTTCGTGGGCTGTTTACTTTTGCCTCATGAGGGAAACGTTGGCGATTCGTCCAGGTTTGGTCGTCGTGGCCATGCCTGCCTACAACGAGGACGGGATCGCTGAGTTCGTGGCCGAGGTGTGGGACCACCTCGTCGACCACGTGCACGACCTGGCCTTCGTCGTCGTCGACGACTGCTCGCCGGAGGTCTCGGCCCGGGAGCGCCTGAGCGCCACCCAGGGCCACCGCGTCACGGTCCACGACAACCCCCGCAACCTGGGCCACGGGCCCACGGTGATGCGTGCCTATGCGGAGGCCCTGCTCCTCGAACCCGACGTCGTGATCGGCGTCGACGGGGACGGACAGTTCCACGGGGCCGACTTCGTGCGTCTTCTGGCCCACCTGCACGCCAGCGACGTGGTGGTCGCCTGCCGGGAGCAGCGCTCCGACCCGTGGTACCGCCGGCTGCTGACGTCGACGCTGTCGACCTTCCTGGGGCCGTGGACCTCGGGCGTGGCCGACACGAACTCGCCCCTCAGGGCCTACCGCGCCCCCGCTCTCGCCGCCCTGCTCGACCAGGTCGGCCCCGACAGCGCGGTCCCGCACCTGCGCATGTCGCTCGCCTTCCGGCGACTCCCGCTCCGCGTCGCGACCGTGACCGTCCGTGCCCGCCCCCGTCTCGGGGAGTCGGAGACCGGCACGTCCTGGGGCGAGGCACGTCGCGTCGTGCCTCCACGATCGCTCGTCCGTTTCTGCGTGAGAGCCGCACGAGAGCTGGTCGCCACCGGCGGACGTCCCTCCGGCGTCGCGCCGTCCGGGCGCACCGAGGCGAGAGCCCAGGGCAGCCGAGCGGCGTGAGCGACGGGCGCGGACCTGGAGCGCCGACCCGCGCGACAGGCGGCGGGACCCGGCTCGGGTCGCTGATCGCGTGGTTCGCGGTCGTCGCGGTGAGCGCCTCGATGCGGCTGGGCCCGGTCAGCCGGGCCGACTTCCCGCTCAACGACGGCGGGCTCTTCTACGGGATGGTGCGCGACCTCCGGCACGCAGGCTTCGCCCTGCCGGACTTCGCGTCCTACAACGGAGGCGAGATCCCGTTCACCTACCCGCCGCTCGGGATCTACCTCGCCGCAGCCCTGAACGGGTTCGGCGTGCCCCTGATCGACGTGGTCCGGTTCCTGCCTCCGATCGTCGCCTCGCTCACCGTGCCGGCGTTCTACCTCCTGAGCAGGGTGCTGTTGTCGTCCACCGCGGAGAGACTCCTCGCGACAGCCGTCTTCGGTCTGGTCCCCGGGTCGTTCGCGTGGCTGATCATGGGCGGCGGGGTCACGCGGGCCCCGGGCCTGCTCCTCGGCCTGGTGGCCCTCTACCTCCTGCACAGGCTCCTGGCCGCCGACCTCCGGCGGCCGTGGGCGGCAGCGATCGGCCTGGGCGTCGCGAGCGCAGCCACCCTCCTGGCGCAC
>CAZKZQ010000362.1:1653-3387 GCA_964557235.1 uncultured Nocardioidaceae bacterium
ATGGAGTCGGTGCCGCTCGCGCTCGGCGCCGGGGCCCTGCTGGCGGTCCTGCTGCGGACGGCACCGGCAGCCGAGGGGGCGAGGCGTCGCTCCCTGCCGGCCGTGCTGCTCGCGGCGTGGTGCGGCTGTGTCCTGGTCGCGGGCGCCCTGGTGTTCCCTACGTCGGGCCTGGTGCCCTACGGACCGGTCCCCGAGGCAGACCGGCAGGCCTTCCGCTTCGTGTCGGACCATGTGCCGAGCGACTCCCCGGTGCTGGTCGTCTCCGCGCGATACGCCTGGGGCGCGGGCCCCGTGCCGGAGTGGTTCCCCGCCCTGACCGGCAGGGTGAGCCCCGCGACGCCGCAGGGCTTCGAGTGGACCGACTCCTACGCCCGCCGCGCGGTGGTGCCGGCGGCGGTCAACTCCTGCTTCGGGCGGGACCTGACGTGCATCGTCAAGGCTGCCGCGGAGCACGACCTCGAGTTCGACTACCTCTACGTCGCGTCGTCCGCCCTGGTCTCCGACACGGAGCGAGAGAGCGACGTCCTCGTCCGGTCAGCCGACGCCGCGCCGTGCCTCGAGAGCGTCTACGACGACGGCGGGGTCCACCTCTATCGCGTCGTGTCACCCTGCGAGGCCGCAGGCTGAGTGCCGCCGGCGGAGACGACGGACTCGGCGGCAGCCTCGTCGGTCTGACGCACGCGGGGGTTCATCAGCGCCATGACGACGGCGCACTGGACGCCGTTGATGCACAGCTGCGGGGCGCCGACGGCGAGCTGGCTGCGGCGGTGCTGCCACATCGCGCGCTCCACGCCCTCCTGGACGAAGATCGCGTCCTCGAGCTCGCTGGTGTTGCCCGCGGTGAGGAACGGCGTGAGCCGCTCGCCGGCCGTGAGCAGCCAGTGGAAGGGCCCGCGGAGCTCGGGGGTGCGACCGTCGCTCAGCATCTGCCGGTCGGCCTCGGCCGGGACGGTCGCGAGGGCGCCCGACGTCAAGAGGGCCCACACGGCCACGTCACCGGACCCGTCGGCGAGGGGGATGCGCAGCTCGAGCACGTCCTCGATGTGCCCGTCGCACCGGCACGTCCCGAAGGACGGCGGCGTCCACCCGTCACCTTCGTCCTCGCTCGGACGGAAGCGTTCCAACAGCCCCATGCGGCCGTAATCTACGGGACCAATGCCCCAATTGTCCCGAGGACCACCCGGCATCAGCCGAACGGCTGGCCAGTAGTCTGGCGGACGTGGACCTCCCCTCCCTGAACGACCTTCACGACCTCGGCGCGGCCCAGCAGCCGAGCTGGCCGGACGCCGGTGAGGTCGACCGTGTGGTGGACCGTCTGCGCCGGATGCCGCCCCTCGTCTTCGCCGGCGAGTGCGACGACCTCAAGGCCAAGCTGGCGGCCGTCACCCGGGGCGAGGCATTCCTCCTCCAGGGCGGCGACTGCGCCGAGACGCTCGAGGGCGCGACGGCCGACAACGTGCGCGCCAAGCTGCGCGTGCTGCTCCAGATGGCCGTCGTCCTGACCTACGCCGCGTCCGTCCCGGTGGTCAAGGTCGGCCGCCTCGCGGGGCAGTACGCCAAGCCCCGCTCCAGCGACCTGGAGACCCGCGAGGGCATCACCCTGCCGGCGTACCGCGGGGACGCCGTCAACGGCTACGACTTCACCCCCGAGTCCCGGGTGCCCGACCCGCAGCGGCTCCTCGACGTCTACAACTCCTCGGCCGCGACGCTCAACCTCGTGCGCGCCTTCGTCAC
>CAZKZQ010000363.1:0-3346 GCA_964557235.1 uncultured Nocardioidaceae bacterium
GCGGCCGGCGAGCCCCTGGCTCCCCTGACCATCGAGCGCCGCGACGTCGGCGCCAACGACGTCCTCATCGAGATCGAGTACGCCGGCATCTGCCACTCCGACATCCACACCGTCAACGGCGACTGGGGCCCGCAGCCCTTCCCGGTCGTGCCCGGCCACGAGATCGTCGGCAAGGTCCTCGAGGTCGGGTCGGACGTGACCCGCCACCAGGTCGGCGCCCGCGTCGGCGTGGGCTGCATGGTCAACTCGTGCGGCAAGTGCGAGCCCTGCCGCAACGGCGACGAGCAGTACTGCGTCGAGGGCATGGTCGGCACCTACGCCGCCACCGACCGCGACGGCACCACGACCCAGGGCGGCTACTCCACCCACGTGGTCGTGGACGCCGACTACGTCCTCTCGGTCCCCGAGAAGCTCGACCCGGCCGCTGCCGCGCCGCTGCTGTGCGCCGGCATCACGACGTACGCCCCGCTGCGCCACTGGGGCGCCGGCCCGGGCAAGAAGGTCGCGGTCGTCGGCCTCGGCGGGCTCGGCCACATGGCGGTCAAGATCGCCGTGGCGCTGGGTGCCGAGGTGACCGTGCTGTCGCAGTCGCTGAAGAAGCAGGAGGACGGTCTGCGGCTCGGTGCCAAGGACTACTTCGCCACCTCCGACCGCGACACGTTCAAGCACCTGCGCAACCGCTTCGACCTGATCCTCAACACGGTCAGCGCCCCGCTGCCGATGGACCAGTACCTCAAGCTGCTCGCGGTCGACGGCACGCTGGTCAACGTCGGCGCCCCGCCGGAGCCGGTGTCGATCAACGTGTTCTCGGTGATGACCAACCGGCGCTCGTTCTCGGGCTCGATGATCGGTGGCATCCCCCCGACCCAGGAGATGCTCGACTTCTGCGCCGAGCACGACATCGCCGCCGAGGTCGAGGTGATCTCCGCCGACTACGTCAACGAGGCCTACGAGCGCGTCCTCGCCTCCGACGTGCGCTACCGCTTCGTGATCGACGCGAGCACCTTCGCCTGACCCGAGACTGAACGCGGCCGGTCGCGGTTGACTGTCCGCATGGTCGCGACGGCGCGCAGGGTCGGCCTGGTCGTCCTGGCGGGGGGCCTCGCCGGCCTGCTCGTCGGCGGGGTCGGCGGGCGACTCGCGATGGCGCTGCTGTTCCGGCTCAACCCCACGACCGACGGGCTGACCAGCGACGACGGGTTCGAGATCGGGCGGTTCACCCTGCTGGGCACCCTCAACCTGCTGGTCACCGGCACGTTGCTGGGGATCCTCGGCGGCGTGATCTATGCCGTGCTCCGTCACCTCATGGTCGGGCCGACGTGGTTCCGGTTGCTCTCGATCGGGCTCGGCCCGGCCGTGGTGGTCGGCGACCTGCTGGTCGGCGTCGACGGGTTCGACTTCCTCATCCTCGACCCGGCGTGGCTGGCGATCGCGCTGTTCGTGCTGATCCCGGGGGTGTACGCCGTCGTGCTCTCCCTGCTCGCCGAGCGGTGGCTCGGGCCGCGGGGGCCGGCCGCACGCGGCCGCGCGTGGACGGTCGCGGCCTGGGCCGGACGATCGGGCCTGGCCGTGCTCTTCGTCCTCTCGCTCGCGAGCCTGGTCGACAAGGTGCAGGTCCTCACCTGAGCCGGCGGTCCGGTGGCCCTGTCGCAGACCGCGCGGCGGTGGCACGCTGGGACCGTGCCAGCCGACGCCGCGGAGAGGGCGCTCGCCTCGGGCCTGGTCCAGCCGGACCCGACGACGTGCGGCTCCTGCACGCTCGTGGTCTCCCGCCTGCTCAACGACCCGGCGTACGCCGCCTTCCTGGTCGACGGGACCACCGGGACCACCGCGCTCTCCGGTGCGTCGGCCTCCGGCGACGTGCACGACCGGTTCGCCCAGGAGTCGCTGGCGATGCACCGGAAGACCAGCGGCGTCCGCGACGGCGGAGGACACCTGCAGATCCCGTGGCCGAGCTCGCTGGGCACGCGCCCGTGGGCGCTCGCCCGGGAGATGGGCCACGGCGCCGGCGCGCCCGGCACGTCGTACTCCGCGCTGCCGATCCTGCCCAACAAGCGGGCCGACGCGTTCCGTCGCCTCCGTGGGCTCGCCGCGTCCGGCAAGGCGTCGCCGTTGTACGTCGGCAACCGCTGGTCGCCGCGCCACGTCGTGCTCGTGCTCCCCGGGGAGACGCCGGACGGCGAGGTGCGGATCTACGACCCCGCGAGCGGGCGGCGCTACCCGATCACCGAGAAGGACTTCACCTCCGGCGGTCTGAGCGTCGCCGGGTGGAAGGTCCCCTGGGTGATGGTCGTGCCGCGCTGAGCCGACGCGCCGGGCCATCTAGGCTGACCCGCGTGACGGACCAGGGACTGTGGGACTTGCCGGAGACGCCGATCCCGGTCCCGGTGCGCAAGGTCCGGCGCGGTCCGATGACCGTCCCCGTCGGTGCGCGCACCGTCTACACCGACGGCGCCTGCGCAGGGAACCCCGGCCGCGGCGGCTGGGCCTGGGCGATCGACCGCGAGACCTACGCCTCCGGTGACGCGGCGGCCACGACCAACCAGCGCATGGAGATCCAGGCCGCGCTGGAGGCGGTGACAGCCCTCGACGGTCCGCTGCTGGTCGTGAGCGACTCGACGTACGTCGTCAACTGCTTCCGCGACGCGTGGTGGGACGGCTGGATGCGACGCGGCTGGACCAACTCGCAGAAGAAGCCGGTCGCCAACCGCGACCTGTGGGAGCCGTTGATCGAGGCCTACCTCGCCCGCGCCGACCTCGCTTTCCAGTGGGTCAAGGGCCACTCCGGCCACCCGATGAACGACTTCGTCGACGGCCTGGCCGTGGCCGCGCGACTGGCCTCACCGACCGGTTCGTGACCCGGACCGCCGGGGCGTTCAGTCCGACGGCGGGACGAAGATCTCCTCGACCGCCTCGTCGATGCCGCCGCCGGACTCCTCGACGGGCTCGACGAACAGCCGTGCCGAGGAGATGAGCCCGTCGACGGTGGTCGCGACGAGCACCCCGCGCATCGCGAAGACGGAGCCGTCGACGTGGTGACCGCTCCAGTGCACCTCGGCCCACTCGGTGTCTCCGTCCTCGACACCGGCGACGACCTCGGCGCGGAAGTCCGGGACCCCGGCGAACACCCCCGTCCAGTTCGCCAGCACCTGGGCGCTGCCGACGAACTCACGGCCGGGGTGGCAGGGCTGCTCGCTGCGGTAGTCGGGGGCGAAGCACTGCGCCACCCGCTCGGCGTCGTGGTCGTTCTGGGCGTCGACGAGGCGGGCGAGGACCTGGCTCATGTCCCTGAATCTAGAACGGTCGGGCGCCGGTAGCCTCCCCCCATGACGACCACCGGGACGAC
>CAZKZQ010000364.1:0-3342 GCA_964557235.1 uncultured Nocardioidaceae bacterium
ACCTTCTTGTTGGCGACGACGGCGCTGCTGCCGTCGGCGTTGGTGAGGTAGGGGTGCGTCGGGTCGGTGCCGGAGTCGATGACGGCGACGCTGACGCCCTTGCCGTCGAGCGCGGTGCCGTCGGCGCCGGTGAGGGTCTGCCACGCCTCGGTGCCGCGGGTGGCGGTGTTGGAGGTGTACTGCGTGAACGAGATGGGCTGGTTGCCCTCGAGGTAGGTCACGCCGGGCTGGGTGCGGGCGGCGAGGACCTGGCTCTTGGTGCCCTTGGCGACGACCACGCCGATCTTGTCGTACGACGACACCTCGCGCATGCCGGTCGTGCGCACGGCGCGCTCGGCGGCGGAGAGGGTGGAGCCGTGCACGAGGACGGTGGTGCTCTGGCCCAGGGAGAGCGAGGTGAGCCGGCTGCTGAGGTAGGGCTGGAGGGGGGCGCCGAGGACCGAGGCGTCGGCGGGCTGGGAGAGGGCGGCTAGACCGCCGAGCGAGGCAGCCGCCGCAGCGATGACGGCGATCGCGCGATTCCTGCGGGAAGGTGTGGAGCCGTGGGGGACGGGCACGAGAGAACCTCCGGTGAGCGTGGTCGTTGGCCCTCCAACGACGGAGATCCTGCGAAGTCACGAGGGAACTAGTCAGAATTGACTAGCCTTCTCCCATCCGGTCCCGCTCTGTTCGGGACGAACGTCTCGGCGTAGGTTAAGCGCGTCGAGTCGACTGGACCCTACGTCCGGCATAACGCAAACTGGACATACGGGGTGTCCCGAGCGGTCAGGGGTGATCGATCGGGACGACATCGGGTCAGGGGTGATCCGGTGAGCACCATCGCGTCAGGGGTGACGCGATGCGGGGACAAGGGGTGTAGACGTGGTGCGTACGAGGGGAACCAAGCTGCCGGGAATTCCCCCGGCCCGGGCGCCGAGACGGATGCCCACCGTGACCGGTCGGCTGCGCAGGCGCGCCGACGGCATCCCGGTGGTGACCTACCGCCGCACGTTCCGGCTGTCGCCGGACGAGGTGTGGGCCTGGCTGAGCGACCGCGAGCGGCTGCGGAGCTGGCTGGGTGAGTGGCACACCGGCGACGACGGACGCTCGATGTTCCGCTTCTCCGCCGACGACGCCGAGGCCCCGGAGTTCGGCTTCCGGGTGGGCGTGACCGACCCGGGCCGCTTCGTCTCGCTGGCCATGGTCGACGAGAACGGCCTGGAGCACTGGGACCTCCAGATCAAGCTGCTCCCGAGCGCTGCCGTGCCGGGGGGCACCGAGCTGCTCGCGGAGCAGGCGATGACCGACCAGGTGATGGCGCCGTCCGTCGGGGCCACCTGCGAGTTCTTCTGGGACCGGCTGGTGCTCATGGCGCACGGCGAGGACGCCGGCCGGCTGGACTTCGACGAGTACTTCCTGGCCCAGGCGCCGGGCTACCGCTCGATGTTCCCGCTCCAGCGCACCTCGAGCGCGCTGGCCGAGGAGCGCTGAGCGAGCTCAGACGAGTCCGGGCAGTGCCCGGACGGCCGTGTAGACGGCCACGCCCAGCACGACGAGGGTGAACGCCGCCGCGAGGCGCTCGGGATGGGTGCGCCGGGCCAGGCGCGTCCCGGCGACGGCGCCGATCGCGGCCGCCCCGGTGAGCAGGAGCACGGGCGCCCACTGCGGCGCCACCCCCGACCCGACGCGTACGACGAACGCGGTCGCGCTGGTCAGCACGATGACCACCAGGCTGGTCGGCGCCGCGCGCTCCATCGGCAGGTCGAGGGCGAGCACCAGCGCCGGCACGACGAGGAACCCGCCTCCGACGCCGAGGAACCCGGTCAGCAGCCCGACGGCCGTCGCGGTGGCCAGCACGACCGCTGCTCGGCGTACGTCCAGGGTCAGGGGGTGCAGCGTGAGCATCGGCCCGTCGTGGGCGCGGTGCGGGTGCACGAGGCCCCGCCGGTGCTGCACCAGGCGCCACGACATCAGGCCGGCGACGACGAGCATGAGCAGGGAGAAGGCGCCGAGCAGGACCGGCTCGGGGATGGACGTGGAGGCCCGCGCCCCGAGGACCGCCCCGAGCACCGCGGTCGCGCCGAAGGCCAGCCCCCGCGCCCACAGCACCGTGCCGTGCCGGTGCGCGGAGAGCGCGCCGACGAGGGCGGTCACCCCGACCACGACGAGCGACCCGGTGGTCGCCGCCGACGGCGGCTCCTCGAGGAGGTAGACGAGCACGGGCACGGCCAGGATCGACCCGCCGCCCCCGAGTGCGCCGAGGCTGAGGCCGATGAGCAGGCCGGCCACAGCGGCGACGACGAGCGTCACGCGTCCACCGCCTTCGCTCCGCTCGGCTGCGGAGCCAGACGCGTTGTGCCCATGGCTCGCTCGCTGCGCTCGCTCACGCGCCGCCGGGCGCGAGCGGCAGCCCCGACGCCGGCGCGTTCTCCCAGTCGTCGTCGACCGCGACCACGTGGAGGCCGGCGGCGTCGAGCAGCGAGGCCGCGATCGAGGCGCGGTAGCCCGCGGCGCAGTGCACCCACACCTCGGCGTCCGGGATCTCCTCGATCCGGTCGAGCAGCTGGTGGAGCGGCACGTGGGCGCTGTCGACGACCGCGGACTCGGCACGCTCGTCGTCGCGGCGCACGTCGAGGACGACGACCTCGCGGTGGTGACGCACCTGGGCGAGGTCGCCGAAGGTGGCGCGGCCGAAGGACCGCACGTCGTCCTCGGCGACCGCCCAGTCCGAGGGGCCGCCGGTGGCCTGGGCGGCGGGCCGGTCGATGCCGATGCGGACGAGCTCGCGCTGGGCCTCGGCGACCTCGTCGGCGGTCGCGCCGAGCAGCGTCACCGGCGTGCCCCAGGCGATCAGCCACCCGAGGTAGGTCGCGAAGCCGCCGTCGAGGCCGAAGTTGTAGGACCCGCGCAGGTGGCCGGCGGCGAACGCCGTGCGGTCGCGCAGGTCGACCACCCATTCGCCCGCCTCGAGCCTGCGTCGCAGCTCGGCGGGATCGGCCGGCGACGCCGGGCTGAGGTCGGGCGCGCTCGGGCCCTGGGCGTTGGCCGGCGCCATGTGGGCGTAGTACGCCGGGAAGGCGCCGAGCCCTGCGACCAGCTCCTCGACGTACGTCGCCTCGTCCTGGGTCAGGACCGGGTTGGCCCGGCGCTCGTCGCCGATCGTGGAGGCGGTCGCCTCGGACTGGGTGGCCGCGCAGAACGACCCGAAGCCGTGCGTGGGCAGGACCGCGGCGGAGTCGGGCAGCAGCTCGGCGAGCCGCTGGGCCGACGCGTGCTGGTGCCGCGCGAGGTCGTCGGTGTGCTCGGGGCCGAGCAGGTCGGGCCGACCCGTGGCGCCGAACAGCAGCGAGCCGCCGGTGAACA
>CAZKZQ010000365.1:0-3323 GCA_964557235.1 uncultured Nocardioidaceae bacterium
GCGTCGCGGTGACGTCGACGCCGGTGGGCTCGGGGATGTTGAGGTCGAGCACGACCACCGATGGCCGCGTCGCGCGCGCCCGGTTGACCGCCTCGCTGCCCGTCGCCGCGGTGGCGACGATCGTGAGTCCAGCCGCGGTCAGGTCACGCTCGACCGCGTCGCGCCACATCGGGTGGTCGTCGACCACCATCACGCGCAGGGGTGCGCTGCCGACGTCGACCGACGTCACGTCGTCGGCCGGCGTCTCGTCGGGCTGGTTCATCCGCGTCCTCCCTCGTGGTGCGGTCGGTTGTCCTGACGACGGGGCACGACGAGCTCCCACTCGGTGCCCAGTGTCGGTCCGGTGGTGAGGTCGGCGCGCCCCCCGAGGTCGCGCAGCCGACCGGCGATCGACTCGGTGACCCCGAGACGGCCCTGGTCGGCCGCCTCGTCGAGCCGTCCCTCGGGGATGCCGGGGCCGGCGTCGCGGACCGTCACGACCACCTCGGAGCCGAGGTCCTCCAGCAGCACCCAGGCCGGGGCGTCCTGGCCGACGTGGGCCGCGGTGTTGTCGAGGCACGCGCGGGCGGCGCCCACGACCTCCTCGACGACCGCAGCGGGCAGCACGACCGGGTGGCCGGGGCCGGTGAACGTCACGCGCGGACCGACCGCACCCTCGAGCGCCTCGCCGAGGTCGACCGGACCGCTGTCGGCGTCCCAGGCGTCGACCCGCACACCCTCGCCGGCGAGGATCGCGGAGTGCTCGGCGACCGTCCGGGCGTCGTACTGCACGAGGCGACGCAGCGCGACCTCCTGCTCGCCGGCGAGCCGGCCCAGCTCGGCCAGCTCGCCACCGGCCTCGAGGCCCTGTCGCTGCACCAGCGCCAGGACCTGGAGGACCCCGTCGTGGACGACGCGGGCCAGCCTCGCGCGCTCGGTCATGACGGCGGCGGTGCGCTCGGCCTCGGCCCTCAGCTGCGCAGCCTCGCGAACCAGGTCGGCGGCGAAGCCGACCACGACCGAGGCCAGCAGCAGCAGGAAGATGTTGCCCCAGGTGCCGCCGCTCGCCACGCTCCGCACGGACAGGTCGGCGATCGAGACGACGACTGCGGCGAGCCCGCCCTGCCACCAGCCGCGGCCCACCGACCAGGCGAGCACCGAGGTCATCACCCAGAAGGTCGGCAGGGTCGAGGCGTGGCGGTCGAGCATCGCCTCGGACTCGACCACCGGCGTGAGCAGGAGCAGGCCGACCGCGACGGCGAGGTCGGCGGAGTACCACCGCCACGTGCGGCGAGCCGGCGTCAGGTAGGCCCAGGAGACGACGACGGACCACACGACCATGACGCCGAGCCCGAGGGCGGCGACGACCGGACGGGTGAACTCGTCGAAGCGGGTCAGGTTGAGCGCGAGGGCGTAGACCAGCACGATCGCGCGCAGCACGACCAGCGCGCGGAACAGGTTGGCCTGCACGACCGCGGCCGCGCTCGGGCCGCCGACGCGGACGCTCAACGCGGCCCCCGGTCCCGGCCCTGCGGTCGGCGCCATGGGCTCAGGAGGCCTTGCGCCCGGAGCCCTCGTCGGAGCCGCCGGCAGTCTTGGCGGCCTCCTTCTCGAGCGCCTTGGCGCGCGAGGCGTACATGTCGACGTACTCCTGGCCGGAGAGGTTCATGATCTCGTACATGATCTCGTCGGTCGCCGACCGGAGGATGAAGCGGTCGTTCTCCAGGCCCTGGTAGCGCGAGAAGTCCAGCGGCGTGCCGAACCGCACGCGGGGCCGGGTCCAGTGGCCGAACTTCTTGCCGGGCGGGGCGACGATGTCGGTGCCGACGACGGCCACCGGGATGACCGGGACGCCGGTCTCGATCGCCAGTCGGGCCACGCCGGTCTTGCCGCGATAGAGCCGGCCGTCGTGCGACCGGGTGCCCTCGGGATAGATGCCGAACATGTCACCGCCGTGCAGGACGCGCTTGGCGGTGACCAGCGCGCCCGAGGCGGCGTCGCCGCTGGTCCGGTCGATCGGGACCTGGCCGGCGCCGGTGAAGAACATCTTCTGCAGCCAGCCCTTGAAGCCCGGCGTGGTGAAGTACTCCGCCTTGGCGACGAAGGTGACCTTGCGGTCGAGCGTGAGCGGCATGAACAGCCAGTCGGCGTAGGACAGGTGGTTGCTCGCGAGGATGACCGGCCCCTCCTCGGGGACGTTCTCGATGCCCTCGGTCTCCGGCCGGAAGACCAGCTTCAGCAGCGGGCCGAGCGCGATCCACTTCAGGAACCAGTAGAACAACCCACGCTCCTGTCTGACTCCGTGTCGACACCGTCTCGGCCGGGACGGTTCACCCTAGCCTGCCCATGGGGTGCGTGCGACGATGGCGGGCGTGACGTCCCCGGCCTCTCCCACCGCACCCTTCCACGCCCCTGTGCCGGGCTCGAAGGTCGGCGTCCTCCTGGTCCACGGCTTCACCGGCAGCCCCGCCTCGATGCGTCCGTGGGCCGAGGACCTGCACGCGCGCGGCTACTCCGTGTCGCTCCCCCAGCTGCCCGGTCACGGCACCCGCTGGCAGGACCTCCAGGCCACGACGTACGACGACTGGTACGCCGAGGTGGAGGCGGCCTTCGCCAAGCTCGCCGCCGAGCACGACCAGGTCGTCGTCGCGGGCCTGTCGATGGGTGGGCTGCTGTCGATCGACCTGGCGCTCAACCACCCCCGCGAGATCGCCGGGCTCGTCGTGGTGAACCCCGGCCTCAACAGCGAGCGCAAGGACGTCAAGCTCCTGCCGGTCCTCAAGCACGTGGTCCCGGCGTTCCCGGCGATCGGCAACGACATCAAGAAGCCCGGTCAGGACGAGCACGCCTATCCCAAGACCCCGCTCAAGGCGGCGCACTCGATGTTCCAGGCGATGGCCCGCGTGCGCGACCGGCTGCCCGAGGTCACGCTCCCGCTGCTGATGCTGCGCTCGCGCACCGACCACGTGCTCGACCCGTCGTCCGGTCGCATCCTCATGGCCCGGGTGTCCTCGCGCGACCTCGAGGAGGTCGTGCTCGAGGAGAGCTACCACGTGGCGACGCTCGACAACGACGCCCCGCTGATCTTCGACCGGTCCGCCTCCTTCATCGCCCGCGTGACGTCCTGAGGGTCTGAGCCGTGATGCCCGACCGCCCTGCAGACCGCGAGCCCGAGGACCCGGACGCCGGCCACGAGCCCGAACCCGAGCTCGACTTCGACGCGGAGTTCTCCCGGCTCGTCGCCGACTGGGGTCCGACCCCCGACTTCGACCAGCCGCCGGCCACCACCCAGCCGCCGGCCCGCTCCGACGACTCGCTCAAGCGCCTCCTGCGCCAGGCCTGGC
>CAZKZQ010000366.1:0-3316 GCA_964557235.1 uncultured Nocardioidaceae bacterium
CGCGACGCCGCCTTCAAGCGCGAGCTGCCGCAGTTCGACCTGCGCAAGCGCTGACTAACCTCAGGGGCATGAGCCTCTCCCCCGACCTGCTCGACCGCGCCCGCGCCTGGGCCGCGGAGGACCCCGACCCGCAGACCAAGGCCGAGCTCGAGGCCCTCGTGGAGCGGGCCGCCACCGACGAGGCCGCGGCCGCGGACCTCGAGGAGCGCTTCTCCGGCACGCTGGAGTTCGGCACAGCCGGGCTGCGCGGCGCGCTCGGCGCCGGCCCGATGCGGATGAACCGCCTGGTCGTGACGCGCGCGGCCGCCGGCCTCGCGGCGTACCTCAGGGACAACGGCGCCGGGTCCGACGACTCCGTCGTCATCGGGTACGACGCCCGCCACAACTCCGACGTCTTCGCGCAGGACACCGCCGACGTCGTGACCGGGATGGGCATGCGGGCGCTCGTGCTCCCCCGGCCGCTGCCCACGCCCCTGCTGGCGTTCGCGATCCGGCACCTCGGCTCCGTGGCCGGCGTGATGGTCACCGCGAGCCACAACCCGCCGCAGGACAACGGCTACAAGGTCTATCTCGGCGACGGCAGCCAGATCGTGCCGCCGGCCGACTCCGAGATCGCTCGGCGCATCGCCGCGATCGGACGGGTCACGGACGTCCCCCGCGGGCCCCACGGCGAGGTGCTGGGCGACGAGGTGCGCGAGGCCTACCTCGACGCGCTCGCCGCCCTGCCCGGCGACGGGCCGCGCGAGGTCTCGTGGGTCTACACGCCGATGCACGGCGTGGGCGGCGACACCGTCGTCGAGGTCGCCCGGCGGGCCGGGTTCGGCGCGCCCGCGGTCGTCGCGCAGCAGGCCGACCCCGACCCCGACTTCCCGACCGTCTCCTTCCCCAACCCGGAGGAGCCGGGGGCGATGGACCTCGCCATGGCCCTGGCCGCGGAGACCGACGCGGACCTGATCGTCGCCAACGACCCCGACGCCGACCGCTGCGCGGTGGGCGTGCCCGGGCCCGACGGCTGGCGCATGCTGCGCGGCGACGAGGTCGGCGCCCTGCTCGGCGACCACCTGCTGCGCCAGGGCGTCGAGGGCACCTATGCGTGCTCGATCGTGTCCTCCAGCCTCCTCGGCAAGCTGGCCGCCGCTGCGGGCCAGCCCTACGTCGAGACGCTCACCGGCTTCAAGTGGATCGCGCGGGCCGAGGGGCTGGCGTTCGGCTACGAGGAGGCGCTCGGCTACTGCGTCGCCCCCGACCTCGTGCGCGACAAGGACGGCGTCAGCGCGCTGCTGCTCGTGCTCGAGCTGGCGGCGGCACTGAAGGCCGAGGGGCGCACGCTGCTCGACCGGCTCGACGAGATCGCGCTGGCCCACGGTGTCCACGCCACCGACCAGCTGTCGGTCCGGGTCAGCGACCTCTCGCTGATCCAGGCCGCGATGACCCGGCTGCGAGCCGCGCCCCCGCAGGTGCTGGGCGGCCTCGGCGTGATGCGCGTCGACGACCTCACCCAGGGCGGTCCGCTGCCGCCGACCGACGGCCTGCGGTTCACGCTCGCGGAGGGCGCGCGGGTCGTCGTACGCCCGTCGGGGACCGAGCCCAAGCTCAAGTGCTACCTCGAGGCGGTCGTCGCCGTCGGCGACGACCAGGAGCCCGAGGAGGCCCTCGCTGCGGCCCGCCTGGTGGCCGCGCAGCGGCTCGACGCGATCCGCGTGGACCTGGCCCACGCGGCCGGCGTCACCCCCTCCTGAGCGGTCTGCCCCGGTTCGTCCGAACCGGCCCCCGACACCTAGACTGACCTGATGGTCAGCGTGGATCAGGAGGAGCGCAGCGTGCCCGCAGGCATCGACACGGCGGGCATCACCGCAACCGAGGCGTCACTGCGACGGTTCCTCCACGGACTGCCCGGTGTCGACCAGGTCGGCGCCGAGGCCCGGGTCGCGATGCTCGGCACCCGCTCGATCAAGACCACCGCCAAGGACTACGCCCTCGACCTGGCGATCCGCATGGTCGACCTCACCACGCTCGAGGGTGCCGACACCCCCGGCAAGGTGCGCGCGCTGGCGACCAAGGCGATGCGACCCGACCCGACCGACCCGACCTGCCCCCAGGTCGCGGCCGTCTGCGTCTATCCCGACATGGTGCCGTTCGCCAAGGAGACGCTCGGCAGCAGCGGCGTCAACGTCGCGGCCGTCGCCACCGCGTTCCCCAGCGGCCGTGCGGCGATCGACATCAAGCTCGCCGACACCCAGGACGCCGTCGAGGCCGGGGCCGACGAGATCGACATGGTCATCGACCGGGGCGCCTTCCTCGCCGGCCACTACCAGCGTGTGCACGACGAGATCGTCGCCACCCGCGAGGCCTGCGTCCGCCCCGACGGGACCCGCGCCCACCTCAAGGTGATCTTCGAGACCGGCGAGCTGCAGACCTACGACAACGTCCGTCGTGCCTCGTGGCTGGCGATGCTGGCCGGGGCTGACTTCATCAAGACCTCCACCGGCAAGGTGCAGCCGGCCGCGACCATGCCGGTCACCCTCGTCATGCTCGAGGCCGTGCGCGACTGGCGCGAGTCCACCGGCCAGATGGTCGGCGTCAAGCCCGCCGGCGGCATCCGCACCGCCAAGGACGCGATCAAGTACCTCGTCATGGTCAACGAGGTCGCGGGGCCGGACTGGCTCGACCCCGACTGGTTCCGCTTCGGCGCCTCGAGCCTGCTCAACGAGCTGCTCATGCAGCGCACCCGGCGGCGCACCGGCGTCTACTCCGGCCCCGACTACTTCACCCTCGACTGAGTCGAGTGAGGAGAGAGATGTCCTTCGACTACGCCCCCGCCCCCGAGTCACGCTCGGTCGTCGACCTCCGGTCGTCCTACGGCCTGTTCATCAACGGCGAGTTCGTCGACCCCGTCGACGGCCGCAGCTTCAAGTCGGTCAGCCCCGCGACAGAGGAGGTGCTCGCCGAGGTCGCCGAGGCCGGTGAGGCCGACGTCGACGCGGCCGTCAGGGCCGCCCGCACGGCGTACTCCCGCACCTGGTCGCGGCTGAGCGGCCGCGAGCGCGGCAAGTACCTCTTCCGCATCGCGCGCATCCTCCAGGAGCGCGGCCGCGAGCTCGCCGTGCTGGAGTCGCTCGACAACGGCAAGCCGATCCGCGAGTCCCGCGACGTCGACGTCCCGCTGGCCGCAGCGCACTTCTTCTACTACGCCGGCTGGGCCGACAAGCTGCACTACGCCGTGCCGGGCCACTCGGCCGCCGAGCCGCCGCGGCCGCTGGGCGTCGCCGGCCAGGTGATCCCGTGGAACTTCCCGCTGCTGATGCTGGCGTGGAAG
>CAZKZQ010000367.1:0-1889 GCA_964557235.1 uncultured Nocardioidaceae bacterium
CGACAGCCACCTGGCGCTCGAGCGGTTCCGCGAGGCGTTCACCGTCGCGGGCTGAGCCGTCAGTCCGACGCGCCGAGGACGGTCTGGTCCCAGTCGACGACCGACCCGGTCACGACACCGCTGCGGCTCGAGAGCAGGAAGACGACGAGGTCGGCGATCTCGTCGACCTGGCCGAGCTTGCCCATCGGCAGCCCGGCCGCGGCCTCCTCGAGCCAGCCGTCCTGCGCACCGTGGAACCGGCGCTGGATGTCGTCCTCCGCCTCGGTCTCGGTCCAGCCGAGGTTGACCGCGTTGACCCGGATCCGGTCCCACCGGTGGGCGTGCGCGGTGTTGCGGGTCAGGCCGACCAGGGCCGCCTTCGACATCGAGTACGCCGCGAGGTGCGGCTGTCCACCGTGGGCGCTCATGCTCGCGATGTTGACCACCGATCCGGGAGCACCGCGGTCCACGAGGTGCTGGATCACCGCCTGCATGAGGAAGAACGGGCCGCGCACGTTGACCGCCACCTGCTGGTCGAAGAACTCCGGCGTGGTCTCGAGCAGCGTGCTGCGCGTGGTCAGCGCAGCGCTGTTGACCAGGTGGTCGACCCGGCCGAAGCGCTCGATCGCTGCCGCGACGGCGGCACGGCACTGCTCGACGTCCGCCACGTCGCACGGGACGTACGCCGCGCGCTCGCCGAGCGCCTCCGCGAACGACTCCCCCACGTCGCGACGTCGGCCGGTCACCACGACCGAGGCGCCGTTGCGCAGCGCCGCTCTCGCGACGGCGCCGCCGACCCCTTGCGTGCCGCCGCTGACCAGCACGACGGCGTCCTCCAGCAGCCCGTCCTCGAGAGCGGTCATCGTCGTCCTTCCTCTAGCGTGCGGAACCAGGAGGTGCCGACATGGCGGAGCGTCGCACGCACCGGGTCAGCGACATCGTGGCCCAGTCCGGGCTGAGCCGCGCCACCGTGGATCGCGTCCTGCACGGTCGTGTCGGCGTCCGCGCCTCGACGGTCGCCCAGGTGCAGCGGGCGGTCGAGGAGCTCGACCGTCAGCGCGAGCAGGTGCTGCTCACCACCCGACCGGTGATCCTCGACCTGGTCATGCAGGCGCCGGAGCGGTTCTCCTCGGCGTCGCGCCGGGCGCTGGAGGAGGAGCTCCAGGCGCTGCGTCCCGCCGTCGTCCGCGTGCGCTCCCACCTCGGCGAGCACAGCGACCCGGCCGCGGCGGTGCGTCTGCTCGACACGGTCGCTGCCCGCGGCTCGGACGGCGTCGTGCTCAAGGCACCCGACCATCCCGACGTGCGTGCGGCCGTGGACCGCCTTGCTGGTCTGGGGATCCCGACCGTCACCTACGTCACCGACGTGACCGGCTGCGCGCGGTCGGCGTACGCCGGGGTGGACAACCGTTCGGCCGGCGCGACCGCGGCGTACCTCGTCCACCACTGGGCCGGCTCGGCCGGCGACGTGCTGGTCACCGAGAGCAGCTCGTCGTTCCACGGCGAGGAGGAGCGGGTCGCCGGCTTCGTCGAGGCCCTGCACGAGGCCGCGCCGCAGCGGGTGGTCCGCACGCTCACCGACACCGACGGGCTCGATGCGACGATGCACGAGGCGGTCGCGGCAGCGCTCAAGGAGCACCCGGGGATCGACGCCGTCTATTCCGTCGGCGGAGGCAACCGGGCGACGCTCGCGGCGTTCGAGGCAGCCGGGCTGCGGCCTGCCGTGTTCGTCGCACACGACCTCGATGCCGACAACCGGGCGCTGCTGCGCCGGCACCTTGTGACCGCGGTCCTGCACCACGACCTGCGGGCCGACCTGAGGCGAGCGGCGCGGATGTTGTTGCAGGCAAGGGGTCTGCTCCCCGGTCGTCCCGTCACGCTGCCGTCGCAGGTGCAGGTGGTCACGCCCT
>CAZKZQ010000367.1:1989-3299 GCA_964557235.1 uncultured Nocardioidaceae bacterium
CTGCTCCCCGGTCGTCCCGTCACGCTGCCGTCGCAGGTGCAGGTGGTCACGCCCTTCAACGAGCCGTCCGGGCTCGACGGCTGACCGCCTCACGTCACGCGGGAGCGACGGCGTTCCTGCTGGGCAGCGAGCTCCTCGTCGAGGCGCACCGGGTCCCAGTCCTCCGCCAGCGCGCGGTGCACGAGGTCGGCCTGGGTGGGCGGCGCCATCGAGCCGACCGGTGCGTCGTGGTCGAGGTTGGTCGGGAAGGCATAGGCCTCCGCGGCCGCGGTGACGACGTTGTCGACCGACCTGCCCTCGCGGGCCCACTGCCGCAGCGTGGGATAGACCGCGCGGCAGATCGCCGTCGTGTCGACGGTCTCCATCGCACGGCCGAAGGCCGAGGAGACCTGCAGCAGGTTGGCCATGCGGCGCACGTCGGAGGTGCGGTTGGTGCCGGCGCCGTGGAAGAGCGCCGGGTTGAAGAACACCGCGTCGCCCTTGGCGAGCGGGAGCTGCACGTGGTGCTCCTCGAAGTACGCCGTGAACGCCGGGTCGTGGAAGGCGACGTAGCCCGCGGGCAGCTTCTGCGAGTGCGGGAGGAACATGGTCGGGCCGGTCTCGACCGGCATGTCGCAGTGTGCGACCGCACCCTGCAGCGTCATCAGCGGTGAGAGCGCGTGGACCTGGGCGGGATAGGCCAGCGCCTGCTCCCGGTCCATGAAGCCGAGGTGGTAGTCGCGGTGGGCGACCTGGGCCTGGCCGCCCGGGTTGACCACGTTGACCTGCGAGGTGACCTGGTAGCCGCGACCGAGCCAGGCCTCGCTGACCAGCGCGAGCACGTCGTTGGCGTAGTAGTCGACGAAGGTCTCGGGGAACGCGACGGCGAGCTTGTCGAGTGCGCCCCACACGCGGTCGTTGGCCCCCGGCGCAGCGAAGTGGTCGCCGGTCGTCGCACCCGCCGCCTTCTGGCGCGCGATGAGCTCCTCGAAGGCCTCGGTCGCGCGGTCCACGACAGCCGGGTCGAAGGCACCGCGGACGACCACGACCGCCGGCCCGTCGGCGAGCGCACGGGCCAGCTCGGCCTGCACCTCGCGGCGGTCCCCTGCCGACAGCCGGTCCCCGTAGACGAGGATCCCCTGGGCCACCTCGTCGGCGTGGGGGTAGTCGGCCGGGTCGGTGCCGGTCTCGCACAGCGCGGCGAGGTCGGCGACGTCGCAGTCGGCGGGGGCGTACCACCCGGTCGGGACGGTGGAGGTGCGGGTCAGCGTGCTCATGACGAGGACGCTAGGCCCGCCGCGTGGCCCGCGGAGGCACGAAGTGCCTCAGGA
>CAZKZQ010000368.1:0-3294 GCA_964557235.1 uncultured Nocardioidaceae bacterium
AGCCGTGGTCGATGCGCCTGCCGATGATCGACGGCCATGGAAACTTTGGAAGTCCTGACGACCCGCCGGCTGCGATGAGGTACTGCCTGACGGGCGACACCCACGTGAGGCTCGCGCACGGTGCGTCGATGCGGATCGACAAGCTCGTGCACCTCCCCGAGAACTCCGAGGCCGACGCGGACTTCGAGGTGCTCGACAAGGACGGCAAGGCCGTCCACGTCAGCAAGGTCTTCAACTCGGGTGTGCACCCCGTCAAGAGCCTGGTGACGAAGAGCGGCCACCGCCTGCGGGGCAGCCACAACCACCCAGTCCTCTGCCTGGTCCCCGTGGCCGGCGTGCCGATGTTCCAGTGGCTCCGCCTCGACGAGATCACCCCCGGCACCGTCGTCGCCCTCGCTCGCAACGCCTGGACCACCGCGATCCCGACCGCGCGCGAGATGATGCTCGGCACGCTGCTCGGTGGCTGGGTGTCCGAGGGCTTCTTCAGCTCGTCCCGCGCCGGCTTCAACAACACCGACGTGGAGTTCTTCGACTACGTCCTCGAGGCCTACGACGCGATCGTGGGTGGGCGCCGCTACGTCTCCGAGCGGCGCCTGAAGCGCTCGGGCAGGACGATCTACGAGCTCGACGTCCACGACGTCTCCCGGATGGAGGCGAGCCCTCTCGTCGAGCTCCTCGGCAGGAAGGCAGCCGACAAGCCGTTGCCCGAGGCGATCTGGCAGGGCGAGCCCGGCCTCAAGCGGGCGTTCCTGATGGCGCTCTTCGAGGGCGACGGCGGCGTGCACCTGCTTCCGGGCAACTCGGTGACCGTCCAGTACTCCACCTACAGCGAGGAGCTCGCGCTGGGGCTCCTCGAGCTGCTCCTGGAGTTCGGCGTCCACGCCAACCTGAGCCACTACGCGCGTGGCGAGTACCGCCTCGTCATCTCCGGCCTCCACAACGTCCGGGCCTTCCACGAGCGCGTCGGGTTCCTGACGAACAAGAAGCGGCGGCTGCAGGAGCTGCTCGCCGACGCCCCGGCGTACACCCATCGTCTGACCCGGGACCACGTCCCGTACGTCGCCGACTACGTCCGCGAGTCGCTCGGCGAGGGGCGCGGGACGGGCAAGACGTGGCTCACGCAGCACAACTTCGACCGCGTCGAGCGCTGGCAGGCCGACCGCAGCCTCCTGGTCAGCAAGTTCAAGGACGCCGAGACCCTCGCGGTGGTCGCGCCCATCATGGACTCGGGCTACCGCTTCGTCGAGGTCGCGTCGGTCGTCGACGAGGCCCCTGAGCAGGTCTACTCCCTGCGCGTCGACAGCGAGGACCACTCGTTCCTCGCCGGCGGCTTCGTCAACCACAACACCGAGTGCCGGATGGCGCCTCCGGCGACTGCGATGACGGACTCGATCGACGAGAACACGATCGACTTCAAGCCCAACTACGACAGCCGCGAGGAGGAGCCGACGGTCCTCCCGTCGGCGATCCCCAACCTGCTGGTCAACGGTGCGGCGGGCATCGCGGTCGGCATGGCCACCAACATGGCTCCCCACAACCTGGTCGAGGTCGTGCAGGCGCTGCGCCACCTGGTCACCCACCCGGCCGCCGACCTCGAGGCGCTGATGCGCTTCGTCCCCGGCCCCGACCTGCCGACCGGCGGCAAGATCATCGGGCTCGACGGCATCCGCGACGCCTACGAGACCGGCCGCGGGTCGTTCCGCATGCAGGCGACGACGCGGATCGAGAGCGTCACGCCGCGCCGCAAGGGCATCGTGGTGACCGAGCTGCCCTACGGCGTCGGCCCGGAGCGGGTGATCGAGAAGATCAAGCAGCTCGCCCAGACCAAGAAGCTCCAGGGCGTCGCCGACATCAAGGACCTCACCGACCGCGAGCACGGCCTGCGGCTGGTGATCGAGGTCAAGAACGGCTTCAACCCCGAGGCGATCCTGGCCCAGCTGCTCAAGCAGACGCCGATGGAGGAGTCCTTCGGGATCAACAACGTCGCCCTGGTCGACGGCCAGCCGCGCACGCTCGGGCTCAAGCAGCTGCTCGAGGTCTTCCTCGACCACCGCTACACCGTCGTGCGCCGGCGCTCGCAGCACCGCCGCGACAAGGCCGCCGACCGGCTGCACCTGGTCGAGGGACTGCTCGTCGCGATCCTCGACATCGACGAGGTCATCCAGCTGATCCGCTCCAGCGACAACTCCAGCGAGGCCAAGGGCCGCCTCATGACGGTGTTCGACCTGAGCGACCCCCAGGCGACGTACATCCTCGACATGCAGCTGCGCCGGCTGACGAAGTTCTCCCGCATCGAGCTGGAGAACGAGAAGACCGAGCTGCAGCAGACGATCGACGCGCTCGACCAGATCCTCGGCGACGACGCCCAGCTGCGCCGCGTGGTCTCCGACGAGCTGGCGGACGTCGCCAAGGCCTACGGCACCCCGCGCCGCACGATCCTGCTCGCGTCGGCCGGTCAGGCCGCCACGGCCGCGGCCGTCCCGCTCGAGGTCGCCGACGACCCGTGCTTCGTGCACCTCTCCTCGGCGGGCCTGCTCGCCCGCACCACCGACGCCGACCCTCCGGGACCGGTCGGCGACCGGGCGACGCACGACGTCCTCCTCTCCACCGTGCGTACGACGGCCAGAGGTCAGGTCGGCGCGCTGACGTCGTCGGGCCGGCTGCTGCGCCTCGACGTGCTCGACCTCCCGACCCTTCCCCCGACCGCGGGCTCGCCGCACCTGCAGGGCGGGCAGCCGGTCGAGTCGTTCCTCGTCCTCGAGGGCGCGGAGCGGGTGATCGGGCTGTGCTCGCTGCGCGAGGACGGGCCGGGTCTCGCGCTCGGCACCGCCCAGGGCGTGGTGAAGCGGGTCAACCCCGAGGTCCTCGGCCGGGACTCGTGGGAGGTGGTCCGGCTCGCCGACGGCGACGAGGTGGTCGGCATCGTCGAGCTCGAGGACGGCGAGGAGGAGCTGGTGTTCGTCTCCAGCGACGCCCAGCTGCTGCACTTCCCGGCGTCCGGGGTGCGCCCCCAGGGCCGCAGCGGCGGCGGCATGGCCGGCATCCGGCTCGCGGCCGGTCAGCGGGTCGTGTTCTTCGGCGCGATCCGCACCGACGACGCGGTCGTGGTGACGATCTCGGGCTCCTCCAGCGCGCTGCCGGGCACCGAGGTCGGCTCGGTCAAGGTCACGCCGTTCTCGGAGTACCCCGGCAAGGGCCGCGCCACCGGCGGCGTCCGCTGCCACCGGTTCCTCAAGGGTGAGGACGCCCTGCTCCTGGCGTGGGCCGGGCAGCAGCCCATGGCCGCCGCGGCCT
>CAZKZQ010000369.1:0-1506 GCA_964557235.1 uncultured Nocardioidaceae bacterium
GCGCCCTGGCGCAGCACGCCGATGCCGTTGACCGCGCCGACGAACGAGCTGGCGCCGATCTGCGAGGCGATGCCGCCGATCTGGACCGAGACGATCACGCCGAACGGGATGGCCACGAGGATCGTCGGCAGCAGCGAGACCCGGACCATGAACCACGCCTGGAGCAGGAACTCCTGCCAGGAGAACTTGCGCGTGACGATGTCCTCGACAGCGGCTCGCGTGGAGTCGTAGGCCAGGAGCACGAGCTCGCCGCCGGTGCGGATGCCCTGCTGCGCACGGTCGGTCAGGTCGTCGTAGGTGTGACGCGCTGTCGACGCGATGCTGGCCATGCTGCTCCTCTCCGTGACGCGACGCGTGCTGCTCCACGACCGCGCACGGTGGGCGAGTGACTCGCCGGGTGGGGGACCGCCGACGGGGTCACGCCTCCCGGGACCAAGGTCTCGGGACTCCCCGCTGGCCGCCCCAAGATACACAGCCCGTCAGGGCGTCGTGAACGGTTTCGCAATCTGTCTGTGACACGCCGTCAACGTCACAGGGCGCGCGGGGTTATGGGTCTTCCGTCCTGGCTTCGCTGGCTCAGAAGCGCGCGGGCAGATGGGTCGGAAGGGTCATGCGCGGTCCCCGCCTCGGACGCCGCAGCCCCGCCATGCCGAGCATCACCTGGACGCGGAGCCGGTGCCCGACGTAGGGCCGGAGAAGGACCTCCAGCCCGGCGTCGTCGACCGGAGTGCCCGTGAGCGCCCACCCGATGTCCTTGGCGACGTGGTAGTCGCCGAAGCTGACCGCGTCGGGGTCGCCCAGCGCCCGCGCCCGGACCTCGGCGGAGGTCCAGACCCCGATGCCCGGGATGGTGCGGAGCCTGCGGTCGGCCTCCTCCAGGGGTACGTCGACCACGCGCTCGAGCGCCGAGGCCACCTGCAGCACGCGCTGGAGGGTGGTCGAGCGGGAGTGGTCGACGCCGTACTGCAGCCAGCGCCACGACGGGATGCTCCGCAGCACCGGCACCGTCGGGAAGACACGCATGCCCAGGTCGGCACCGGGGCCGGGCGCGAGCGCCCCGTGCTCGCGGACGAGCCGGCGCTGGGCGCTGAACGCCTCCTTGCCGGTGACCTTCTGCTCGAGGATCGCGGGGACGAGCGACTCGATCACGCGCCGCGTGCGCGGGACCCGCCAGCTCGCGAACAGCTGCGCCGGGCCCTCGAGCACGTCGTGGTGGACGGTGAAGCCGCTCGGGTCGTCGTCGGCGCCGAGCAGCGTCGGGAGCCCGTCGAGCACCCAGTCGGCGCCCGGGCCCCAGGCGCTCGCGCGCACCTCTCCCCCGGCGTCGAGCGGCCGGACCGCCAGCGTGGCGTCGCCCTCGGGCGTGCCGAACGTCTTCCAGACCGTGCGGTGGGAGTCGGTGAGGTAGGTCGGGTCGCCGCCACCGCGGCGGAGCCCGCCGAGCACGCGCGGCACCGGGCACGGCCAGTCCGGCCGCCAGGTGCGCTCCACCTCCCGCTCGCTCAC
>CAZKZQ010000369.1:1606-3294 GCA_964557235.1 uncultured Nocardioidaceae bacterium
GCACCGGGCACGGCCAGTCCGGCCGCCAGGTGCGCTCCACCTCCCGCTCGCTCACCGGGCCAGACTAGGTCGGGGCGCCGACAGCACCACAGCTGGTTGAGGTGCGAACGAAGTGAGCCTCGAAACCACCCTGTCGGTGGGCCTGGGCAGGATGTCTCCATGCTGCTCGCGGACCTGATCGACGTGTCGACCCGCGTGGGGGCGACCCGCTCCCGCAACGAGAAGACCGCGCTGGTCGCCGACCTGCTCAACCGTGCCGAGCCGGACGAGGTGGCCGTGGTGGCGACCTACCTCTCCGGCGTCCCGCGCCAGCGGCGCACGGGTCTGGGGTGGAAGTCGCTGCAGGACCTCCCGCCCCCGGCCGACTCCCCGGCCCTCACCGTCGCCGAGGTCGACGCGGCGCTCGAGGTCCTCGCCTCGACCTCGGGGGCCGGTTCCCGTGCCGTGCGCGCCGACGCGGTCGCCTCGCTCTTCGGCCGCGCCACCGCCGACGAGCAGCGCTACCTCACCGCCCTGGTCCTGGAGAACCTCCGCCAGGGCGCCCTCGACTCGATCCTGCTCGACGCGATCGCCAAGGCCTCGGGCATCGCGGTCAAGGAGGTGCGACGGGCGGCGATGTACCTCCCCGACTCCGGCGCCCTGGCCCACCTGGCCCTGCACGGCGGCGGTGCGGCGGCCCTCGCCGAGGTCGAGATGGTCGTGGGCCGGCCCGTGCGCCCGATGCTCGCCTCCTCGGCGCCCGAGCTGGGCGAGGCGCTCGCCAAGGCCGGCCCGTCGGCGTACGTCGACCGCAAGCTGGACGGCATCCGCGTGCAGGTGCACCGCGACGGCGACGAGGTGCGCGCCTACACCCGCAGCCTCGACGACATCACCGACCGGCTGCCCGAGGTGGTGTCGGCGGCCCGGTCCCTGCCCCTGGAGCGGCTCGTGCTCGACGGCGAGGTGATCGCACTGGGCCCGGACGGCCGCCCCCGACCGTTCCAGGAGACCGCCTCGCGCACGGGCAGCTCCGCCGACGTCGCCGGCGCGGCCGCCCGCACTCCCCTGTCCGTGCTGTTCTTCGACCTCCTCAACGCCGGGGGCGAGAGCCTGGTCGACCAGCCGCTGTCGTCGCGGCTGGCGCGGCTGGCCGAGCTGGTGCCCGAGTCGCTGCTCGTCCCGCGCGTGCAGCCCGCCTCCGCCGAGGAGGGCCAGGAGTTCTTCGAGGCGACGCTCGCCGCCGGCCACGAGGGCGTGGTGGTCAAGGCGGCCTCCGGGGGCTACGAGGCCGGGCGCCGCGGTGCCGGCTGGATCAAGGTCAAGCCACGGCTCACCCTCGACCTGGTCGTGATCGGCGTCGAGTGGGGCAGCGGCCGCCGCAAGGGCTGGCTGTCCAACATCCACCTGGCCGCCCGCGACCCGGCGCGCGAGTTCTCCGACACCGGGTTCGTGATGCTCGGCAAGACGTTCAAGGGCATGACCGACGAGATCCTGGCCTGGCAGACCGAGCGCTTCACCGAGCTCGCCGACGGCCCGACCGACGGCTGGGCGGTCAAGGTCCGGCCCGAGCAGGTGGTCGAGATCGCCCTCGACGGGCTGCAGACCTCCTCGCGCTACCCCGCCGGGCTCGCCCTGCGCTTCGCACGGGTCCTGCGCTACCGCGACGACAAGACCGCCGACGAGGCCGACACGATCGAGACGGTCCGCGG
>CAZKZQ010000370.1:0-3283 GCA_964557235.1 uncultured Nocardioidaceae bacterium
ACTACGCCGGCTTCCGCGGCCTCAGCGTCGGCGTGGTCGACTCGCTGCCCGAGCTGGGCGGCCAGATCACGGCGATGTATCCCGAGAAGGACATCCTCGACGTGGCCGGCTTCCCGGTCGTCAAGGGCAAGGACCTGGTCGCCGGGCTGGTCGAGCAGGCCGCGACCGCGGCGCCGACGTACCTCCTGGACCGCACGGCCACCGACCTGGTCTGCGACGAGGCGGCCGGCACGGTGACGGTCACCTTCGACGACGGCGAGTCCGTGCTCGCCAAGGCGGTCATCATCACCGCCGGCATCGGCAAGTTCTCCCCGCGTCCCCTGCCTGCTGCCTCGGAGTGGACCGGCGACGGTGTCGCGTTCTTCGTGCCGAGCTTCGAGGGCTACGTCGGCAAGGACGTCGTCATCGTCGGCGGCGGCGACAGCGCCTTCGACTGGGCGCTCGCGCTCGAGCCGCTGGCCAAGTCGGTGACGCTGGTCCACCGGCGCGACGCCTTCCGCGCCCACCAGGCCACGGTCGACAAGGTCATGGCGGGCTCGACGCGCATCATCACCAGCGCCAACGTCTCGCGCCTGATCGGCGAGGGCACGGTCGCCGAGGTCGAGGTGGAGCACGTGAAGACCAAGGAGACCGAGGTGCTGCCGGCGCAGGCCGTCGTGGCGGCGCTGGGCTTCGTCGCCGACCTCGGGCCGATCCAGAAGTGGGGCCTGGAGACCGACAAGCGCCACATCGTCGTGGACTCCACGACGGCGACCAACCTGCCGCGCGTCTTCGCCGCCGGCGACATCACCGACTACCCCGGCAAGGTGCGCCTGATCGCCGTCGGCTTCGGCGAGGCCGCGACGGCGGTCAACAACGCCGCGGTCGCGATCAACCCCGACGCGCACCTGTTCCCGGGCCACTCCTCGGAAGGCTGAGCATGAGCAAGTCACGCCAGGCGGTCTCGATGAGCGAGGCCGAGATCCAGGACTTCCTGGACGCCAACATGAAGGTGCAGATCGCGACGCTCGACCGCGACGGCGCCCCGCACCTCACCACGCTCTTCTACGTCGTGCAGGACGGCCGGATCGCGTTCTGGACCTACGGCACGTCGCAGAAGGTGAAGAACCTCGAGCGCGACCCGCGGATCAGCGCGCTGGTGGAGACCGGCACCGACTACGCCGAGCTCGCCGGCGTCTCGATCCAGGGCAAGGCCGAGCTCGTCCGCGACCCCGACGGCATCCGCCGCATCGGCAGCGCCGTCGTCACCGCGATGGCCGGCGGCGCCGACCTGGGCGAGCTGGGCGAGCAGATCGTCGAGAAGCAGGTGGCCAAGCGGGTCGGCATCGTCATCACGCCGACCTCGGTGGCCAGCTGGGACCACAGCAAGATGAACGCCCTCCCGGGCATGGGCTGAGAAGGAGAACACCCGATGAAGGTGAAGGCGGACTTCGACCTCTGCGAGTCCAACGCGGTCTGCGTGGGCATCGCTCCCGACGTCTTCGAGGTCGACGACGACGACTACCTGCAGATCCTGACCGAGGACGTCACCGACGAGAACCGTGCCCGCATCGAGCAGGCCGTCGCGTCGTGCCCCAAGGCCGCGCTGAGCATCGTCCCGTGAGCCCTGTGGACGAACTGTCGCTCGACGGCCGCGTCGCCGTCGTCACGGGTGCCGGAGCCGGCCTGGGTCGAGCCGAGGCGGAGGCGCTCGCCCGCGCCGGTGCCCACGTCGTGATCAACGACCTCCCTGGTGCGGCGGACGAGGCGGTCGACGCCATCCGCTCGGCCGGCGGCTCCGCCGAGGCCGTCGCCGGTGACGTGGGGGAGCGGTCCACGGCCGACGCCCTGCTGGCCGCGACCGCGGGGGCCCGTGGACGCCTCGACATCGTGGTCAACAACGCGGGGGTGACCCGCGACCGGATGCTGTTCAACATGTCCGACGAGGAGTGGGACACCGTCATCCGCATCCACCTGCGCGGGCACTTCCTCCTGGCCCGCAACGCCGCCTCGCACTGGCGGCAGGTCTCCAAGGACACCGGCGCGCCGACGTACGGCCGGATCGTGAACACCTCCAGCGAGGCGTTCCTCTCCGGCTCGCCCGGCCAGCCCAACTACGCCGCCGCCAAGGCCGGCATCACCGCCCTGACGTTGTCGGAGGCGCGCGGCCTGAGCCGGGTCGGCGTCACCGCCAACGCGATCTGCCCGCGTGCCCGCACCGCGATGACCGCGGGGGTCTTCGGTGACACCGACGAGTCCGGCGCCGAGGTCGACCCGCTCTCGCCCGAGCACGTCGCGCCGCTCGTGGCCTACCTCGCCTCGCCCGCCGCGCAGGCGATCACCGGCCAGGTCTTCGTCGTGTACGGCGGGATGGTCGCGCTGGTCGCGGCACCCACGGTCGAGCAGCGCTTCGACGCCTCGGGGAGCACGTGGGACCTCGCCGACCTGGACAAGCAGGTCGGCGGCTACTTCTCGGACCGTGACCCGGCGATCTGCTTCGCCGCGGACAGCATCATGAAACTGGAGGTCTGAGGACATGACGGGCAACGGGGGCCGGCTGGCCGGCAAGGTCGCGATCGTCACCGGCGGCGCACAGGGACAGGGCGCGGCGATCAGCCGCGCGTTCGTCGCCGAGGGCGCCAAGGTCGTCGTCGCGGACATCGCCGACGACGCGGGCAAGCTGCTCGCCGACGAGCTGGGCGACGCGGCGATCTTCGTCCACCACGACGTCTCCGACGAGGAGAGCTGGAAGGCCTGCGTGGCCACGGCGGTCGAGACCTTCGGGCCCGTCACCGCCCTGGTCAACAACGCCGGGATCCTGATGTTCGCCGACGTGACGACGATGCCGCTCGAGGACTTCCAGCGCCTGGTGAGCATCAACATGGTCGGCTGCTTCCTCGGCATGAAGACGGTCGCGCCGGTGATGGCCGCCGCGGGCGGCGGCTCGATCATGAACTGCTCCTCGGTCGAGGGCCTGGCCGGCATGGCGACGCTCGTCGCCTACACCGGCACCAAGTTCGCCATCCGCGGCATGACCAAGGCCGCAGCGATGGAGCTCGGCCCCAAGGGCATCCGCGTCAACTCCGTGCACCCCGGCATGATCGACACGGGCATGACCCGCGGCTATGCCGGCGACGCCGGCATGGAGTGGGGCGCCAGCCGCGTGCCGCTCAAGCGGGTCGGCGTGCCTGAGGACCTCGCCCCGATGTACGTCTTCCTCGCCAGCGACGAGAGCTCGTTCTCCACGGGCGCGGAGTTCGTCGCCGACGGCGGCTGCACGGCCACCCACGCCTTCGGGGGCTGA
>CAZKZQ010000371.1:0-3272 GCA_964557235.1 uncultured Nocardioidaceae bacterium
CCCCGCTCGCCGAAGATCTCGAGCATCTCCGCGTCGCCGAGCTTGGAGAGCAGCCCGAACTGCGGGTCGGCGTGCACCTCGAAGTACCAGTCGTCGTCGACCTGGTAGGCGTGGCCGGCGCTCTGCAGCTGCTGCACGAGCTCCACGACGAGCGGGATGGTCTCGACGGCGCCGAGGTACTCCGCCGGAGGCAGGACGCGCAGTGCCTCCATGTCGCCGCGGAAGCGCTCGATCTCGCGCTCGGCGACGTCGCGCCAGTCCTCGCCGTCTCGCTCGGCGCGCTCCAACAGCGGGTCGTCGACGTCGGTGACGTTCTGGACGTAGTGCACCTGGAGGCCCTGGTCGCGCCAGGCGCGGTTCACCAGGTCGAAGGCGAGGTAGGTCGCGGCGTGCCCGAGGTGCGTGGCGTCGTAGGGCGTGATGCCGCAGACGTAGATGCGCGCCTCGTCCTTGGCCGCGGTGGCCGGGCGGAGCGCGCGTCGCTGGGTGTCGAAGATCTGCAGGGTCGGGGAACGCCCGTGGCGCTCCAACGACGGCACGTCCGTGCCCTTCCAAGCCCGCATGGACCAGAGCCTACAAGTCGTCTCTGCGTCAGAACGCAGGCCACGGGATGGACGGCCAGCCCCGTCCGGGGACGGGCAGCGAACCCGACCGCAGGAGCCGCTCCGCGCGCCGCTCGAGGGCGACCAGCTCGGGGCCGGTGAGTAGGTCGGACAGGGCTGCCGCGGTCTCCCCGTCGTCCCCGTCGGTCGCGCGCAGGACCGCGAGCAGGCGGCGTACGCCGTCCTCGAGGTCGTCGTCGAGCGCTCGGCCCGCCCAGCCCCAGAGGACCGTGCGCAGCTTGTTCTCGACGTGGAAGCACACCCCGTGGTCGACGCCGTAGCGGTGCCCGCCGGCCATCGCGAGCACGTGGCCGCCCTTGCGGTCGGCGTTGTTGACCAGCACGTCGAAGACCGCCATGCGCCGCAGGGCCCGCGAGTCCTCGTGCACCAGCGACACGTCGTTGCCGGCGCCGTCCTCGGCGTCGAGCACGTGCAGGAAGCCGGCCGGGACCCGGCCGCGCGGGCACAGGTCCACCGGGTCCGGGACGCCCGGCGGCATCTCGGTGGGCTCCTGCCACTGCTGCACCATGCCGAGGCCGTGCGGGCCGTCGCGGAGCAGGGTCAGCGGGACGACGTCCCAGCCGAGCGCCGCGGAGACGAGGTACGCCGCCCGCTCACGCGCGGCGAGGGTGCCGTCGGGGAAGTCCCACAGCGGCCGCTCCCCCGCGACCGGCTTGTAGATGCAGGGCACGGTCTCGCCCTCGAGCACGGCCTCGGCCAGGAAGGCGGCGTTGGAGGCGGGCAGGATGCGGCCGCGCAGCTGCAGGTCGCCCTCGGCGAGGGTGCGGTCGGTCGAGGGGCTCAGCGACGGGGTCAACGGCGACGGAAGCCGTTCATGCGCGGGCACAGGTGGCCGTCGGGGTCCAGCGGGTTGCCGCAGAAGTCGCAGCTCGGGCGCCCGGCGGAGACGACCGCCTTGGCGCGCTCGCAGAAGGCCCGGGCGACGGCCGGGGGCAGCACCACGACCATGACCTCGCGGTCGGTCTCGGGGTCGACCAGGTCCTCGGGACCGGCGACGTCCTCCTCGATCGCGAACACCTCGACGATCACCCGCTGGGCGTCGTCGTCCCACGCCAGCGTCATGGTGCCGGCGCGGAACTCCTCCTCGATCGGGGTGTCGAGGGGCGCGCGGTCGACGGAGTCCTCGGGGGTCAGCGCGGGGACGAACGTCTCCTCGAAGGAGCCGGTCTGGCCCTGGAGCAGGTCGTCGAGCATCGCGCCGATGCGCTCGGCGAGCAGGTCGACCTGCTGCTTCTCCAGCGCCACGCTCACCAGACGGCCCTCGCCGCGCGCCTGCAGGAAGAAGGTGCGCTGCCCCGGCTCGCCGACGGTGCCGGCGACGAAACGGTCGGGTGGGTCGAAGCGGTGCTCCATGTCGGCGAGCCTAGCGACCGGATCCCGTGGCTCCGCCCACGACCGCGTCGCTCGAGGCCTTGCGCGGGCGGCGGCCCTTGGGAGCCGGAGGGGTGAGGCCGGACAGGTCGCCCGACGTGGTGTTGCTCATCAGCACGAACGGCCGCTCGGGGGTGTAGCGCACCACCGAGATCGACGCGGGCTCGACGTGCAGCCGCTGGAAGGCGTCGAGGTGCATGCCGAGCGCGTCGGCGAGCACCGCCTTGATCGGGTCGCCGTGACTGACCGCGACCCAGACGGCCGACGGACCGTGCTCGGCCTCCACCTGCGCGTCGAGCCGGCGTACGGCGCCCACGACGCGGGCGGACATCGCGGCCAGCGACTCGCCCTCCGGGAAGGTCGCCGCGGACGGCTGACCCTGGACGACCCGCCAGAGCTTCTCCTTGGCCAGGTCCTTGAGGGCGCGGCCCGTCCAGTCGCCGTAGTCGACCTCCACCAGACCGCGGTCGGTCGCGCGCGGCGTGTCCGGGTGGCGGGCCGCGACGGGCTTGGCGGTCTCGCGGCAGCGCTCCAGCGGGCTGCTCACGATCCGCGCGAGCGTGGTGCCCGCGAGACGCTCGGCCGCCCGCTCGGCCTGCTCGCGCCCGGTGTCGTCGAGGTGCACGCCCTTGGAGCGACCGGCGAGCACGTGGGAGGTGTTGGCGGTGCTGCGCCCGTGACGGAGGAGGACGACGGTGGCCATGGCCCCACCCTAGGGAGTGCGCGGGTGCGGGATCACGCGGTCGCGCGGTCGTAGAGTGCGCCACATGATCGTGGACAGCGCGTGGTACCGCGACGGAAAGCGCTGCGGGGTCGACCTCACGCCCGGCCTGCTGGACCGGATGCGCGAGGAGGAGGACGAGTCCAAGCGCGGGTTCGTCTGGGTCGGGCTGCACGAGCCGTCCAAGACCGAGATGCTGCGGGTCGCCAGGATCTTCGGGCTCCATGAGCTCGCGGTCGAGGACGCGATGTCGCCCCGCCAGCGACCCAAGGTCGAGCCCTACCCCGACATGCTGTTCCTCGTCCTCAAGACGCTCTGGTACGTCGACGAGCGCGACGAGGTCGAGACCGGGCAGGTGTCGATCTTCCTCGGCGAGGACTTCGCCGTGACCGTGCGGCAGGGCGCCGGGGTCGAGCTGGCCACGATCCGCCACGACCTCGAGCAGCGCCCGGACCTGCTGTCCCACGGGCCGACCGCCGTGGCCTACTCGATCTGCGACCGGGTGGTCGACCGCTACGAGGACGTCACCGGCGAGCTCGAGATCGACGTCGACGAGG
>CAZKZQ010000372.1:0-3261 GCA_964557235.1 uncultured Nocardioidaceae bacterium
AGCAGCTGCAGGATGATGCTCGCGGTGATGTAGGGCATGATCCCGAGCGCGAACACGGTCAGCTGGAGCAGCGCTCCACCCGAGAACAGGTTCACCAGCCCGTAGATGCCGTCGTTCTCCACCTGCGCCACACACGCGCGCACGTTGGCCACGTTGACACCGGGCGAGGGCAGCTGCGATCCGATCCGGAAGATCACGATGATCCCGATGACGAAGAGCAGCTTGCGCCGGAGGTCAGGCGTGCGGAACGCGTTGACGAATGCGCCTAGCACAGGTCCTCATTTCTTGTCCGTGCCCCCGAGGGCCACGTGCGCCGAGGGAGGCCGACGGCTGACGGTGCCGAACGACCCCGGGAAGCCTAACAGGGGCTCGAGCGCCACCTCCGTCGTACTGCGTCGTACGTGGAGGAGGCTCCCGGCCCCTGTCGGCGTTCTGTCCCGTCGAGGGTCAGAGCGTGGTGGTCGAGCCGCCCGCGGCCTCGATCTTCTCCTTGGCGGAACCGGAGAACGCGTGAGCGGTCACCGCCACCTTGGAGCTGATCTCGCCGGAGCCGAGGACCTTGACCGGGTGACCGTCGCGGACGGCTCCCTTGGCGACCAGGTCCTCCACGGTGACGTCGCCACCGTCGGGGTAGAGCGCGCTCAGGCGGTCCAGGTTCACGACCTGGAACTCCACCTTGAACGGGTTCTTGAAGCCCTTGAGCTTGGGCAGACGCATGTGGATCGGCATCTGACCACCCTCGAAGCGCGCGGGCACCTGGTAGCGGGCCTTGGTGCCCTTGGTGCCGCGACCGGCGGTCTTGCCCTTCGACGCCTCACCACGACCCACACGGGTCTTGGCGGTCTTGGCGCCCGGGGCGGGACGAAGGTGGTGCACCTTCAGCAGCTTGTCGGCCATCAGTCGACCTCCTCCACGGTCACGAGGTGGCGCACGGTGTGGACCATGCCCCGGATCTCGGGGCGGTCCTCCTTGGTGACCACGTCACCGATCCGCTTCAGGCCGAGCGAGCGCATGGTGTCGCGCTGGTTCTGCTTGCAGCCGATCGTCGAACGGGTCTGCTTGACCTTGAGAGCCATCAGGACGTCACCTCCGCGCGCGCCTTGAGCAGCGCGGCCGGAGCGACGTGGTCGACCGGCAGGCCGCGTCGAGCGGCCACGGCCTCGGGCTCCTCGAGGCTCTTGAGGGCCTCGACGGTCGCGTGCACGATGTTGATCTGGTTCGACGAGCCGAGCGACTTGCTCAGCACGTCGTGGATGCCGGCGCACTCCAGCACGGCGCGCACCGGGCCACCGGCGATCACACCGGTACCAGGGGCGGCCGGGCGCAGCAGCACGACGCCCGCGGCCTTCTCGCCCTGCACGGGGTGCGGGATGGTGCCCTGGATGCGCGGCACGCGGAAGAAGTGCTTCTTGGCCTCCTCCACGCCCTTGGCGATGGCGGCCGGCACCTCCTTGGCCTTGCCGTAGCCGACACCGACCATGCCGTCGCCGTCGCCGACGATCACCAGGGCGGTGAAGCTGAAGCGCCGACCACCCTTGACGACCTTGGCGACGCGGTTGATCGCGACGACGCGCTCGATGTAGGCGTTCTTGTCGGGCGTCTGCCCCCCGCGGCGGTCATCGCGACCACCGCGACGGTCTCCACCACCGGTTCGGCGCTGGTTTCCGCTCATGATTGTTCGTCCTTCCTTCGCGTCAGAACGCGAGGCCGCCCTCGCGGGCGCCGTCGGCGAGGGCCGCGACGCGGCCGTGGTACTTGTTGCCGGCGCGGTCGAAGACCACGCCCTCGACTCCGGCCGTCTTGGCCCGCTCGGCGACGAGCTCGCCGACGCGCTTGGCCTTGGCCGACTTGTCACCCTCGAGGCCGCGGATGTCGGCCTCCATGGTGCTGGCGTAGGCCAGGGTGCGACCGACACCGTCGTCGACCACCTGAGCGGTGATGTGCTTCGAGGAGCGGGTGACCACGAGGCGCGGGCGCTCCGCGGTGCCGGAGAGGCGCTTGCGGCCCCGGACCTGGCGACGCAGACGCGAGGCCACGCGGCCCCGGGTGTGCTTGCCCTGCTTGAGCGAGATGGCCATTACTTACCAGCCTTTCCGACCTTGCGACGCACGACCTCGCCGGCGTAGCGGACACCCTTGCCCTTGTAGGGCTCGGGCTTGCGCAGCTTGCGGATGTTCGCGGCGACCTCGCCGACCAGCTGCTTGTCGATGCCGGCGACACCGAGCTTGGTCGGGCTCTCGACGGCGAACGTGATGCCCTCGGGGGCGTCGAAGATGATCGGGTGGGAGTAGCCCAGCTGGAACTCCAGCTGGGTCGGGCCCTTGGACAGGACCCGGTAGCCCACGCCGACGATCTCGAGCTTCTTCTCGTAGCCCTGCGTCACGCCCTGCACCATGTTGGCGATGAGCGTGCGGGTCAGGCCGTGGCGGGCGCGGGACGCGCGCTCGTCGTCGGGACGGGTCACCGCGAGGGCGCCGTCATCGTTCTTCGCCACCGAGATCGGCTGGACCACGGTGTGGGTCAGCGTGCCCTTGGGGCCCTTCACCGTGACCAGACGGTCGTCGAGGGTGACCTCGACGCCCGAGGGGACCGGGATGGGGAGCTTGCCAATACGCGACATGTCTCGTCTCTCCTCTCAGTCCTTCGTCACCAGACGTAGGCGAGGACTTCCCCACCCACGCCCTTCTGGTTCGCCTGGCGGTCGGTCAGCAGACCCTGGCTGGTCGAGATGATCGCGATGCCGAGGCCGCCGAGGACCTTGGGCAGGCCGCTGGCCTTGGCGTAGACGCGCAGGCCGGGCTTGCTGATCCGGCGGATGCCGGCGATCGAGCGCTCGCGGGTGGGGCCGTACTTGAGCTCGAGGGTCAGCGTCTTGCCGACGGCACCCTCGGGGGCGTCCTCCACGGCGAAGGAGGTGATGTAGCCCTCCTGCCGCAGGATCTCCGCGACGCCCTGCTTCAGCTTGCTGTAGGGCATCGTGACGGAGTCGTGGTACGCCTGGTTGGCGTTGCGCAGACGCGTGAGCATGTCTGCGATCGGGTCGGTCATCGTCATGGGTTGTGTTCTTTCTCTTCTGTGGTTTCCGGCGGTGCCGGACCTTCAGCGGTTGGAGGGAGCGACCGTCACCAGCTGGACTTGGTCACACCGGGCAGCTCGCCGCGGTGCGCCATCTCCCGCAGGCAGATGCGGCACAGGCCGAACTTGCGGTAGACGGCCTTGGGCCGGCCGCAGCGCTGGCAGCGGGTGTAGCCGCGGACCGCG
>CAZKZQ010000373.1:0-3253 GCA_964557235.1 uncultured Nocardioidaceae bacterium
GTCGACCAGCACCCAACCGGCGGCCCGGTGCCGCGCATCTACCCTGCGTGGAGACCACACTGACGGGAGCGCCCGTGACGCGCAGCGGGACCGACGCAGGCGACGACGCAGGGAGCTTCGAGGAGTTCTTCCACGCCACGTGGCCGCGCCTGTTCCGCACGACGTACGCCGTCGCCGGCGACCGGGCGAGCGCGGAGGACGCGCTGCAGGCGGCCTACGCCAAGGCCTTCGCCGGGTGGCGGCGGATCCGCGCCACGGACCACCCGGAGGCCTACGTCCGTCGCATGGCGGTCAACGAGGTGCTGGGGAGTCGGCGGCGCCCGGCCTTCCGGCGCGAGCGGTACGTCGACGCCGAGCCCGAGCCGGCGCCCTCCCCCGAGCCCACGCTCGCCGACCGCGACGCGGTGTGGCGGGCCGTCTCCGCGCTGCCCCCGCGCCAGCGGGCCGTCGTGGTCCTGCGCTACTACGAGGACCTCTCCGAGGCGGAGATAGCCGAGGTCCTCGGGTGCAGCCGCGGCACCGTCAAGTCCCAGGCGTCCGACGCCCTCGCCCGACTGCGCGCCCTCGCTGCCGACACCTCCACCGGAGACCTCTCATGAACCTCACCGACGGGCTCACCGAGCACCTGCAGAGCATCACGCCCCCTCCCCCGGACCTCGACCGCGTCGTCCACGACGGCCGTCGCCGGCGCCGCACGCGGCGCTCCGCGCAGGCCGCCGCAGCCCTCCTCGCCGTGGGCGTGATCGCCGGGGCCGCGCTCGTGGTGCGTGGCGGTGACGAGGTGGTCAGCGAGCCGCCGCTGCTCTCGACCGGTCCGATGGACCTCTCCCACGGCCTCCGTGCCTATGCCGACCCCGGTCGGGTGGTGGTGCTGGGCGGTCGGGCGATCAAGGGCGACGAGCTCACGCCTGGCGGCATGCTCTACCTCGACACCGACGCGGTCGCCACCAGCCGAGGCATCGTCTACTTCCGTCAGGGGCGGCCGTGGTTGCTGGGCGGCGGTGGCAAGTCACGGCCGCTGTGGGCCGACAAGACCGACGACCCGCGGGGATGGCACCCGACCGCGAAGGTCGACAGCCGGTCCGACGACGTCGCGTTCGCGGTGCGGTCCGGCGACGAGGTGCGCCTGGCGGTGTTCGACCTCGCCGCCGACGACGCGGTGTCGATCCCCCTCGACTGCGAGGCCGACGCCGGCTGCGCCGACCTGGTCGTCGACGCCATCGACAGCGGCACGGTCTTCGTCCGCACCGAGGAGGGCACCTTCCGGTGGGACTACGCCGAGCGTGCCCAGGACGGACTGCTCCCGTTCGCAGGCCCCACGACGCGCGTCGCCGACGTCCGCAGCAGGACCGTGCTCTACGACGGGCCACGACCGACCGTGACGCTGCCCGGCTGGACCTACGTGCCGGGCGCGATCGACGCCCAGCTGACGCTCGACGGGCGCAACATCCTGTACTGGTCGCCGGTGCTGAAGTCGGTCGGCAACGGGGAGCCGGTCGTCCTCCAGCTTCCGGACTCCGCGCAGTTCTTCAACGTCGACACCGACGGCTCGATCCTGGCCGCCACCACCGAGGACCCGACCCGCTTCTTCGACTGCGAGGTCCCCTCGGGGGCGTGCGAGGAGATCGGGAAGCTGCAGATGACCGGCGGGGACCCGCAGTTCATCGGCAACGACATGTGACCCCTGCGGGCGGGCTCAGGCCTTCACGTCGAGCAGCAGGCCCGTCGTCGTCTCGAGCTTGTCGCTGAGCGCCGACAGGTCGATGCCGTACTGCGCGGCCAGGGACTCCAGCGGCTGACCCGACTCGAGCGTCGACTGGAGCTCCTCGGTGGTCATCCCCACCAGCGGAGCCAGGGCGTCGAGCAGCGACTGCTGGACGGTGGTGATCTCTCCGGCCACGACCGCCCCCGACGTCGCGACGCCGGCCGCCTGTCCTGGTGGCGCCTGGTGCGTCCACGCGTGCAGGAGCGCGGTGGCGCTGGCGTGCGTGGACCCGATGGAGCTGGCGATCATGTCCTCCCCCTCGGCGGCTCCTCCGAAGGGCTGAGCGGTCCTCCGTCATTCGGGGAAGAAGTCCTGATCCGGACAACCCGGACAGACCGCCGCGTGGGGTCACCCGAACGTGCCTGTGAGGTGCGTCTCAAACTGGTGCGATCGGGTGGTTGGTCAGTTGACCCATTCTCGTCATGGCGAGTCGGGACCTTGGTCGGTCAGTATTGGGACCAACGGAAGCCTGATTGGGAGACCAGGCCCCGAAATCTGGGAGGCAGTTATGTGTGGATGCGGACGTTGCCCCGAGGCGACTGACGAGCGGTGCTGGACGGCTCACGTGGTGAGCGACCACTCCGAGCAGGGTTGGACGAAGCTCTGCAACGGCGTGATCGTCTTCGACGACGGCTTCTACCTGGCCCCTGACGGCCACAGCGAGCCGATCCTGGCGATGGCCGCCTGAGGCGGACCGGGCCCACCCGACTCTCGCGCGCGCCCCTCACGGGCGCGCGCGTCGTCGTTTTCCGGCTCGCGCCCTCGCAGCCGTCAGCGCCGCGCGAGCAGGAACGCCCGGATCGCGGAGGTGAACGCCTCCGGCTTCTCCGAGTGCACCCAGTGCCCCGCGCCCTTGATCGTCACCGAGGTGGTCCGCGGGAACAGCCGCTTCATCACCTCGACGTGCTCGGGCTGGACGTAGTCCGACCGGCCGCCGGCGATCCACAGCACGGGATGGTCGAACGTCGCGTCGAGGTCGGGGAAGCCGCCGATGATCCCCAGCTCCTGCCGCAGCAGCCGCAGGTTGGCCTGCCAGGCGAAGCCGTCACCGGTCGACCGCAGGTTCTGCAGCAGGAACCCGCGCACCCGCTCGTCGTGGACCCACTGCGCCAGCTGCTCGTCGGCCTCCGCCCTGCGCTCGATCGTGTCCAGGTCGATCCGGGCCAGGCTGTCCAGCAGGTGCTCGAACTCCCCCGCGCCCTCGCTCACCGCGGGCGCGATGTCGGCGACCACCAGCCGGTCCACCAGCTCGGGGTGCCGCAGCGCGAGCACCATCGCGACCTTGCCGCCCATGGAGTGGCCGACCACGTGGCTCGCGCCGTCGTACGTCGTCCCGAGCCACTGCGCGACCGTGTCGGCCATCGCCTCGTAGGACGGGTCGTCGGTCCAGACCGACTTGCCGTGGTTGGGGAGGTCGACCAGCACCGAGCGCAGGTCGGGCTCCAGCGCCTTGGCGATCTGGGTGAAGTTGCGGCCCTGGCCGAACAG